>JAFVCK010000067.1 GCA_017479265.1 Bacteroidales bacterium | reverse complement strand
TCATCAAACTTTTTCATTGCATTCTTTTTCTCCTTGTCGGCGATGGCCATGTACGGCTTCATGGCGGCAAGGGAAGAGTGCCCGGTCCATTGGGTTATGGTGTAAGGGCTGATGTCGTTGGAAAGGCCGATAACCACGAATCCAAGCGTGACAAAAAGCAAAAATATTTTTGGTTTTCTAAAAAAAGCCGTATATTTGCAATGCTTGAATCCGCCACGCTTCCCACTTGAACAGCGTACCAGGGCGGAACTTTTATTTTATATAGTATGGAATACACTAAGACTGCTAAGAGCATCACAGACCTCATCGAGATGCTACACGAGAGGGGACTTACCATTTCAGACGTAGGTAAGGCCCAAGATTTCTTCCAGAAAGTTTCCTATTTCCGTATAGCCGCCTACTTTCGCCCGTTGGAGCAGGATAAGGAGACACATATCTATAAACCGGGTAGCACTTTTGAATCGGCCGTTGCTCTATACGAGTTTGACTCTGCTCTCCGGATGTTGGCCTTCTCCTGCATCCAGACCATAGAGATTGCCTTGCGGTCCAGAATGATTCAGGTCTTTACGGAACAATATGGCCCATTTTGGTATTCCGACGAGCGCCTTGTCAATAATAAATTCAACCATGTTGAAAACATAAGCAGCCTGGTTCAGGAACTCGACCGTTCCAAAGAGGAATTCATCAAAGACCACTATCTTAAGTATGGCAAGGAGAGTTTCCCTCCTGCGTGGAAGGCGTTGGAACTTGCATCTTTTGGCAATTTGACCAAGTTCTATTTCAACTTCTCAGACAATAAGGTCAAGAAACAGATAGCGCGTTCCTTCTCAATCCCTCAGCATGAGGTGCTTGAGAGTTGGATGCGTTCCGTTGGTGGTCTTCGTAACTGCTGTGCCCATCACAATCGTATCTGGAATAGAAACTTGATGGATAGCCCACAGCTTCCTCGGAAATTGAGCGGACTTTGGCTCTCTGATTTCCACTTCCCCACATTCCGGCTTTACGCTGCTCTATCCTGTATGGTTTATTGGCTTAATGCCATCCAGCCGGACAATACCTTTGTCAAGGACTTCAAGGCCCTCCTTGCAGCCCACCCCGAGGTGGATGTCAATGCGATGGGCTTCCCGGCCACCTGGCAGAATGAGCCGTTGTGGAAATAACGGTTGGACACAGTGTGATATAGTGCTGACGGTTCTTAGTTTGATTAGTTATGCCCAACCTGTCCATAATCTCTTTTGCCGTTCTGGGGACATAGCAGAAATTAACAATATCCACCTGTTTCTTCGTAATCGAGGGCTTAGTTACTTCACCATGGTTACTTTTTGCAGGACCTTCGTTACTTTTGGGGAACAGAGGCGGAAAAACTGGACAATAATGCCCGTCGCAGAATTGGTTTTTAGCAATCTCGGCGGGGCGAAAGGGCACAAAGGTGGCATGATTATTGCGGAACGGGTTCTAAAACTAACACCTGATGACTCACCAACCAAATTCATTTGTGAAGCGGGTCGGTGCCATCTGGCACGGGCTCTGCCGCAGTTTCCTGGATTTTCCCGTGGAAGCTCTGATTTCTATTGCAGCCTTTGTGCTTGCCATCCTGTGTCATGAAGACGTAATCAAGTCTTCCTATCCGTTCATCTACTTTTTCCCTCTTCTGATACTGTCATTCTGCCTTCACCGCTTCTCCGACAAGAAGGACTCGGCTGTGTGGACGGCCTGCTACTGGGTATCTGCGCTTTTATTGATACCTCTGTTTGTCTGGGAACCCAGGATGAGCAATGCAGGCGAATTTGTATTGTACCTGATTGCATTCATGCTGCTGTTCGCCTCCGGCGGGAAGAAAGACGACGAGGGGTACGCCAAGGTCATCCTTCATACCATGTTCAAAGGCATTACCGCCGTCCTTGTAGCCGGCGTAGTGTCGCTGACGCTGCTCTCCATCATCTATTCCGTGGACTTCCTCTTCGTGCCGGACACCCTGAATGGGAGGTGGTACAGATACCCCCAGCTGCTGATCTGGCTGGTCGCGGCCCCCATGCTCTGTTGCAGCTTTGTCTCTGAAGCCAGGGGGGAATGGAAAGGCAACCGTTTCCTGACCATCGTAGTCGAATATATACTCACGCCGGCGCTTTTGGTCTATTCCGTAATCCTTTATGCCTATATCCTGCGAATACTGGTTCTGTGGAGGCTGCCCGACGGCGGAGTGGCATATCTTGTCAGCGGATTCATAGGCGTGGCTCTGGTGTGCCGCCTGCTGGAGGAACTGCTCACCACCCGTCATTTCGACCTGTTCTACAAGTGTTTCCCATATATTGCCCTGAGTCCTCTCGTCCTTCTGTGGATAGGCATCGTGCGGCGCGTCGGAGAGTACGGCCTGACTGAAATGAGGGTTTACCTCATTGCGATTTCCCTGCTTATGACCCTGTTCACACTGATGCTGCTCCTTAGAGGGAAACATAAGTTCCTGCGTATGAGCCTGATTGTCGGCGCGGCGGCGGTGCTGCTGACATACATTCCCGGCATCAGGGCCTCGGACATCGGAATCCGCAGCCAGGGAGCGAGGCTGGATAAGGTGCTCCCGGACCTCCTGGTGGACGGAAAGTTCCCCGAGAAAGCTCCATATAATGAGATGGTCGCATCGGAGGACCTGCAGCGAAAATGGGAAACAGCCGAAAGCGCCCTTGACTATCTTCGCAGGAATATGGGCTGGGACGAGTTTGAGAAGGTATATGGTCCATACGGCCAGTTGGAGTATTCGCAACGTATGCTGGAGAAGGTCCGCGAGAATCCGAATGCGGATAAAGAGCCCCTCGTATATAAGAGGGAGAAGGCCGTCGCTCTGGACGGATATACTCTTCTTCTGCCGGACAATGCCTATTATATTTACGAAGACGATGTAGTGGTGATTTTCTATGAGGATAAATCAAAGCAGAAGGAACTGCTGCGCTGCAATATAATCGAAAGGCTGGATTCGCCCGACGAGGAGAAGACCGTCTTCCGCAATGATAAATATATGGCCGTTTTCGATTCGATAGGCGACTGCCGCGAGACGGACAGGGAAGATGCGTTCTACACCAGGGGAATCAAGTTATATGCCCGGCCTTGAGAACGAACTGAAATAAAGAGAAAACCCGCTGCGAATCTCACGACCGGCAGCGGGTTTTTGTTTCACCTATTCAATATGATTAAAACTAAGCTTATGTGTTTGTCGCTTTAGTCTATTTCCATTATCGTGCCAAACTCGGACAAAGTCGGCAGAAACGATTAAATTTTTGCTTTATCGGACATTTATTCTTAATTTTACACTTGTATGGAAATAAAAGATACATACAAGAGCATAGGCGAGCCCTCCGAAGGCCTGTTCAAGGACCAGGGGAGCCGTTTCATAGCCAAGGCCTATCCCGTAGAGAACGAGTTGCAGGTCAAGGAGATAGTGTCCGCCCTTCGCAAGGAATACCACGATGCGCGCCATCATTGCTATGCCTACAGGCTGGGCTACAAGGGGGACGTGTTCCGCTCCAGCGACGACGGCGAGCCTTCCGGCTCGGCGGGCAGGCCCATACTCGGACAGATAGACTCGCGGGGCCTTAGCGACACTCTGGTGGTAGTGGTGAGGTACTTCGGCGGGATAAAGCTCGGCATTCCCGGACTTATCAAGGCCTACAAGATCTCCACGGCGGATGCCCTCGACAATGCCCTCGTGGTGGAGAAAACGGCCACCAGGGCATGCCGGCTGGACTTTGGCTATCTCAGCATGAACTCCGTCATGAAGCTCCTCAAGGACATGAAACTCCCCCAGACGGGCCAGGATTTCGGCGAGCGTTGCAGCATAAGCACGGCCGTTCCCCTGTCCAGGATGGAAGAGTTCACATGCTCGGCGAATGACATAGATGACTGTATTTTGACAATTCTTGAAGCTGATATTGCCAAATAGATAAATAATCGTTATATTTGGACCATTATTTTAAAACATTTGTAATTTTTAGATATGAGCAAAGTTCACGTTTTCAATGCAGGCCCTTGCGTATTGCCGCAGGTAGCCATCGACAATGCCATCGAGGCCCTGAAGAATTTCAGCGGCACCGGTGTTTCCCTTATCTCCATTTCCCACAGGACAAAGGAGTGGGATGCTGTTATGGACGAGTGTAGAGCCCTTTGGAAGGAACTCCTTCACATTCCCGACACGCACGAAGTCGTGTTCTTGGGCGGCGGCGCTTCGCTTCAGTTCCTTTATGTCGCAATGAACTTCCTTGAGAAGAAGGCTGCGTATCTGGATACCGGCGTATGGGCCCACAAGGCTCTGGTCGAGGCCCAGGGAATAGGCGAGGCCTATGCGCTCGCCTGCTCCAAGGACAAGAACTATACTTATATCCCCAAGGGATTCGATATTCCAAAAGACCTTGATTATCTGCATATTACCACCAACAATACCATTTACGGCACGGAGATTCACGAGGATATCGACTGCCCCGTTCCTCTCATTGCCGACATGTCTTCCGATATCATGAGCCGCCCCGTCGATGTGTCCAAGTACGACCTCATCTACGGCGGTGCCCAGAAGAACGTCGGTCCTGCAGGAGTGATTTTCGCCATTATCCGCAAGGATGCCCTGGGCCGCGTCAGCCGTCATATCCCCACCATGCTCGACTACCGAACCCATATCGACAAGCTCTCCATGTTCAACACTCCTCCCGTGTTCAATATCTTCGTGATGAAAGAGACTCTCAAGTGGCTCAAGGGCCTTGGCGGAGTCGAGGCCATGTACGAAATGAACAAGAAGAAGGCAGCCCTGCTCTACGATGAGATTGACCGCAACTCCATGTTCATCGGCACTGCCGCCAAGGAGGACCGTTCCCTGATGAACGTCTGCTTCGTGATGGCTCCCGGCAAGGAAGACCTCCAGGACGAGTTCATGGCCTTCGCCAAGAGCCGCGGCATGATAGGCATCAAGGGCCATCGCAGCGTCGGCGGTTTCCGCGCTTCGCTGTACAACGCCTGCCCCATCGAGGATGTGGAGGCTCTCGTCGAATGCATGAAAGAATTTGAAGACCTTAAGAAATGAAAGTTTTAGTCGCAACCCAGAAGCCCTTTTCGGCGGCAGCCGTCAAAGGCATAAAGGACATCATCGAGGCCGCAGGCCACGAATTCGCCCTTATAGAGAAATATGAAGGACAGGCACAGCTCATCGAGGCCGTCGCCGATGCACAGGCCCTTATCATCCGTTCCGACAAGGTGACTGCCGAGGTGATTGCAGCCGCTCCCGCCCTCAAGATTGTCGTGCGTGCAGGTGCAGGCTTCGACAACGTGGACCTTTCGGCGGCATCCGCCAAGGGCATAGTCGTGATGAACACCCCCGGACAGAACTCCAACGCCGTGGCCGAACTCGCGGTCGCCATGATGATATACATGGCCCGCACCCAGTTCACTCCCGCCACCGGCAGCGAAATCTCCGGCAAGAGGGTGGGCATCCAGGCCTTCGGCAACGTGGGCCGTCTGGTAGGCGCAAAGGCCAAGGCCCTGGGCATGGACCTTCTGGCCCTCGACCCCTTCCTCACCCCCGAGCAGATCAAGGCAGGCGGCGCTGAGCCCGTGTTCTCCGTCGAGGAGTTGTACAGCCGTTCCGACTATGTCTCCGTGCATATTCCCGCCCTTCCAAGCACCATCAAGTCAATTGGTTACGACCTTATCACCAAGATGCCCAAGGGCGCTACCCTGGTGAATACCGCCCGCAAGGAAGTCATAGACGAGGAAGGCCTCGAGCGCGCCCTCGAAGATAGGCCCGACCTCAAATACATCACCGACGTGGCTCCCGACAACTACGAGGCCCTCCGCGAGAAGTTCGGACTCCGTATCTTCGCCACTCCCAAGAAGATGGGTGCGCAGACTGCAGAGGCCAACATGAACGCGGGTCTTGCCGCGGCACGACAGATAGTGGACTATTTCGCAACCGGAAACACCCGTTTCCAAGTCAACAAATAGAATATGGTACGTGTAAAGCCTTTTGCGGCAATAAGGCCGCCCAAGAATCTGGTCACCGAGGTCGCGGCACCTCCGTACGATGTGCTTAACTCGCAGGAAGCCAGGAACATGGCAGGGGAGAAGTCCCTGCTGCACATCACCAAGCCGGAAATAGATTTCGAGCCCATAGCCGGAGAGCATGAGCAGAGGACATACGACAAGGCCGTCGCCAATTTCCGTGAATGGCAGGAAAGGGGCTGGCTGGTGCGGGATTCCAAGCCCTGCTACTATGTATATGCCCAGAGGATGGGGGAGCGCACCCAGTACGGACTTGTGCTCTGCGCCCATACCGACGACTACGCCAGCGGCAAGATAAAGAAGCACGAGCTCACCCGCAAGGACAAGGAAGACGACAGGATGATACATGTGCGCATACAGAATGCCAACATAGAGCCTGTTTTCTTCGCCTACAAGGACAATGAGGAGCTCAACGCAATAGTGGCAAAGGCCGCCTCCGCCGAGCCCGAGTATGCCTTCAGAGACGAGAACAACTTCGGACACACCTTCTGGCCCATCACCGACGACGAGGTGATAGCCCGCATAACGGATATATTCACCACTAAGGTGGATGCTTTCTATGTGGCTGACGGACACCACCGTACGGCTGCTGCGGCAAGGGTAGGAGCCGAGAAGCGCGGCCAGAATCCCGCCCATACCGGCGACGAGGAATACAACTTCTTCATGGCGGTGTGCTTCCCCGAGAGCCAGCTCAAGATAATTGACTACAACCGCGTGGTCAAGGACCTCAGCGGCCTCACTCCCGAGGCCTTCCTGAAAGCCCTCGAAGAGGATTTCACAGTCTCCGAGGCCTCCGTGGGCGAGCCCTATGCCCCCACGGGACTGCACAATTTCTCCATGTATCTTGGCGGCCGCTGGTACAGCCTTACCGCCAAGCCCGGACGCTACGACGACAACGACCCCATCGGAGTGCTGGATGTCACCGTGCTCTCCGGTCTCGTGCTTGACAAGATATTGGGAATCAAGGATTTACGCACAGACAAGAGGATAGACTTCGTGGGCGGTATACGCGGTCTTGGCGAACTCTCCCGCAGGGTTGACAGCGGCGAAATGGCAGTGGCCTTCGCCCTGTATCCCGTGTCCATGGCACAGCTTATAGCCATCGCCGACAGCGGCAACATAATGCCCCCCAAGACCACCTGGTTCGAGCCTAAGCTCCGCAGCGGTCTGGCAATACACTCGCTCGACTGATGGACAAAAGCATGAACTGTTCCCTCGCCCTGATGAACACCTTCGGCATGAAGGTAAGCGCAGGCTGCGTGGTCGAATATGACAGCATAGAAGAACTGGTGGAGGCCCTCGGCGACGGGAGCCTCCCCAGACCTTTTTTGCACATAGGCGGCGGCAGCAACCTCCTGTTCACCGGCGATTTCCCCGGGACGGTGCTTCATTCCCGCATCAGGTTCATCCAGCCCGTGAGGCTGCAGGACCATGTGCTGGTGCGGGTAGGAAGCGGTGTGCTTTGGGACGATTTGTGTGCATGGGCCTCCGACCACAGCCTCTGGGGCCTGGAAAACCTTTCCCTTATCCCGGGCGAGGTAGGTGCCGCTGCGGTGCAGAACATCGGTGCCTACGGAGTCGAGGCGGCGGATGTTATCGAGACGGTGGAATGCTACGACATAAAGGAGAAGACCATGGTCTCCTTCAAGGCGGCCGAATGCGGCTATTCCTACCGATCCTCCCGCTTCAAGGAAGACTGGAAGGGCCGCTATATCGTTACGGCTGTAAGCATCAGACTGACAAGCGATTACTCTCCGCGTCTGGAGTATGGAAACATCCGTTCCGCCCTCACTGACCGCTACGGGTCCTTCGAGGTGGAATCGGGCATACTCACCCCTTCCCGCCTCAGGGATACGGTGATTGCGATAAGGCGCGACAAATTGCCCGACCCTTCGGTCATGGGCAGTGCCGGGAGTTTCTTCCGCAACCCTGTTGTGGGCAGGGAAGTATATGAAAATGTATGCCGTATTTATGGAGGAGAGGCCCCTCATTACGACCTCCCGGAGGGGGTCAAGATTCCGGCCGCATGGCTTATAGACCAGTGCGGATGGAAGGGGTTTTCCGAGGGCAATGCAGGGGTTTATGAGAAGCAGGCGCTGGTTATAGTAAACCGTAACGGAAAGGCTTCCCCCGATGAGATACTTTCCCTCGAAAGACGGATAGTGGAGTCCGTCGCAGCGCGTTTCGGCATAACTCTTATACCCGAAGTAGAACATATTTGACAAATAGACCATGAGCAGTTTTATAATTGAAGGAGGCCATAAACTCAGCGGCGCCATTACCCCGCAGGGAGCGAAGAACGAGGCCCTGCAGGTCATCTGCGCCACTCTACTCACCAGCGAGGAAGTCACCATAGAGAATATCCCCGAAATCCTCGACGTGCAGAACCTGATGCAGCTCCTGGAAAGCATAGGCGTAAGCATAAAGCGCAGGGCCAAAGGTACTTACACTTTCTGCGCCGCCTCCATAGACAAGGAGTATCTTGCCAGCAAGGACTTCGTACAGCGCTCCGCCAGACTGCGCGGAAGCGTGATGATAGCGGGTCCTCTGCTCGCCAGGGTGGGCAGCGTATATTTCCCCAAGCCCGGAGGAGACAAGATAGGCCGCCGCAGGGTTGATACCCATATACAGGGCATGATGAACCTCGGGGCCGGGACTTCATACGACCACGAGCGCAGGGCTTATCATCTGAGTGCGGACCGTCTTGAGGGCTGCTACATGCTGCTTGACGAGGCTTCCGTCACCGGTACCGCCAATATCCTCATGGCGGCCACCCTCGCAAAGGGCAGGACAGTGATTTACAATGCCGCCTGCGAGCCCTATGTCCAGCAGTTGTGCCGCCTTCTGGTGGGCATGGGCGCAAAGATAGAAGGAATAGGCTCCAACCTGCTGACAATCACGGGAGTGGACAGCCTTCACGGCGCTACCCACAGGATACTTCCCGACATGATCGAGGTAGGTTCCTTCATAGGAATGGCCGCCCTGACCCGCAGCACGATTACCATCAAGGATACTTCTCCCGCCAACCTCGGCATCATTCCCGAGCAGTTCAGAAGGCTTGGAGTGCAGCTTCAGCAGGAAGGCGATGACATCATGGTCCCCGAGCAGGAGAGCTACATTATCGAATCTTTCCTGGACGGCTCCATAATGACCATAGCCGATGCTCCATGGCCGGGACTCACCCCTGACCTCCTGAGCGTCATGCTGGTCGTGGCGACCCAGTGCCGCGGCAGCGTGCTGATTCACCAGAAAATGTTCGAGAGCAGGCTCTTTTTCACGGACCGCCTGATAGACATGGGAGCGCAGATAATCCTCTGCGACCCCCACAGGGCCGTAGTCATTGGCCACGACCACAAGTTTACCCTCAGGGCAGGCCGCATGCTCTCTCCCGATATCCGTGCCGGTATAGCCCTGCTGCTTGCCGCCATGAGCGCCAAGGGCACGAGCGAAATAGGCAACATAGAGCAGATAGACAGGGGATACGAAGATATCGAAGGCCGTCTTAACGCTTTGGGTGCCAGCATAGTCCGAAAGGCCGAATAATTCGCTTTTCTTGGTAATAAGCGGATTGTCGATAGGATTTTAATATAAGTTAGTTATTCCAAACAGCTTCTGATTTATGAAAAGAGTTATAGCATTCTTTGCAGCGGTGATGATGCTGGCATCCTGCTGCGGTGAGAGTTCAAGGATAATAAAGGTGAATGTGCCTGAGCGTCCTGCCGGGCAGGAAGATGTAATTGCGCTGGCCCTGCCTCCAATCGATACCGTCAGGGTCGGATTCATAGGCCTCGGCATGAGGGGGCCAGGTGCGGTGGAGCGCTTCACCTACATTCCCGGAGCGAAGATTGTCGCCCTCTGTGACGTCGAGCCTGAGCGGGCCGAAAGCGCCAATGAGATTCTCCGCAGCCACGGCCTTCCCGACGCAGCCCTTTACAGCGGCTCCACGGAAGCCTACAAGGGCCTTTGCGAGCGTGACGACATCAATCTTGTCTATATAGCCACGGACTGGAAGCATCATGTACCCCTCGCCCTGTACGCCATGCAGTGCGGCAAACATGTGGCGATAGAGGTCCCCGCTGCAACCACCCTTGACGAGATATGGTCCCTTGTCAACATGGCGGAGAGCAAGAGGCTTCACTGCATGATGCTCGAGAACTGCTGCTACGACTTCTTCGAGCTGTCTTCGCTCTCTATGGCCCAGAGCGGCGTATTCGGTGAGGTAATCCACGGCGAGGGTTCGTACAACCACAATCTCGACCCTTTCTGGAACGAGTACTGGCACTCATGGAGGCTTGACTTCAACAAGGAGAACAGGGGAGACGTATATCCCACGCACGGCCTCGGTCCTGTCGCCCAGGCCATGAACATCCACAGGGGAGACCGTTTCACCACCCTGGTATCCATGGATACTGATCCTTTCAACGGTCCCAAGCACATAAAGGCCAGGAACATAGAGGGGGACTTTGCCAATGGCGACGTGAGCTGTACGCTCATCCGCACCCACAAGGGCAAGACCATACTTATCGAGCACGATGTCATGACCCCCAGGCCGTACAGCCGCATGTACCAGCTTGTCGGTACAGACGGATATGCCGGCAAATATCCCGTAGAGCAGTACTGCCTTCGCGCTGAAGGAGCGCAGAATGTTGACTATCAGTCCCTTGACGGTGAGAAGGTTTATGAGGGCGAGGAGCTCCAGGCCCTTCAGGCCAAGTATCCCAATCCCATACTGACTCCTGAACTGGAGGCCCTTGCAAAGAAGGTCGGAGGCCATGGTGGCATGGATTTCATAATGGATTACAGGCTGGTATATTGCCTGCGCAACGGCCTTCCTCTGGATATGGACGTGTATGACATGGCCGAATGGTGCTGCCTTGGTGAACTGTCGCGGATGTCAATCGCAGGCGGCAATGCCCCCGTCGAGGTCCCTGATTTCACCCGGGGCGCATGGCAGAAACTCTCAGGATTCAATTATTCACTCTGATTGCGAAATCGGCGGCAACGCCCTCGGCTGGTCCGAATAAGGCCGTGACCTGCACGACTTCCGATGCCAAAAGTACTACAACAAAAACAACATGATGCCATAGGATTGGGAAAAAATCCTTATATTTGCCATTGGACCATAACGCGCATGCAAAATGCTCTATCCGATAGGCATACAGGACTTTGAATACATCCGCAGAGACAATTACGTCTATGTGGACAAGACTGACCTTGTTTACAATCTTTCCCACGGTAGCGGCAAGTACTATTTCCTCAGCCGTCCCCGCCGTTTCGGCAAGAGCCTTCTGGTTTCCACGATGGAAGCCTATTTTAGCAGCAAGAAAGAACTGTTTGACGGCTTGGCTATCGCAGATCTGGAAAGAGACTGGGTCCAGTATCCGGTACTACGGTTCGACCTGAGCGGGAAACAGTATAAAAGCATTTCAGACCTCACAGAGACCTTATTTCAGCACCTGGTAAAGTTGGAAGGCCTCTATGGAGTCAAGCCCCAGTTTGAGTCTCCGGAAGCACGTTTCAAGGAT
>JAFVCK010000066.1 GCA_017479265.1 Bacteroidales bacterium | reverse complement strand
GGTTAGTTGGATATTGACTCATAACTTTAATTGATTGGTACTCATAAAGTTACGAAAAATATTTCAATTAACCTACTGATTTTCAATTATTTACACGCTCTATTAGCAAAATTTTTCATTCAAATTTAAACAGCTTCTTAAAATTTAGCACAAAAGTTGCTATTTTTGCAGGGATTATAGGAATATTAAAAAAATAACCTGCATCACTATGAACCGCCTCACTCCGTTCGGCCCCTCCCACCGCAAAGCGGCGGGCCCCTCCCTCTTACGAGCCGAGGGTGGCTACGTGTTCAAGTGATGCAGGTTATTTTTTAATATTTACCATTTGCAAAAAGAAGATGCAATTTACTGCAAAACAACTTTCCGGCATTCTCGGAGGAACGGTTGACGGAAATCCAGATGCAACCGTCACAGGCTTTGCCAAGATAGAGCACGGCAAACCCGGCAAGCTTTCCTTCTATGCCAACCCCAAATACGAGCATTACGTCTATACTTCGGAGGCATCGATAATACTTGTCAACAAGGATTTCGAGCCCAAGCAGCCCGTTTCCGCCACCATGGTGAGGGTGGACAACGCCTACACCGCCGTGGCCCAGCTGCTCAAGTATGTCTCCGCCTCCACCAACGTCCACAAGCGCCACCGCGGATGGCGCTCCAAATGGCATCTCAGCACGAAGTTCGGCAAGAGGGTGTGGCTCGGCGACCTCTGTTCCATAGGCAAGAGGGTCGAAATCGGCGACGACACCGTCATTTATGACAACGTCACCATAGGCGACCGCACGGTTATAGGAAAGAACTGCATAATTTATCCGGGCGTCCGCATCTATCCCGGGATGGTTATCGGCAACGGGGTCATACTCCATGCCAACTGCGTCATCGGCTCCGACGGCTTCGGCAATGCTCCCCAGCCCGACGGCACATGGGAGAAGATAGAGCACCTTGGCAACGTCATCATAGGGGACAATGTCGAAATCGGGGCCTGCACCACCGTGGACCGCGCCGAAATGGAGTCCACCATAATAGGCAACGGAGTGAAGATAGACAACCTCTGCCAAATTGCCCACAACGTCCAGATAGGGGACAATACGGTGATGGCGGCCATGACCGGTATCGCAGGCTCGGCCATAGTAGGCAAGAACTGCATAATAGCGGGTCAGGTCGGAATAGTCGGACATATAAAAATAGCCGACAATACCACCATAACCGCCCAGTCCGGAGTCATAGGCAATGTGCGCAAGAGCGGCCAGATACTTTCCGGAATGCCTGCCATCCCGCACGCCAATTTCATGCGCAGTTACGCCATTTTCAAGCAACAGGGCTTGGAACACGAGGGCAAATAATTGGTATTTAAGTATTTTTTTGCTACCTTTGCCGGCCATTTTGAAAAAGAATGCTACTGATGAGACAATTTACACTGGCTGAAAAATATACATTCTGCGGAAAGGGACTCCACACGGGTCTTCCTTGCCGTATGACCGTATCTCCCGCAGCCGAAAATACCGGCATAGTATTCCGTAGGATTGACCTCGGTGAAGATGCTGTGGTTAAGGCTGTTGCAGAGAATGTAAGCCAGACTTCCCGCAGCACTACCCTTTCAAGCGGCAATGTGGATGTCCATACAGTGGAGCATCTTCTTTCAGCCCTGACCGGCTGCGGCATAGACAATGCCCTCATCGATCTGGACAATGCCGAAGTCCCCATACTGGACGGCAGCGCCGAGCCTTACGTATCCGTTTTCAAGGCCGCGGCCCAGGATGCGGAGAGGGTATATTTCGATGTTCCGCAGGTGATAGAAATCCGCGACGAAAAGAGCGGTTCCTGGGTGCGCATAGAGCCAGCCAAGACCACCAGTTATGAGGTCACAGTGGATTTTGGCTCCAAGGTCCTCGGCGTGCAGAATGCCCGCTGGAATGGGGGAGAGGATTATTCTTCCCAGATTGCACCTTGCCGTACCTTCGTGTTTTTCCATGAGCTTGAGTTCCTCTTTGCCAACAACCTCATCAAGGGTGGCGACGTGGACAATGCAATAGTGATTGTCGAGCATCCTGTCACTCAGGAGCAGCTGGACCGTATGACCGACCTGTTCGGCCAGCGCCGCCTTACCGTATCGGGCCGTGGCTATCTTGACAATCTAACCCTCCATTTCCCCAATGAATGCGGCCGTCACAAGCTGCTTGACCTTATAGGCGACCTGCGTCTTGGAGGGGCCTTCCTGCATGCCAGGGTGAGCGCATTCAAGCCCGGTCATTCCATTAATACAAAAGCAGCCGCGGCCATTCGTGCGCTGATGGCTAAAAAGAATTGAATATGAACAAGATACATCCTCTTGCGTGTGTAAGTCCCGGGGCACGCCTGGGCGACAACGTCGAAATCGGTCCATACGCCTACATCGATTCTGATGTAGAGATTGGCGACAACTGCAAGATTCATCCACATGCCGTCATCTACCAGTATGTACGTCTGGGCAGCGGCTGCGAAGTGTTCCCCGGAGCCGTGGTAGGTGCTGTGCCCCAGGACCTTAAGTTCGACGGCGAGGTGACCTACGTCGAGATAGGCAACAACGTGACTATCCGCGAGTGCGCTACCATCAACCGTGGCACCAAGGCCAGCGGCAAGGGCGTGACCCGCGTGGGAGACGATTCCCTTATCATGTCATACGTTCATATAGCACATGACTGCAATGTCGGCAAGCACTGCATACTGGTCAGCCATACCGGCATAGCGGGCGAGACGGATGTCGAGGACTGGGCCATACTTGGCGGCGGCACCCTCGTGCATCAGTTCACCAAGATTGGCACCCACGCCATGGTGGGAGGCGGTTCCCGTCTGAACAAGGACATTCCGCCCTTCTCGATATGCGGACGCGAGCCCATCAGCTACTGCGGCGTGAACATAGTCGGCTTGCGCAGGAGGGGATTCTCCTCCGAGGTAATCCGCAATATCAAGGATATTTACGATACCATATACTATCAGGGAATGAATATTTCCGACGGCTGCGCCCGTGTCGAGGCCGGTTTCCCCCAGTCCGAGGAGAGGGATATCATCCTGAATTTCATCCGTAATTCCAAGAGAGGTATAGTGAAGGCAGGCGACAGGCTCGACAAGGGTGTGGAATAGTGCTGCTGTCCATAGCATATTTCCCTCCTGTCTCGTGGTTCGCCGCTCTCGCGCGTGATTTTGCCCTGTCAGCCTGCGGGGCACATCCGTCTGTAGTCTATCTGGAGGCGTGCGAGAATTACCAGAAACAGTCCTGGCGCAACCGCTGCCGTATCTACGGGGCATCCGGACCGGAGAACCTTAATGTCCCCGTGGTGCATGAGGGCGGCACTTTCAAGCTGCCCATAACGCAGATTCGTGTGGATTATACAGAGCCCTGGGTGGTACGTACCGAAAGGGCCATCGCTTCCGCGTACGAGAGTTCGGCCTTCTTCGAGTATTACCGCGATGACATTTTCGCCATATTGGACAGCCGCCCCGAGACGCTCTGGGACCTTGACCTCACCCTAATCCGCTATTTCCTGGCCAAAACCGGCATCAGCGCCGACCTGCGCCCGACTACGGAATATCTCCGTCCCGGGGCGGAGGACCTCCGCGAGGCCATACACCCCAAGCGCCCCGACACCGTGCTACGCGACCTCGGCCTTGAAAAGCCGTACTTCCAGGTCTTCGCCCGCAAATACGGCTTCATCCCAAATCTTTCCATAATGGACCTCCTCTTCAACGAAGGCCCCTCCTCCATACTCTACCTGAAGGCCGGCCCCTAAGTCATGTTCATTCCTAGAATCGGAATCCTATGGTCAGCAGGGCATCCCAGAGGCGGGAGCGCACCGAGAACTCGGGCGACACCGCCGAGGCGTAACTCTCGTAGGGGTAGTAGAACTCCTCGGGGTTGATCTTGCAACGGAGTGCGAAGTCGCAGAAGAACGAACTGTTGGAGGAGTATCCCAGACCGAAGGATACGATGTTGGTCTTGGCCCTGTCCTGGGCATATCCTGCCATGAATCCTCCGAAACCGTATGTAGATACCTGGGGGGTCATTGCGAGGTTGTATCCTGCACGCAGGGCAAAATTGGCTATGGGCTTGAACTCCGCACCTACTCTTATATAGTGGGCGGTATAGAGCGCCTTCTGGATGTCGCTGTTGGCATCGGTCCAGCCGCTGTTGTCGTTGCTGTGCAGCTCCCTGTACCTGGACTTTCCGAAGTTGGTGAGCTCGTAGTCCAAGCTGATAAGACCGGCGCTGCCAATGGTGTATGCAATTCCGAAATTGTACCTCGCAGGAGTCCTGAGCCGGTACTCATAGTCATAGTCGGGGCTGGAAGCCTTGCCGTCCGCATCCCTGAAGGTCACGGAGGCATCCATCCAGCGGCGCTCGCGGATATCCGTAGCGGTAGGGGTCTGGATGGCGGCTCCAATGCGCAGACCGTCAAAAGGCCTTACGATGAGGCCGAACTTGCCGTATATTCCGGCACCTGAAGCCCTGTAGTCGTAGCTGAACTTCATGCCCTGGAACTGGTCGGGAAGGCCTTCGGTGAGCACAGGGAAGTCGGCGGGATTGACCGCTGTCTCGCGTAGGTACTCGTTCCTTGTGAGGTTCAGGCCGATTATGCCAAGGTTGGCTCCGAAGAACAACACGTCGGAAATGTCGAATCCGAGGTTGAACACCATGTCAAACTTGCGGCCCTTGTCGAATATGCCGTAGGTCTGGTCTATGGCACCGCGCATGGGATAAGTGCCTCCGATGTTGTCCTGGACGGGGCTCAGGTAGGGCGGGCCGGCTATGCCTGTGGCCTCGTTGACCATGCCGCTCTGGTATCCCAGTCCTGCAGGCCAGTCGGACATGTACTGCATGTTGGAGATGTTGCCGTTGAGCTCGGATGCAGGAATGTTATAGCGTGTGGCATAGTCCGCGAGGTATCCCATATAGGAAGACCTGTCGGTGGAGCCCATTCCTGTAAAGTCGCGGGTATATATGGACGTGGCGTTCATCACGAAGCCGAAGGACACCCTCTTGAGACCGGAAGTGCGGTGCGTGTTGAAATTCAGCATGGCTCCCACGTTGGGGAAGGAACCCCTCACGCGGCTGTCCCTGTTGACCCCCGCTCCGTCGTAGGAGGTGCTGGAACCATATATGGACAGGCCCGGCGTGAAAGTCACCTGGGAATAGCCGTTGACTGCCGAACCGGCAGGGTTTATGCCTACGGAACCGAGGTCTCCGCCAAGAGCGGTGAAGGCATTTCCCATGGCCGCGGAACGGGCCGTTCCCAAATAATTGTTCTCTCCGAAGAGCAAAGCCTCGTATGCTCCCTGTGCGTAGGCGCTTGCTCCAGCAAGGGCCAGTATGCAAAGTGATATGATTGTCTTTCTCATAGTCTTGTCGATTTATCGTCTGCTGACTCCGCCGCCACCGACAGAATGTCCGCCGCCCGAAGAATGTCCGCCGCCGCTATAACCTCCGCCCGAGGAACCGCCGCTACGGTAACTGCCCGAAGACGAGCCGCTGCTGCGATATGAACTTGACGAAGAACTGCTGCGGTAACTGCCGGAGGAAGATGAACTCCTGTAACTGCTCGAGGACGAGGAACCGCTGCTTCTGTAGGTGCTTGAACCTGTGCTGCGGGAACCGCTGCCGTAGGAACTGCCGGAAGAAGACGAGCTCCTTACGGAAGTGCCTGTCCTGTAGTTGCTTGTGCTGGCGGCTCTGGATGAGGAGCTGCGCACGGAAGTGCCGTTTGAAGGGCGTACCGAAGTGCTGCCGGCCGCGCGTGAAGTGGCATTGCTGCGCACCGAAGCACCTGCCGCCGATGCGGTGGAACGCCTTGAAGTGCTTGCGGAGCCTGCCGTAGAGCGGACTGATGTGCCGCTTGAAGTGCCGCGTGCCCTTACCGCCGCCGATACATTGTCGGAGGAACGGACAGTGCGGGTGATTCCGGACTTGGTGCTTGCGCCGCTCAGCCTGCGCACTGAGCTCGGGCTGCCGGCCGTGGCCGATGCCTGGCTGCGCCTTGCGGAGGTGTTGCCGTATGCAAGGGTGCCTTCGCCGCGGGGTCTGCCGCCGCCCGCTCCCCAAGGCTGGGAACTCATGTGGCGTATGCCGCCTGCGTACCATCCGCCGGGACCATGCCAGCCGTGGTGATGATGGTGGTATCCGTAGCCGTAATAAGGGAAGCCGTAGCTGTAGTAGGGGCCCCAGCCGTAATATCCGCCCCACCAGCGGTTATGCCAGCAGGGTCCGTACCAGGGGTCGTAATACCAGGGGTCGTAGAATCTCGGGCCCCAGCTGAACGAGAAGGATATCCTCGGGCCGTACCAGAAGGGGTCCCGCCAGCCGTTCCAGTACCAGGGCGAAACGCCGGGATACCATGAACTGTAGTACCATGGTGAATAGCCCATGAACGGGTCGGCGTCAAAGACGGTCACCACGGTGTTTTCCTTCTCGAATGAAATCTTCGCCGCCTTCCCCTCGGGAAGAATCAGCGTATCTCTCTGCCCGGAGGCGATGAATACGGGAGAGCCCTTGGTCTCTTCGATGAGCCTGTCCACCTCTTCGTCGGCGGCCTTCTGCAGACGGGCCTCCTCGGTGGAGCGCCTGTAGTAGATGCCGTCCTGGAACTGTTGTGAGGAGGCGAGCTGCGCCTGGGAACCGCAAGCGGACAGCGCAATCAAGGCTGATGCAATCAGTGTGATGTTCTGTTTCATAATCGGTATCTCCTCTTTTTTACAATAATTTCGTATATTTGCAGACCAAAGCGCCTGCGCATAGGTTCTTGCCTGCAATTATCAGACCCGAAACCTTGTGCAAGGTTAAAAAATAAAATGGTAAAAAGCAAACAAAGACGATAAAAATGGCAGATCAGATTACAAAAAGGTCGGAAAATTACTCACAATGGTACAATGACCTCGTGGTTAAGGCAGACCTGGCCGAGCAGTCATCGGTGAGGGGATGCATGGTTATCAAGCCCTATGGCTACGCCATCTGGGAAAAGATGCAGAGGACCTTGGACGACATGTTCAAGGCAACGGGAGTGCAGAACGCATACTTCCCCCTCTTTATCCCCAAGTCCTTCTTCAGCCGTGAGGCTGAGCACGTGGCAGGTTTCGCAAAGGAATGCGCGGTGGTGACCCACCATCGTCTCATGAACGATCCCGGCGGAAAGGGCGTGGTGGTGGACCCTTCGGCCAAGCTTGAAGAGGAACTCATAGTCCGTCCGACCTCCGAGACCATAATCTGGAGCACATACAAGAACTGGATCAAGTCCTGGCGCGACCTGCCCATACTGTGCAACCAGTGGGCCAACGTGGTCCGTTGGGAGATGCGCACGAGGCTTTTCCTACGTACCGCCGAATTCCTCTGGCAGGAAGGCCATACGGCCCATGCAACCGCACAGGAGGCCCTCGAAGAGACAGAGCGCATGGTCCGCGTCTATGCAGACTTCGCCCGCAACTATATGGCCCTGCCGGTAATCATAGGCCACAAGAGCCCCAACGAGCGTTTCGCCGGGGCCCTCGATACCCAGACCATAGAGGCCATGATGCAGGACGGAAAGGCCCTGCAGGCCGGTACTTCCCACTTCCTCGGCCAGAACTTCGCCAAGTCCTTCGACGTGAAGTTCGCTTCCAAGGACGGGGAACTGGAGTATGTATGGGCTACTTCCTGGGGCGTTTCCACCCGTCTCATGGGTGCCCTGGTGATGGCCCACGGAGATGACAACGGCCTTGTGCTGCCCCCCGCCCTCGCGCCTATCCAGGTGGTCATGGTGCCTATATACAAGACCGACGAGGAGCACAGCGCCATCATAGCCAAGATGGAAGAGCTCAAACGCGGCCTTGAGGCCAAGGGACACAGCGTCAAGATTGACGACCGCGACACCCTACGTCCCGGATTCAAGTTCGCCGAATGGGAGCTCAAGGGCGTTCCCGTGCGTTTCGCCATGGGTCCCCGCGATCTCGCAGGAGGCACCGTGGAAGTGGCCCGCCGCGACAATCTCACCAAGAGCACCGTCGCGATAGAAGGCCTCGTGGACTCCGTCGAGGCCCTGCTCGCCGACATTCAGAAAGGCATATACGAGAAGGCCCTGGCATTCCGCGAGAGCAATGTCGAGAAGTGCGACAGCTGGGAGGAATTCAAGGCCAAGATAGGCACCGGCAAGTTCCTTCTCTGCCACTGGGACGGCACCGCAGAGACCGAGCAGAAGATAAAGGACGAGACCAAGGCTACCATAAGGTGCATCCCTATGGACAGTTATGTCATAGAGGAAGACGGAGTGGACATCTATTCCGGCAAGCCTTCCAAGCAAAGGGTAGTGTTTGCAATATCATACTAGACAAATAATTGAATATGAAGAAGATACTCTTTACACTGGCTGTATTGTCAGCCGCAGCCCTCACCCTCTCGGCGCAGGAAGTGACAGATGCCCAGAAGGCTGCCGAGCAGGCCGCCGAGGCCATAGCCGACGCTCCCGTGCAGGAAGCCGCGGCTCCCAAGCCCAAGTACTGGAACCTGTCCCTGCTGACCAACATCAATTTCTCCGAGCAGGTCCTGCACAACTGGGCTGCGGGCGGTTTCAATTCCGTGGCTCTGGCAGCCAATGTCGATGCCAACGCCAACTATGCCAAGGACAAGATGAAATGGAACAACCGTCTCCAGATGGACTACGGTTTCATGTATTCAGCCGACAAGCCCATTATCCAGAAGACCAAGGACCGTTTCTATCTTGAAAGCAAGTGGGGCTATGCCACTCCGGTGCGCCATCTGGACTATTCTGCCAACTTCAGTTTCCTGAACCAGTTCGAGAACAACTACGACTACAAGACCCCTACTGACGAGCAGTTCGCAGCCAACGCGACGGAGACGGAGGCCTGGATGGCTGCAAGAACGCTCAAGTCCACATCCTTCGCCCCTGC
Source organism: Bacteroidales bacterium (assembly GCA_017479265.1). GTDB lineage: Bacteria > Bacteroidota > Bacteroidia > Bacteroidales > UBA932 > Cryptobacteroides. Next base: position 23,444 of record JAFVCK010000066.1, on the reverse strand, counting down.
CTACATCACCCTCGGTGTCGGTATCGACTGGACTCCCTGGGACTGGCTGGCTGTCAACTTCTCTCCTATCACCGGAGGTATAGTCACCGTGACCGTGCCCGAGCTCAGGAAGACCTACGGTATGCCGCTCTGGCAGGACGGACTCGACGAGACCGACGGCAAAAGCTTCCGCCCTGTGCGCCTCCAGTTCGGTGCCCAGCTCAAGATTGACGGAAAATGGATAATCAACGACAAGTTCTCTCTTACGACCCAGCTGACCCTCTTCACCGATTACCTCGACAAGCCTTTTGTCAAGAACCGCGTGAATTGGGACAACAAGGTGTTCTGGAAGCTGGCCAAGTATTTTGCGCTGACCTTCACCACCAACATGATTTACGATCCCAACGTCATTACTCCCATTGGAACTGACGCAGTGCAGTTCAAGGAGTTCCTTGAGTTCGGATTTACATACACAATCGCTTCGAAGAACTAGTTTTGCAACGCATCTTTGACAGTATTCTGGGTTCTGCTCTCCCTGGCAAGGGGGGAGCATTGCTTTTGGCTGTCAGCGGCGGGCGGGACTCCATGGTCATGGCTGAGCTTTGCCGCCGCTGCGGAGTGCCTTTCGCCGTGGCCCATTGCAACTTCTCCTTGCGTGGGCAGGAAAGCGACTCTGACGAGGCCCTTGTAGCCTCATGGTGCGCCTCGCACGGGGTGAAGATGCACTCCGTACGCTTTGATACACAGGCTTTTGCCTCGGAAAACGGCATAAGTGTCGAGATGGCGGCAAGGGAGCTTCGTTACGGCTGGTTCGCCCGCCTGTGCCGGGAGCAGGGATACTGCGCCTTGGCCGTGGCCCACAATGCCAATGACAATGCGGAGACCTTGATGCTGAACTTGCTCCGTGGCACGGGACTTAAGGGAATATGCGGAATGCGCACAAACGGTCCTTTTCCGTATCCGGGATGTTCAGACCTTGTCCTTCTGCGCCCCATGCTCCGTTTCAGCAGGGAGCAGATTACGCGATTTGCCTTGGAAAACGATGTCCCTTTCCGGGACGACAGCACCAACGAAGGTACGGACTACAAGCGTAACAAACTGCGCCACAAGGTGTTTCCAGTTTTCGGGGAAATCAATCCCTCCTTCCTTCAGACCCTCTCGAGGGACATGGAATATTTCTGTTCGGCGCAGGAAGTCCTGGACGGCGAATATGCCTCGCTGAAGGCCTCGATATGTACTTCCGAAGGCGATTCGGTGCGTATTCCACTCGCATCTTTCAAGGCCCTTGCTCCGTATATGCAATACCGCATGATGGAAGAATACGGCTTCAATGCAGATGCAATGGAGTCGCTTTCCGCCATGCTTGAGGCTGAGGGTACATTCTCCGGCAAGGTGCTGAGGAATCCCGCTTACGAGCTTTTTACCGCTCCTGAAGAGTTGATTGTAAGGCCTGTCAGAGAGCGCTCCGGCAGGCAGCCGGTAGTGGTCGAAGGCCCCGGCGAATATGACTGCTGCGGAGTGCGTTTTTGCGTGGAAGTGCTTGACAGGGAGAAGGATATGCCTCTTAAGCAGCCCCTTGGGACAGTGGCTGTGGATGCTGACAAGCTGCCTTTCCCCTTTACTGTAAGAGGTTTTGCCGAAGGGGACTGGATGGTGCCGCTCGGAATGCGGGGCCGCAAGAAGCTCAGCGACATTTTCACCGACCTTCATATCCCCGTGCCGGACAAGGAAAAGGCCCTTGTGATAGCCTCCGAAGGCGGCAGGGTGCTTTCTTTGCTGGGGCTTCGAATAGACGGCTCCGTAAAGGTAACGGACAAAACCGAAAGAATACTTAGAATTACCATATAATTATGAATAAGAACATTGAACTGAACCCCAATGCGGTTGTTTCTTTCCTGGGCAAGGAACCCAAGGATTTTACCCGTGAGGATATGCTGCGCTTCATCAAGGGCAACGGCATACGTATGATAGACTTCATGTATCCCGCCGAGGACGGGCGCATCAAGACTCTGAATTTCACCATAAACAGCCTTGAATATGCCGAGACCGTGCTTTCCGAGGGCGAAAGGGTGGACGGCTCCAGCCTCTATCCGTCCTTCGTGGAGGCCGGCAACAGCGACCTTTATGTAATACCGCGTTACCGCACCGCCTTCGTGGACCCTTTCGTGGAGATTCCCACCCTGTGCTTCCTATGCTCCTTCTTCGACAAGGACGGAAGGCCCTTCGACTGCGCTCCATACCATACACTGATGAAGGCCGAGGACGCTTTCTACAAGTCCACTGGCCTTACTTTCGAGGCTATGGGCGAACTGGAATATTATGTCATCACCGAGGATGACGGCATGTTCCCCGCCACCGACCAGAGGGGCTACCACGAGAGCGAGCCTTTCGCCAAGATGAACGACTTCCGCCGCGAATGCATGGACCATATAGCCAAGGCAGGCGGGCAGATAAAATACGGCCACAGCGAGGTGGGCAACTTCACCCTCGAGGGCAAGGTTTATGAGCAGAATGAAATCGAATTCCTGCCCAATCCGGTGGATACCGCTGCAGACCAGTTGCTTATAGCCAAATGGATTATCCGCAACCTGGCTTATCGCTATGGCTTCGACGTGACTTTCGCCCCCAAGATAATAGTAGGGGAGGCGGGTTCCGGAATGCATATACACATGAGGCTCATGAAGGACGGAGTGAACTGCACCCTCGGTCCTGACGGCAAGCTCTCCGAGCAGGCACGCAGGGCCATAGCGGGCCTTATGGTCATGGCTCCCGCCATCACGGCCTTCGGCAACAAGAACCCTACCTCGTACTTCCGCCTCGTGCCTCATCAGGAGGCTCCCACCAATGTGTGCTGGGGAGATTGCAACCGCTCGGCCCTGGTGCGAGTGCCGCTTGGCTGGAGCACAGGCAAGGACATGTGTTCCATAGCCAATCCCGCCGAGACGGGCAAGCCCGCCGACACTACGGCCAAGCAGACTTTCGAAATGCGTTCCCCCGACTGCTCGGCAGACATTTACCAGCTTATGGCAGGTCTTTGCGTAGCGGCTCGTTACGGCCTTGAAATGCCCGTGGAGGAGGCTTTGGCCATAGCGGCCGACAAATATGTGGACATGGACATACACAAGGCAGGCGCGGAAGAAAAGCTCGCCACCCTGGATTCGCTTCCAGTATGCTGCGCCGAATCAGCCGATTGTCTCGAGAAGGTCCGCGGGGTGTTCGAGGCCGAAGATGTGTTCACTCCCCGTATGATTGACGGAATCGTGAGCCAGCTGCGTTCCTTCGGAGATGCAGACCTCCATGCCAGGGCCGCTGCCGATCCTGACCTCATGAGAAGGCTGGTTGACAAGTATTTCCATTGTGGATAGCAGTTTTTTCGTTTAGAAAAACCGGGGTTTCGTTGAAATCCCGGTTTTTTGTTTTCCTTAATTTCAGGAGCAGGATTTCGCGTTTTGCTTTCAAATTGTAAGCACTAAGTGCGATTTTTGGTTGTAAAAACGCACAGTAAAACGATTAATAAACTAATATACAGTGATTTACGAAATATTGCCAATTGTTTGGAATTGTAATTTTTATTTGCAAACTTTGCCTTGAACGAACGAACAAATAGACTTTATAAAAACTTCTGAGCTTATGGGTAAAAAAATGTCAATCGTATTTGCATTCTTGATGGTTAGTATCGGAATGCTTGCCCAGACGCAGACCGTAAAGGGAGTCGTTACCTCTTCGGAGGACGGTCTCCCCGTCATCGGTGCGTCCGTGTTTGTTTCGGGAACTTCCAATGGTACCGTTACCGACGGTGACGGAACTTTCATTCTTAAAGATGTCCCCGTAAATTCTTCTTTGGTAGTCGCCTACATGGCGATGAAAAGCGCGACTGTTCCTGCCGCGGAGCAGGTGACGGTGGTGCTCGAACCTGACAACGAGACTCTCAACGAAGTCATCGTTACCGCTATGGGTATCAGCCGAGAAAAGAAGGCCCTCGGCTACGCTGTGCAGGATGTCAAGAGCGACGACCTGGTGAAGGCTGCCGCAACCGACCTCGCCGGAGCTCTCTCCGGAAAGGTGTCCGGTGTCAGCATCACTCCTTCTTCCGGTATGCCAGGAGCTTCTACCCGCATAGTCATTCGTGGAGCACGTTCATTCGACGGCGACAACACTCCTCTGTATGTAGTGGACGGAATGCCCATCACTTCGACTTCCTATTTCGATACGGGCCAGTCGTTACGGGTGCGGACTATGCCGACCGTGCGCTGGACATAGACCCCAATGACATAGAGAGCGTCAACATCCTCAAGGGCCAGGCCGCGTCAGCGCTTTACGGCATGAGGGCGAGCAACGGTGTAATTGTCATAACTACAAAGAGCGGAAACGGCCTGCAGAAGGGCAAGCCCCAGATTTCTTTCTCCACCAATGTAGCCATGTCCACCGTCTCCACTCTCCCTGCCTACCAGACCGAGTATGCGCAGGGTTCCGGCGGTGCTTTTTCTCCCTCGACCTCCCTTGTATGGGGCCCCAGGATTTCGGAGCTTGCCGACGACCCCAAATACGGCGGCAACACCGACAACACCTACACGGCTTCAGGCAAGCAGGCCGGCAAGTACTATGTGCCCCAGCTTGCAAGGGCCGGTCTCGACCCCTGGGCCACTCCGCAGGCGTACAATAATATAAAGGACTTCTTCAAGACCGGCGTGGAGTGGAGCAACAACGTGCAGGTCGCCCAGGCCTTCGACAAGGGCAGCTATTCATTCTCCCTGGGCAACACCAAGTCCACCGGTATCATGAGCAATACGGGAATGGAGCGTTACAATGCCCGTCTTGCAGCCACTGCCAAACTAGGAAAATACTTCACCACAGGATTCAACGGCAGTTTCATAGCTACCGACATAGACAAGCAGACAGGAGGTAACGACGGCCTCGTGAACGGCGTTTATGCCGCTCCCGCGAGTTACAATCTCAAGGGCATACCTTCCTCGCTTCCGGATGACCCCTACACCCAGATTCATTTCCGTAACCTGACCTTCGACAACCCCTACTGGGCGCTGGAAAACAACAACTTCAATGAGAAGACCCAGCGTTTCTACGGCAATGCATACCTGAATTTCTCCATTCCCATAGGAGGCAAGGTCAAGATTGACGCGAAGTACCAGCTGGGCGTGGATGCATATACCAACAACAACCGCGACGTGTTCGGCTACGGCCACAGGGGAGCCTCGGGCGAAATCAGCCTCTATGGAGCCACTTCCAACGAGCTCAATTCCCTGTTTACAGCTTCGGTGGACTGGAACATCACCTCCGACCTGCACCTGAACTTCCTCTACGGAAATGAAATAGTGAATTCACATGCCAACGAGTACAGCGAGTACGGCAACGGCTTCAACTTCGCCGGATGGAACCACATGAACAACGCCGTGGCATCTTATGCTTATGAGTATCAGTACAATGGCAGGACTTTCGGTAACTTCGTGAACCTCGCTCTCGACTGGAAGGACATGCTGTTCCTCAATGTTTCGGGCCGTCAGGACATAGTGTCCTCCATGCCTTCGCAGAACCGTACTTTCTACTATCCTTCCGTGTCACTGGGCTTCATCTTTACTGAAATCGAGCCCGTCAAGAACGATGTGCTGACATTCGGAAAGGTACGCGCATCCTACTCTCAGGTGGGTATGGCCGGCACCTACCGTGCCGACTACTATTCGGTTCCTACATACGGCGGCGGCTTCTCCTCGGGCACCCCGTTCGCATATCCTTATTCGGGAGTGACCGCATACACGCCCTCGGACGTGGTGTACAACCCCAACCTCGTGCCCCAGAACACGGTGGGCTACGAGGCCGGCATAGACCTCGGATTCTGGAACGGCATCCTGACGTTCAACTATACCTTCTCCCGCCAGAATGTCAAGAACCAGATATTCGCGGTGCCTCTTGCGGGTTCTACGGGTTCCGACAGCTTCATGACCAACGCCGGTTCCATACATACCAACGCTCATGAGTTCACTATCGGAGCACAGCCTTTCAACGGCCGTAACTTCAAGTGGGACATGGCTTTGAACTTCACCAAGGTTGACAACTACGTGGATGCCTTGGCCGACGGCGTGGAAAGCATATACCTCGGCGGCTTCGTGGAGCCCCAGGTGCGTGCCGGAATAGGCGACAAGTTCCCCGTAATCTACGGTGTGAGCTACCTTCGTAATGACAACGGCGACATCGTCGTGGATGAGGACGGCTTCCCCCAGGTGGGCGAAGAGAAGGTCATAGGCAGCGTCGCTCCCGATTTCCAGGTGGGCTTCAACACGACCTTTGAAATCTACAAGGTAAAGATTGCCGCTACCTTCGACTGGAAGCAGGGCGGTTCCATGTACTGCGGTACCGCGGCCATGATGGACTACTACGGAACCAGCCAGAAATCAGCTGATTACAGGAACATGGACGAATTCATCTTCGAACTTCCCGCAGTCAAGGAGGTCGTGGACGGCGAGGGCAATGTCACCTACGCGCCCAACGACATCAAGATTTCCGGAGACTATGCGTACGACTATTTCGCCACTCTGTCAGACATCTCCGAGTACTTCGTCAGGAAGACATCCTACGTGAAACTGCGCGAGTGCTCCATCAGCTATCCTTTCCAGATCGGCAAGGTCAGCCTGACGGCCAGCGCGTTCGCCCGCAACATCATACTCTGGTCCGCTCTCAAGGGCTTCGACCCCGAAGCATCCCAGGGCAACAACAACATGGCCGGAGGATTCGAGAGATTCTCCCTCCCCGGAGCATCAAGTTACGGATTCGGTGTAACCCTTAAATTCTGATAATCATGAAAGCATTGAAATATACGTCATTGGCAATCGTGGCTGTCATGGCCACCGTATCCTGCTCGCAGAAGGCCCTGGACGAGGTCAACAAGGACCTGAACCATCCACAGGACGTTACTGCCAACTTCATTTTCGCCGACATACCGACTTCGACCGCCATCAACATCACCGGCGGTGACTACAACACCTATTTCGGAGTTGCAATAGAGCACTGGGGCGGTGCGCACGGACAGATGTTCTCGGCCGACCAGCGCCGTGCCGAGTGGAACTCTTCTTCCACCTTCAACAACGCATGGGTCACCCACTACGCCATTCTCAAGAACTGCCTCAAGGTCATCGAGAAATGCGCCGACGACTCCGGTACCGTAGATGCGGGAGATGCCGGACTGAGGGGCATGGCGGAGGTCATGTTCGCATACAACCTGGCCATCCTGACCGACCTCTACGGCGACGTGCCCTACAGCGAGGCCTTCGACTACAGCAAGCACATGACCCCCAAGGTGGATAGCCAGGAGTCTGTCTATAAGGAAGTTATGAAGTATCTCGAGAATGGTATCGCAGACCTCGGCAGCAAGACTTCCGTAGGTGCGTACGACCTTCTCTACGGCGGCGACACCGGCAAGTGGCTCAAGTTCGCCAAAGGCCTCAAGGCCCGTCTGCTGCTGCATACGGTGCTCAAGGCTTCGGACCCTGCAGCCGTCTATGCCGAGATTTCCTCTCTTTGCGACGAATCCTTCTCGGACCGCAGCGAAGAGGCGGCCTTCAACGCATACAACGCCACCAATTACAACCCTCTGTTCGACTTCCAGTGGAGCCGTGACGACATAGGAATCAGCCAGAGCCTGTACGACAAGTTCGCGGACCGCTCCGACCCCCGTGCCTCTCTCATTTACTTCGACGGAGGCGGCTGGTGCCATCTTGTCCCCGGCGATGCCGAACTGGATATCAATCCCATTCCCAACGGTCAAGGCTACGAGGCTCAGTATTATTATTCTTATGACTGCTTCGTGTTCGCGCAGACCGCTTCGACCAACCTGCTGAGCTACCACGAGGTGCAGTTCATCAAGGCAGAAGCCGAGGCCCGTCAGGGCAACGACGCAGCCGCCAAGGCTGCTGCCCAGCTCGCAATCGAGGCTGCCTTCGAGAATACCCAGGCTTCGCTCGACGCCGCTCTCGCCGCACCTGACATCATGGCTTACGGCGGCCTCTACTATGAGGACGGAGACAACGGGGAGGGCGCTTCTCTGGATGCGGCCATTGCGGATGCGTACTATACCGCCGTCGTGGACCCTCTTTCGGGCGATGACCTGCTTGCCGAAATCATGGTGCAGAAGTACCTGGCCATGTACGGTGCGAACGGCGAGTCCGTCGAGGCCTACAACGACATACGCCGGATGAAGGCCGCGGGAGAGGACTTCGTCACTCTGGACAACCCTGCCAACGCTGCGGGCAAGTTCCCTCTGAGGGCCGGATACGGCTCTTCCGATACTACCGCCAATCCCAACGTGAAGGAACTCTTCGGAACCGGTGCATACGTTTATACAGAGAACGTATGGTGGGCCGGCGGCACGAGGTAGCGCTTACATAGGTAAACAACTGACCAAAACAGGTTCTTCGGCAGTTTGAGAACCTGTTTTGGTCAGTTATTTTTTTGCGTTTCTGCCAAATAAAGGCTATATTGCAGGATATATTGTAAACCACTATGACACCATTCCTGCAACAGGCAGCCTCCTATTGGGCCGGACAGGAAGGCCTTCCAGAGAGGGTCTTCGTCTTTCCGGGCAAGAGGGCCATCACCTTTTTCCGCAAGCATCTCACGCAGATATGGAAGGAAAAGGGTGGCACTAAGCCCCTGCTGATGCCCTTGATGCTTACAGTCAACGACTTTTTCTACAAGGTGGGAGGGGCCTGCCCTTCGGAACGAACGGACCTGCTTCTCACCCTCTACGACTGCTACAAGTCGTTGAACGACAAGGCGGAACCACTGGATGAATTCATATTCTGGGGCGATGTCCTGCTCGGTGACTTCTCCGACGTGGACAAATACATGGTGGATGCCCGCGCCCTTTTTGTCAATGTAGAAAACTACAAGGACATGAAAGACTCGTGGACTTACCTGAGCGATGACCAGAAGAAAGCCATTGAATCCTTCGTTTCGCATTTCAGCGCCACGGCTGCAAGGGGAGAGGTCAAGGACAACTTCTTGCATATCTGGAAGTTGCTATCGCCCCTATATGAGACCTTCCGTGCCGAACTCTCCCGAAGGCATCTTGCCTACGACGGAATGGTCTATAGGAACATGGCCGGAAGGCTTAAGGAAGAGTCTGCCGCAGATATACTCGCATCGGTGTTCGGACCCTCTTCGCGTTTTGTGTTCGTAGGCCTCAATGCTCTGAGTACCAGTGAATTGTTTGTTCTGCGGAAAATGCGGGATGCAGGCCTTGCCGACTTCTGCTGGGACTATTCTTCCGAAATGATAAGGGACCCGCGCAACCGTTCTTCTTTCTTTATGTCGGAGAACATTTCGGCCCTCGGCCGCTGCGACGTGACCAGGGGAGAGACTCTTCCGCAGACCCGTTTCAAGGTGCTCAGCGTGCCTTCTTCCACCGGGCAGGCCTCTTTCATTCCCCAGATTCTCAAGGGGCTTGAAGGCAGCACCGCCATAGTGCTGCCCGACGAAAGCCTGCTGGTGTCCGTGCTTAATTCCATACCCGAGGATATAAAGGACATAAACGTCACTATGGGCTATCCTCTCAAGGGCAGCGCCATAGCCTCCCTTCTTTCGCAGGCGGCTTCGCTCCAGCTGAGGCTTCGCAAACGCGACGACGGGTACTGGTTCTACCACCTGCCCGCCGGGGCCATACTCACCGACAATCTTTTCCGTATGTGCCTGGACGAGAGGGAGTTGGAGGAGGTCTCGAAAATCAAGTCCGAAGCCCGCTACTATATTCCCGAATCGCGATTTGGCTTCTCGGACTTGATGAAAGCCGTTTTCCGTCCCGTAGTGACCGACCCCAAGGCTACGGACCCTGCCCAGGTCAAGGCCCTCGGAGCCTATCTTTCGGACCTTCTCGTGCGCGTAGTTTCCAGCCCCTCGGTCAAGGAGAAAATGCCCCAGGAACTTGAGTTCGCAAGGCGATATCTCCGCTGCCTTTCGCTGCTGCAAAGCCGCAATCTGCCCGTAATGCCCAAGACTTATCTCCGGCTGCTGGAGGCCCTCGTGGGCGGCGAGACCGTTCCTTATACCGGCGAGCCCGTCAAGGGACTTCAGATTATGGGGCCCCTGGAAATGAGGGCTTTGGATTTTGACAACATAATCATACTGTCCTGCAACGAGGGCACTTTCCCCCGGCGCAGCGTGTCCTCCTCCTTCATTCCTCCGGAGCTTCGCAAGGGCTTCGAAATGCCTACCTACGAGTTCCAGGATGCCATCTGGGCCTATTATTTCTATCGTATGGTACAGAGGGCCGGCACTGTGTGGATGCTCTATGAGTCCCGCACCGAGAAGATGAAATCCGGCGAGGAAAGCCGCTATGTCAAGCAGCTCCGGTATCATTTCGGAGTGGACTTGGAGCGTTATGTGGCCGGGGCCGATATAGCCTCTCCAGTTGAGGACGAGGTCATTCCCAAGCCCTCAGACATGCAGGAGAAGCTTCGGAAGGTGACTTTGTCGGCGAGTGCTCTCCAGGACTGGCTGAAATGCCCCGCCATGTTCTGGTACGGCAGGATGGAAGGCCTTAAGCCCGAGCAGGAAGTGGCCGAGTCCCTGGATTCCGGCATGCTCGGCAACGTATATCACAAGACCATGCAGGCACTCTATAGCGGAGAAGAGGCCATGCAGCCCGGCTTCCCCATGGATGCAGCCCGCGCAATGACCTATGTGACAAAGGATTATATAAAAGGATGGCTTTCGCGCAAAGACGCTCTCAAGGCCAGGATACGCTCCCTCATAGCCATTGAAATGAAGTCCCCGGAGGTGTCCGGGCGCAATCTGGTGTTCGAGCAGCTGGTGCTGAAATATGCCCTCAAGACCCTTGAGAGGGACCTCGGCCTCATGGAGCAGCATCATACGGACCGTTTCCGCATATTCGGCCTGGAACTTAAGAAAGAATGGCGGTTCGAGGGATACAAATTCCTCGGATTCATAGACAGGATGGACAGTTTCGGGGACGGAATCACGAGGATAGTGGACTACAAGACCGGAAAGGTCAGCGACGAGGATGTCAATGTCACAGATGAAAACGCCGGAGAGGTTATGGAGAAACTGTTCGGGACGGATGAAAAAAAGCGTCCCAAGATTGCCCTGCAGCTTTTCCTCTACGACATGTATGTCACAGGCGGCGACCCCGATGCTCTTTCCAAGGTGGAAAATGTCATTTATCCGGCTGCGAAACTTTTCGTGTCGGACCCTCCTTCCTGTGGAGTCAGCATGGAGTTCATTGACGGCATGAAAGACCGCCTGCACGACCTTCTGGGCGAGATAGCAGACCCTTCCAGGCCCATAATCCGTACTTCCGACAGGGATACTTGCAAGTGGTGTGACTTTAAAAACATTTGCGGCAGATGATACGTATATTGAAAGCCTCGGCCGGCTCGGGAAAGACATTCCGGCTGGCAAAGAATTACCTTGAACTGCTGCTTTCCTCGCAGGACAGGTACGCCTACAGGCATATTCTCGCAGTGACCTTCACCAACAAGGCCACCGCCGAGATGAAAGGCCGCATACTGAAGGAATTGCATATCCTGGCGACGGACCCTTCCAAGTCCAATTACATAAGCGATTTCGAGCGGCTTTTCGGGGACAGGGAAAAGATTCGCACCAAGGCGGAGAACATGCTTACGGACATACTGCACGACTACAGCGCATTCGCCGTCAGCACCATAGACCGCTTCTTCCAGCAGGCTCTGAAGGCCTTTGCGAGGGAAATCGGCCAGCTGGGTTCATATCAGGTCGAACTGGACAAGGATTCCCTTGTGAGGGAGAGCGTGGACCGCATGCTGGATGCCATGACAGAGGATGACAAAGCCCTGCTTAAATGGCTGACAGACAGTATGTCCGAGCAGCTTGAACAAGGCCGCAGGCTGCGTCTTGAAGATGACCTTTATTCCACTGCCATAGCCCTCAAGTCGGACCGTCACCGCGAGGTGGCCGAGGCTGCCGGTCTGGACGAATCCAAGGTCTATTCCAAGGAAAACCTCGACAATGTGCGCAACAGTTGCCGGGCCTTCATTTCTTCCTTCGAGGACGAGGTCCGCTCCCGTGCCCGCGCCTGCTTGGACGTGCTTTCCTCTGCCGGTGTGCCTCCGGCCGAGTCATTCAGAAAATTCATGCTGAAGCTGGAGGAGTGGGCGGACTTTGAAAAGGGCTCTTCAGTCGTGGCCCCTACTGATGCCTGGAAATCCTATGCCCGGGACAATGGAAAATGGTTTGCAGCGGCCAAGGCCAGGCAGTACCTTCCCCTTGTGGCAGGCCGACTGGACGGGCCTCTTGAAGCCTTCTGCGACCTTTTTGACAAACCTTTCCGGACCTATCGTACCGCCCGTCTTCTGCTTGGCCAGCTCTACAGCCTCGGCATAGCAGGCGAACTGTACCGCGAATTCGATGCCCTGCTCAAGGAGAAGAACGTGCTCAGCCTGGACGATTCCAATAATACCCTGAGACGCATAATAGCGGGCAGCGACGCTCCGTTCATCTATGAAAAACTGGGCGTGCGCTACGAACATTTCCTGCTGGACGAGTTCCAGGATACCTCTGTCATTCAATGGGAAAACTTCGCTCCTTTGCTTTCGGAGAGCGATTCCTCCGGGCGAGGCAACCTGGTCGTGGGCGACATAAAGCAGAGCATTTACCGCTGGAGAGGCTCAGACTGGAAACTGCTTGCCCGTGAGATCAAGCGCCGTTTCCCTCTTGCCGACGACAGCATGCCCATGGACCAGAACTGGAGGAGCCTCCGCAACATAGTAGAGTTCAACAACAAGTTCTTTGAATGGGCGGCTTCTACCCTTGATGCCCAGATAGGGAACAAAATAATTTCGGATATCTATTCCGATGTAAGCCAGAAGGTTATGGTCCGAGACAAGGCCCCCGGCCTTGTTGAAGTGGCTTTTTGCGAAGACCAGAAGGAGCGCATCGCCGCCCTTGTGGGGGAGGCCGTCGGGCGCGGGGTACGGCTTTCCGACATAGTGGTGCTCGTGCGCAACAATGCCGAGGGTTCGCTGGTGGCATCCCTTCTGGTGGGCGAGGGCTTCCCCGTGGTCTCGGACGATTCCCTCCATGTCAAGTCCTCCGTGACAGTGCGCAGGCTCGTTTCCCTGCTGTCCCTGGTGGACAACCCTTCTGACACGGCAGGCGGCTACCTGGCGAAGGAACTTGGGATTGAAATTCCTACAGGATATATCTCTATATCAGGACTTTGCGAGAGCCTGCTCTCCTGCCTTTCCGCCATATACGACCTTGACGGGGAACTGCTCTACATCCAGTCTTTCCTCGACGAGGTGCAGGACTGGACCTCGCTTTACGGCAACAACCTGTCCGGATTCCTTGACTGGTGGGAGGACCAGGACACCAAGATTTCCTCTCCCGAAACGTCTTCGGCTGTCAGGATAATGACCATTCACAAGGCCAAGGGGCTGGAATTCCCCTATATGATATTCCCCTTTGCCGAGAAGGTCGGGCTTTTCAGGCCGGGATTCCAGTGGACCTGCCCTGACCTGTCCGGTACTCCTCTGGAAGGCAAGGCGGAGGGAGCCTACCTTGTGAATCTGAGCGGCAACTCCACGACGGACACCTTGTTCTATGAGGACTACAGGAACGAGATGCTGCTCCAGTACATAGACAATATCAATGCCTTCTATGTGGCGCTGACCCGTGCAGGGAAGGAAATGCATATAGTCGCGGCGCTTCCTGATGAGAAGCTCCGTAATTCTTCTGAAAATGAGCCGGTCAAATACATCAATCTCTCCCAGATGCTGTATAACTGGCTTCGTTGGAGGGGACCCGGTGTCGGCTTCGTCCGCGACGGGGAAGTGTTCTCCTGGGGCGTTCCGTACGACTTCGCTTCTATGGAGCCTGATGTCTCCGAGGCTGTCGACCTTCCTTCGCATTTCTGCTCCATACCTCTTGGCGACAGGCTGGCACTTCGCTATGATTCATACGATTATTTCAATTCGGAAGGCCCTTCGGAGCGTCTGAAAGGCATATTGCTTCATGACATACTCTCCCGTACCGTGCTGCCGTCGGACCTTCGCGACGCCGTTGATGCTACGGTCGCTTCTGGTGACATAGATGCCGCTACGGGGGAGGAATACTATGCTTTCCTTAAGGAACGCATTGAGGAAAAGCTGCCTCTTGGCTGGTTCCCTTCTGACAGGTCCAAGGTCCTGAACGAGAGGGATATAGTTTCGCCTGACGGCTCCCTGCATCGTCCGGACAGGGTAATCCTGGACTCCGGCCGGGTCATAATAATCGATTTCAAGACCGGTGAGCACAGGGCGGCATATCAGCGCCAGATTGACTCTTATGCAGCCCTCTGGCGCGAGATGGGCTATACTGATGTGCAGACGCATTTATGGTATCTTTTTGATTAATGATGTATGGATAACGACGAGAAATACATGATGGAGGCCCTGCGTGAGGCCCGTATCGCCCTTGAAGAGGGCGAAGTGCCGATAGGAGCCGTGGTGGTGTGCCGTGGAAGGGTAATTGCCAAGGGGCACAACCAGACTGAGACCCTTCACGACCCTACGGCCCATGCCGAGATGATAGCGATTACCGCCGCGACAGAGGCCATGGGAGGTAAATACTTGAATGAGTGTACTTTATATGTGACCGTAGAGCCTTGCCCCATGTGCGCCGGGGCGCTGAACTGGGCTCAGACCGGGAGAGTTGTCTATGGTGCACTGGACCCCAAGCGCGGCCATACACTCTTCTCTCCATCCCTGCTTCATCCCCGTACCGAAGTGTCTGCCGGCGTGCTGGCGCAGGACTGCGGGCAGTTGATGCTCGAATTTTTCAAGGATAAAAGGGGCTGATATTGAATAATTTGCTATATTTGCAAAAACTCGACTGATATGAAAACGAAACTCATTCATTTTTGGCGTGCAGTTGCCGGAGCGCTCCTTACACTACTGGGATTCTCCGGATGCAATGTTTTCCTTCCTCGTGCTGAATATGGCCAGCCCCGAGCCCTTTATAAACTGACCGGGCAGGTGCTTGGCGATGACAACAAACCTATCGAAGGCATAGAGGTGAAATATCGCAGGCTTGACTTCGCCTATACCGGCGCTGACGGTCAGGAACATGAACAATGGGTTGAGCAGACATATTTGACAGACTCCGAAGGCAAGGTTGATGTGTCAGTGAATGACTGGGGACTCAATGCCGATAAAGTTGAGGTAGTGCTCACTGATATTGACGGGGCGGCTGGCGGAGAGTGGGAGTCCCAGATTGTTTCCGGTGAGAATCTTGATATCAAGTTTACCGATGCCGGCAAGGACACATGGATTACCGGTACCTTCTTCATCGATTTTTCCGCGAATCTCAGTGAGAAAAAATAGATGAATCTTCGTCGCCTCATTGCGCTGGAAGTCAATCGTTCCGTATATTCAGGGCTTGTCAAGGAGCACCCTTTGAGGACCCTGTTCTGGGAGTGTACCCTCAGGTGCAACCTCAGTTGCCGGCATTGCGGAAGCGACTGCCGCAGCACAGCCTCCGTCAAGGATATGCCCATATCCGACATGATTCCGGTTCTGGACAGCATAGCGCGCGAGTGCAATCCCCATGATGTGATGATAAATGTCACTGGAGGCGAGCCGCTTGTGCGGCGCGACCTCGAGCAGTGCGGCAAAGTCTTCTATGACAAGGGTTTCCCTTGGGGCATGGTCACCAATGGGGCAGGGCTGACACCGCAGCGCTACCGCAGCCTTCTTGAGAATGGTCTTCGGGCCGTGACCGTCAGCCTTGACGGAATAGGGGAGACCCATGACTGGATGCGCGGGCGCAAGGGTATCTTTCCTCTGGCCGTGTCGGCTATTCGCATGATTGCGGAATCCAATATGGTGGAATATGATGTCGTAACCTGCGTCAACAAGCGCAGTATCAAGCAGTTGCCTCAGATTAAGGAGTTGCTGGTATCCTTGGGAGTGAAGGAGTGGCGGCTGTTCACCGTTTTCCCCGTGGGCCGTGCCGCCGCCGACCCTGAGCTCAAACTTTCCGGTGAGGAGTTCCGCTCTTTGATGGAATTCATAAAGGCGACCCGCAAGGAGGGCGTTATCAGGGCCTCATACGGTTGTGAAGGCTTTCTGGGCGATTACGAAGGCGATGTGAGGGACAATTTTTATATATGCAGCGCCGGTGTTACCATAGGCTCAGTCCTCTCCGACGGCTCCATCGGGGCTTGTTCCAGTATTCGGGCCGATTTCAGCCAGGGCAATATCTATAAAGACGACTTCATGCATGTGTGGAACAGCCGCTACCAGCCCTATCGCGACCGCTCATGGATGCGCAAGGATGAGTGCGCTGACTGCAAATGGTTCCGGTTCTGCCTTGGCAACGGCATGCATCTTCGCGATGCCTCCGGCCACCTGCTGTTCTGTCATCTGCACCGCCTCCAGGAAGCGTAGGTTTTACGGGCTGCTACACCGTATCTGCTGCTTTTTCGGAATGCCAAGTGCTTATTTGTCAAATATTTTATCGTTTTTATAACAATGTTTCGAAATTATTCGTATATTTGCACGGAATGGCCTCTTGGCAGAAGGGACTATGTGCGGCAAAACGCCCTTAGGGGCCCCCTAAAGCCGCCGGGGCGCTGCAAGCAACATAATTAGACAAACAAACAATAAAACAATAACGTTATGAAAAAAACAATTTACACAGCTCCCGACGCGGAGCAAATCACAGTAAGGTTCGAAGAGAACATTCTTCTCTCCGGCAAGGCGGCAGCAAAAGCGCTTGGCAATTCAAATGTGGATGAGACAGAGGAATATTCCGGTACTGTATCTTGGTAACTTTAACAACAGAAATCATGAAAAGGATATATTTTCTCATAGCAACTGCAGCATTGATGATAGTCGGTTGTAATAAGGAAGCAGACAAGCAGGATACCGTTGTCAACACAAAGGGCACATACCATTTTGAGATTACAGCCACTATTGACAACACCACCTCAAAGGCAACATATTCATCAAAGAAAGTTGTCTTCGGCGAAGGCGATGAAATCGCTGTTATCGGCACAAAGGACGGAGTGAACACAGTCTATACGCTTACCGGTGTACAGACAGGAGGCACTGTTACCTTCTCCACCGATCTTCCTGAGGGAACAACCGTTGGCGATTATGCATATTATCCTGCATCAATCGCAACAGCTGGTGATGGTACTGTGATTTCATGGCCGAAAGACGTTGATGGTGCAAAAGTGGAAGTCCCAATGATTGGTCTAATAGATGTCGAGAACAACAAAACCCAGTTCAAATATCTTGGAGCAATTATGGAAGTCGCTGTGGATAATGCACCCGATGCGAAGTATTTGATATTCAATGCCGGGACTGCAATAGAAGGCCAATACGATGTTACTTTCTCCGGCGAAACGCCATCCATTACTGCGAGGAGTGTAAGTGGATACTATGTCAATGCTAAAATAAATGGCAACGGAACATATTATATTCCCGTACCGGCAAAGACCTATACCAGTTTCACATTCTCACTGACTGACAGCGAAAAGAGTTATTATTACAAGCAGCGTTCCGCGGTGGACGGAACATCCATTGCACTGACACGTGGAATGCACATCGATATGGGTACAATCACGAACGATACCGATAAGATTGAGGAATGGTGGCATGGAAGTCCAATTAATGGATGGCAATCAGGATATGATAGGTATATAAAAACAGGTGAGAATACATACCAATTAACTGTTTTCAACCCCTCAGATGATCCTTATTGGGAGTTGTTGGATAAAGATGGTTATAAGTGGAGAACGGATGGAGAGGAGAACTGGAATGGGACAGTAACCAAGCGAGATATTAAGGTTGGTACTACAGGTTGGTCATTCAAAAGGGGTGGTGCTAATGACAAGACATTCTGGGTAACATTGCAAGACAAAGGAGAAGAAGGATGGTACTATAATAGTGGAAACTGGGATAATAATTCAGACAGGGGCTGGGAATCGGGCCGAGTTGAAATAGTTTTGGGCGGAACAAAATATACGATGGAAAAGTATGGTTATGGCGCAAATTATGGATATAAGTGTCTAGATGTCTTTATTTCAGATGATTCCTCGAAGAGCCTGAAATTTAATTTGAGTTGGAATGGAACTGATGAGACACTTTCCGGCGTAAGTGAGAGTTTAGATATTACTGATGCAAAGCCATATGGAAGCTTTGTCTGGGCAGGAGAAAATCCAATAAATGTTTCCCTAACGCGAGGCAACTATAATGTATATCTTGACCTAGCAATATTAAATTTCATGTTCGTAAAGCAGTAATAACTCATTAATATCGATGACAGTAGCGGGCGAAAGTCCGCTACTGTTGTTTTCCGGACCACAGCACCACCAAACTCTTCGGCTCGCTATTTGCAGAAATACCCTGCAAAAACAATGTGAAAAGGATATGAATTATATTTCAATGTGGGTTCTTATGATTGCCGTGATGGTAATCAGCTTTATCATTCAGAGGGTTCTTCAGAGCAAGATGGACAAGTATTCGAATGTCCTCAACCATAGCGGCCGGACGGGTGCTGAGATTGCCGCCAAGATGCTGGCTGACAATGGCATATACGATGTGGAGATAGGCTGTGTCGAAGGGTCTTTGACAGACCATTATGACCCCCGTACGAAGGTCGTCAACCTCAGCCGCGATGTCTATTACGGCAACTCCGTAGCTGCCGCCGCCATCGCCGCCCATGAGTGCGGACATGCCGTCCAGCATCAGCACGGGTACGCACCTTTGAAGCTCAGGAGCGCCCTCGTTCCGGTCTTCAGTTTTGCCAATATGGCAGTCCAGTGGGTGCTGCTCGCAGGCGTTCTGCTCATAAATGTATTTCCTTCGCTGCTGTGGGCCGGCATCATCCTCTTTGCCATGACCACGCTGTTCAGCCTGATCACCCTTCCCGTGGAAATCAACGCCAGTTCGAGAGCCGTTGCATGGCTTGAGACTCAGGGGATTACAGGCAGCCAGGCCGCCATGTCCAAGGATGCTCTCAAATGGGCGGCATACACTTATGTCATAGCGGCAATCGGCTCCATAGCCACCCTGATTTACTATATTTCTCTCGGCAGCAGGAGATAGATGGCTATATGTCGGCGGAAGTGAGCAAACATACCAAAACCGTGGCCCTGTTCGACCTTGACGGGGTTATTTTCGACACCGAACCGCAATACGATATTTTCTGGGGCGGCATCTGCCGTGATTTCATGCCGGAGGACCCGGGGATGGTCTCTCAGATGAAAGGCCAGACCCTGACTTTTATCCTGGAGCGGTGGTTTTCAGGGAGCAGGGAGACTCTTCGGGACGAGGTCGTGAGGAGGCTGAACGATTTTGAGAGGGGGATGAAGTTCCTCTATGTTAATGGTTTTCCGGAATTCCTCGCTTGGCTCCGCGAGCGCGGAGCCAGATGTGCAGTCGTCACCAGCAGCAACATCCCCAAGATGGAAAATGTCTATCGTTCGCATCCGGAACTGAGCAGAGACATGGACCTTATACTCACTTCCGAGGATTTTGCAAGGAGCAAGCCCGCTCCGGACTGCTACCTGCAAGCGGCTGCGAGGTTCAATGTCGGGCCCGAGGATTGCGTCGTTTTCGAGGACAGCCTGAACGGCCTCCGGTCCGGACGTGCTGCCGGAATGACTGTGGTGGGCCTTGCGACAAGCCTTTCCAAAGAGGTGATATGCCCGCTTTCCGATATCCAGATTGACGATTTCCTGGACCCTGCGCTAATGCAGCGCTGTCTGTTCTGAGCCCCTGATTTCTACTATAGGCCATCGAAATTCCTCGATGGTTTTTGTTTTTCGGGCCAGATTTGCTATATTTGCAACATATAGACGAAAGGGTGTCAAAGCGCGGCCTGTGCCGTGCAAAGGTTAAAGGCAGAGAAAAGAAGATAATACCCCGTCGCGGGGACCCGAACCGGATTTCACGCTGCTGGAGCGTGATTCAGGAGACAAACCTCAGGTTGCGGTATTCCAGAGCAGCCCGCCGGTCCTCCTGCTGCCGACCCAGCCACTTTCCACACGGGACAATTGCGGCCTTTCGCACCATGCCGGTGCGGACAGCGTTTGTTGTACAACATAATACGCCATGCCATGAGCCATTTCGTCAACGGGTACGGGCCGCCCGGCAGTGAACAGACTGTCCTTCAAGAGCCCAGAATCAACATGTACGGGAAATACATGTTTTCCACTTACGGCCGCATGATTCTGGACAAGCAGTTCAAGCTTATGTTCGGGTCTCCTGCCCATAAGAAACTGCTGATAGAGCTGCTCCAGTGCCTGATTCCCGGGAAGAACATCTCGGACATAACCTACGGCAATACCGAAATCAGCGGATTCTCAATCTTCGACAAGGACAATGTCTTCGATATCTTCTGTCACTGTGATGACCCCAAGGCGGATTTCATAGTGGAGATGCAGACTTATCCTCAGCATAATTTCCGGGACAGGGTCCTGTTCTATTCGACTTATCCGATTCGGGAGCAGATTATTTCGCCTCTGGAGGAGGCGAGGTTGAGGATGGAGATGGAGAAAAAGGGGGAACTGCCGGAGGAGGAGAAGTGCCGGATTGAGAGTTATGCGATGCATCCGGTTTATTGCATATCCATTTTGAATGAAAAACTGGACCATACTGAAGAGTGCCGCCTTCGCGACGGGCTTCTTTGCAGTTATGAACTGCGGACGGAGGATGGGGAGATGATGACGGATGCCCTTCATTTTGTCTTTCTGGAGCTCGGCCGCATGACCTGTCCTCCGGAGGAGCCCTGGAGGTGCAAGACCCTTCTGGAGAAACTTGCGTTCTCGCTGAAGTATTCGGAGGTGCTGAAAAAGCGGCCCGACAGTTTTACGGAGGAGCTGTTGGAATTGCTGTTCAGCATAGCTGAAATATCAAAAATGGATTTGAAACAACGTAAAGAATTTGACAACGCCATGACAACGATGATTGACCGTAATGCGCAGCTGGTGTATCAGTACGATGCCGGGAAGGCGGATGGTATTGAGGAAGGGAAGGCGGAAGGGAAGGCGGAGGCTGCTAAGAACTTAAAGGGTCTTGGAGTCTCAGTTGAAGTAATTTCAAGGGCCACCGGACTGTCCGTAGAGACCATTGAGAAACTATAGGGTTATTATCAACATCAGAATTTGACAACGCCATGACAACGATGATTGACCGTAATGCGCAGCTGGTGTATCAGTATGATGCAGGGATTGAGGAAGGCAAACAAGAAGTTGCCCTGAGAATGATTCGTTTGCAAGTGGATTTGGAAACAATCCAAAAATACACTCTGCTTTCTGCCGAACAAATCAAACAACTTGCAGAAAGTGGAATTCCAACTTCTGACGAAAATTGCCACCGTTATTTATCCAGAATATAATATGCTGTTTGGCGGGGGATTGCATAGGAGGTATATGGTAACGAGGCGAGGAAATGGATAAAGGAGGCAAACTCCATTGATGGGGTTTACCTCCTTTCAAGATTAAAATGACAAATTATTACTCTTTAGGCTCAACCGAGTATGCTACATCTCGGTCGACAGACCAGAAGATATCTGCGGTTTGGTTATTTCCGTTGTCACTAACAATTACATACACGGGAACACCATAATAATCCGAGCCTGACAGTTCATAGAAAATTTCCTCGTCTCGATTAGAACTAAGACCTGTCAAGGCATCACCGGGCCATGAAGAACTAATTGTCGTAGTATTGTATTTATACGCTTCTGTTGGTGTAGATATTCCCCAACTCCCAATATAAGTTCTCCAACCTGTGACACCACTGGTTAAACTTACACCAACATTATCCTCCTGCTTACTGTCTTCTTTTCCGTTATCTGATATAACGAATTTTACAGTTTTAAAATAATACTGATCAGGAATTGTATATGTCCAGACGATATTATTACCATCCGTCTCACCTGAATCAGACATTAAAGTACCTGGCCATGCTGAGCCTATTGTAACATCATTTGAACCGTCATTATACCAAAGATAAATATAAGGATTATACTCTGTGTCATGCTGATTAACGACTTCAACGGTAATAGGAGAATACTTGAAAGCATAGATATAAGGATGTTCAAATGAGCCAGAATAATAAGGATAAAAACGGTAATCAGTTTTCAGGCTATTGTCAGAAACATCAAACCGAGGATTCCTGTCGAGGAAAATGCGGGATGTGGCAGATTTTTCCACATTATCCACATATAGAACAATTCTAACAGCTTTTGAATCAGATATTAACGCGTCAGGAATAATATAATAACGCGAAGTTCCACCATTAATGGCTATCGTGGCTTGATTTCCATACCATTCTCCATATGTACTGCTTTTATTATCGTCACCTGCAACATCTCTTGTTTGAAGCCCGAGTTTGTACTCTGAGGAGGCTACAGCATTTTCCAATACAAGATATGGATTAACAGCAATGGCAGCAGGTGCATAGTAAGAACCAGTCTCGATTTCACCCTTTGTATTCTTACTGGCAAGAATGTTCTCATTCTCCATCAAGGCAAAAGTAGCCTTGGTTGCTGCCGGAAGAGGTGCATAGAAAGTAACCTCTTCATCTATCTCGCCGCTACCGATGCTGACTGTGCAAATAGTATTGTTGGAGCCATCAGAAACTTTCAGATTTGTTGCAAAGGAAGGAACATTGGTAAAAGTCAGCTTGACCAATGCACTCTTGTGCTCAAAATCAAGTGAAGTTGTTTCTCCGGCTACGAAATCAGCCTCCATCCTAAATCCTTTTTGTGCATCTGCGATGGTTTCAAACGAATAATTCTCTGTAGCACCCGCAGGATATATAGCTGTTCCGCTCGCAAGTGCCTCACCATCCTGTAACTCGTAGGTAAATTTGTTAACATCTTCTGTTGAGTTCTCGAAAATCGCATATCCTCCTGTAATACCTGTTGCAGGAACTGCAATTTTGTCACCCGCTGTCCATGTGAACTGAGTGTCATCTACGATTGCTTTTGTGAACTGAGGAAGCTTTGCAGACAAAGTCACAATTCTTCCACCATTGTCGTTAGAGGCATTCTCGACAGTAGAGGTCTCTTTTGTGCATCCGGCAAACACCATTGCCAATGCTGCGAAAATCACAATTTTTTTCATGACATTAACTGTTTAGATGTTAATCCTCCCACTCTATAGAACCTGTATTCATCTTTCTGGCACTAGGAACCTGCTCAGACATAATGTTCTCTTCGAACCTCACTGTGATTTGCTCCGCGTCGGGAGCTACGTAAATTGTTTTTTTCATAACGTTATTGTTTTATTGTTTGTTTGTCTAATTATGTTGTTTGTGGCGCTTCTTTGGCTTTGAACTAACCCCTGCCGGGGAGCGTCAGTGCCTGACGATATCGTTCTGATGCGGGGGTAGTACGAAATAACACTGGTTTTGGTTATATTTGATTACCACATCAATATTAAAAACCAGTGTTATGAAGAAAGACTCTTC
>JAFVCK010000065.1 GCA_017479265.1 Bacteroidales bacterium | reverse complement strand
GGCTTATGATCCGGCCTGTTCTTCCAGTCTATGAGTTGCTGAGTGATTTTTCTTTTCATAGCAATTACAGCCATTAATTCCGAGGCAAATATAATCAAAAACTATGAAAAAGTCACAGCGATTTTGATTTTTTCATAGTTTCTGATTGGATTAGCGGAAATACTCGTATTTGTCGGTGAGCTTCTCCACCACTTCCAGCGTGTCAGCTTTGATGTACTTCTTGAGCATCTTAGGCGAGGCGTGGCCAGTGACCTTCATGATGTCGTACAGATCCACGCCGGCAAGATACATGAGTGTGGCACCAGTGCGTCGGGCCGTGTGGCTGTGGACCAGCTTGTACTTCTCAATCTTCTCCTTCTTGGGCGTGCCGCCTTTGGTGGTCTCAATCTCTACCAGCTCCGTGAGTCCTGCTGCCAGGGCAATTTCCTTGATGTAGCGGTTGATGACTTGGTCGGCAAGGTGCGGAACCTGGTAATCGTATTTCTCCAGGATGGCCTTCAGGGCGGAGTTGCAGCGGCTGGCGGTTCATTCCCGATGCCGTCAGCGTTGTAACCTTCACTATTTCACGCAGTTCGCTCTCGCTAACGCCTCGCGTGCCATCGAAGCCCCTGTAACTCCTGTTCCTGTGCAGCAGGGTATCCAGCGACGGATATCTGGGCCTTATGACCTTGGTCCTTGCGGCCCTGGCAAGTTCTTTCTGCCGGTATTCAAGATAGTTGTCTGCCATTTTCTTCTTATAATGCTTATGCAAAGTTATGGAAAAATCCATATATTTGCATGGACTAAACTATCAGACATGAAAAAAGCGCTTTTGGCCATAGGTGCGGCCCTCGGCACCTTCTCTCTGTTCGCCCAGCCGCAATTGGGCCCCGACAACATCGAGCAAGTCCTCTCGGCCATGACCCTCGAGGAAAAGGCCCATCTGCTGGTGGGCTGCGACTGGGGCTGCATGCCTCCCGGAGCGGTGACGGCATTCACCACCTTCCGCGTCCCCGGTGCCGCCGGCTCCACCCGCGCCATTCCCCGTCTCGGCATCCCCTCGGCCATATTGGCCGACGGTCCTGCCGGATTGAGAATCAATCCGCGTCGTGACGGCAGCGAGAGCACATATTTCTGTACGGGATTCCCTGTCGGCACTGTGATGGCTTCGTCCTGGGACCCTTCCCTGGTGACCGAGTTGACAGCTGCCATGGGCGAGGAAGTCAGGGAATACGGCGTGGACGTGCTGCTTGCCCCCGGCATGAACCTTCACCGCAACCCCCTGTGTGGCAGGAACTTCGAATATTTCTCCGAGGACCCTCTGCTGGCCGGCCTCATAGGTGCGGCATACGTCCGTGGAGTGCAGTCCAACGGAGTGGGCGTAAGCGTCAAGCATTTTGCTGCCAACAATCAGGAAATCAACAGGTTGGAGAACGAGAGCCGGGTCAATGTCAGGGCTCTTCGAGAGCTCTATCTTAAGGGCTTCGAGATTGCCGTCCGCCAGTCCGACCCCTGGACCATGATGTCCTCATACAACAAGCTCAACGGCCATTATGCCCAGCAGAGCCATGACCTTCTGACCGGCATTCTCCGCGACGAATGGGGCTTCCGGGGCATAGTGATGACAGACTGGGGCTTCAAGGATGGAACGGTCAAGGCCGTACAGGCCGGCAACGATCTCATGGAGCCCGGTGCCGACTATGAAGTGCAACGCATCCTGGATGCGGTGCAGGACGGCACCCTTTCGGTAGAGGACATAGATCGCAACGCAAGGCATATACTTGAGTTCCTCGTAAAGACCCCCGCCTTCAAGGGCTATCGTTACAGCGACAAGCCTGACCTTGAGGGACATGCGGCTCTTGTCCGCAAGGCCGCTCCCGAGGGAATGGTCCTGCTGGAGAACAGGGGGGTGCTGCCTCTTCGGGGGGTCAGCAAGGTCGCCCTTTACGGAGTCGGTTCCTACGATTTCATAGCCGGCGGCACAGGCTCGGGCAATGTCAACAAGGCATACATCCGTAGCGTCAAGGAGGGCCTTGAGGCTCATGGCATGAAGGTGGACGCCGAGCTTGCCGAGTGGTACCGCCAGTATATCTCCTACAAGAAGACAGAGATGAAAAATGCTGCCTTGGGCGAGGACAAGATTCTGCTGGGCGAGGCCGTAGTGCCGGAGATGCCCATCGGCCGCAAATATCTGGAAAAGAATGCGATAGAGAATGAAATAGCCATAATGACCATATCCCGCAACGCCGGCGAGGGCAACGACCGCAAGGCCGTGGAAGGGGACTGGTCGCTGACGGTGACCGAGCGTGCGCTGATGCAGGACATTGCCGATGTATGCCATGCCATAGGCCGCAAGTTCATCGTAGTGCTGAACATAGGCGGAGTCATCGAGACCGCTTCGTGGAAGCATATTCCCGATGCCATACTGCTTGCATGGACCCCCGGTCAGGAAGGCGGAAATGCCGTTGCCGACGTGCTCTGCGGCGCTGCCTATCCTTCGGGCAAACTGCCCATGACCTTCCCCGTGGACTATTTCAGCATCCCTTCCTCGCACAATTTCCCTTATCGCTATTTCGGCAATGCCTATCCCGGTCCTGCCGCGGCCGATATCCGGGATGTCGGATATACTGAGTATCAAGAAGGTATATGGGTCGGCTACCGTTATTTCGGCACTGCCGGAGTTCCGGTTTCCTATCCCTTCGGCTACGGCCTTTCTTACACCGCTTTCGAATATTCCAAGCCCGTCGTCAAGGTGGCGAAAGACGGCACTCTGACAGCCTCCATTACCGTCAGGAACTGCGGCACGGCCCCCGGAAAGGAGATTGTGCAGCTCTATGTCAGCGCACCCGAAGGCGGTCTGGTGAAGCCTGCCCAGGAGCTCAAGGCTTTCGCCAAGACTTCCGAGCTGGCTCCCGGACGGAGCGAGACCCTGACCATGTCGGTGGACCCCTACACCCTGGCTTCCTTCAATCCTGATTCCTCCGCGTGGGAGACAGCCGCAGGCTCGTACGAGGCCCGTTTCGGCGCGTCCAGCGCCGACATCCGCGCCAAGGCCTCCTTCCGTATGGCCAGGCCTTTCTCCTGGCCGGTGAAGCCTCTGCTGCTGCCCGCCGTGCCTGTCGAGGAAATTGCCGTACAACGCTAAGTCATGTTCAAAACATAACTTGCATCATTTTACGAATCTCGACAATCTTCTACAAAATTTGATGCAACTTATTTTTTTCATTCCTAAGTCAACAGCCCCGGGACTTCATTGGACTATGGCCCCGGGGGCTTTTTCTTGAATTATCGAGACTATGAAAAGAGATTATTTTGAAGGTGCGGACGTAGCCGTAACCATCTGCGCAAAAGACGGGACCATTCTGGACATGAACCGTAAGTCCCGCAAGACTTTCCTTAAGCCCGGGCAGGAAGAAATCCTGGGCCGGAACGTGCTGGACTGCCATCCCGAGCCCGCACGCACCATGCTTGCCGACATGCTGGAAAACCCCCGCACCAATGTCTATACGGTCGAAAAGGAAGGTGTCAAGAAACTCATCTTCCAATGCCCCTGGTACGACGGAGAGGAATACGCCGGCTACATGGAACTCTCAATGGTCCTCCCCGAAGTCATTCCCAACCGCATCCGCAAGCCCAAAAACGCCTGACAGACCCGTGCCAAACATATCCATGATGTACGCGATGTGATGACCCCCGAAGATAAAACATCCCTCGTGAGAGTTGATGCGTTTCATGGGAAAAGACGGAACGATATGCGAGCCCGTTTTATTGGCTCGCTCACGCTTACAAAGTAAACACTTGCATCTTTCATTCCGTTCCATCATAGTCTCAAAGCACGAAGCGGGTTCTCAAATTAGCCAAGAATCTTCTTTGCTAAGGCGTTGACGGCATCAACGTCGATTGGTTCGAGGACGATTTCTTCTGGCGTCAGATCCAGTAGGAACTGCATGTAATTGGGGAGCGTGAGTAGCTGCCTTTCGCGGCCGACATTGAAGTCGCCGAATTTGATTATTTGTTTCACTTGGTATTTGTCCGCGTGCTTCAGAACGGTCTGGGCGCTCTTGGCCTGGGCTGTCTTGGCTTTTACTTCAAGCGGCACGCATTCGCCTTTCATCCGGACGAGAAAGTCCAACTCCAGGCCCGAGTCTTTTTGGAAATAATACAGACTCTGCTGCTTCTTGTGAAGCGTGTCTGCCATCAGGTTTTCGTATATGGCACCCTTGAAGCCGCCCAAATTGCCCTGGAGGATATCAGCTCTGGTCCCAGGCCCCAACATTTCAATCAAGAGACCGATGTCTGCAGTATAAACCTTGAACACATTGTCTTTGGCATTGCCTTCTATCGGGAGGCCGGTGATATCGGTATTGTAGCAGCGGCAAATTATACCGGCATCTTCCAGCCACTGAAGGGATCC
>JAFVCK010000011.1 GCA_017479265.1 Bacteroidales bacterium | reverse complement strand
CCATTTCACGGTTTCAGGACTAAGTCCAAGGTCTGCCGCAATCTGCGGAGTGGTCCGGCCGATGGCAACTTCCTGCAGGATAGACATCTCCCGCCGGGTCAGTTTGATGTTATTTACAGCGGTTTCGCCCATTATTGGTTTTACGTTTTTGCAAATTTCGGCTATTTCATTGTCTTAAACACCACCCTTTCGGGTGGCGCACTCCACCCTAAGGGGTTGAAAATGGTCGGTTTTTATTTCGTACCTTTGCGACTATGAGAAAAAACGGTATCATTCTATTGCTGATGGTTTTGACGAGCGCACGGGGTTTCGCGTACAACGACCACCGCGGCCATAACCTGGACTCCCTCGAGCGTGTCGTTGCACACTGGACTCCGGATGCGATTGACAAGGCATCTGAAACGGAGCTGGTAACCCTTAACCGTGCATTCCGGGACCTCATGCTTGGGTATAGCGCCTTGAACAGAAAAAAATGCGTTTATTATGCGAACCGGGCGCTTTCCATTTCCGAGCCGAAGGGATGGGAGGAGGCGAATGCCGATGCATACCGCTACATAGGGCAGTGCCTGTGGGCGGAGGAGAGATACGATAGTTCGCTTGTTTATTATAACAAGGCACTCGCAGCAGTGGAACGGATGGCAGGCGGCGCGACCTCCCCGACAAATCCGGAAGGATATTCCGAAAAAGAGACCGACGATACAAGGTCTGCCCTGTACGGAGCCATAGGCAACCTGTACAATATGATGGATTCCATCCCCCAGGCGATGGATTACTATGCCAGGGCCGGCGTCATCTTCGACAAGTACGGCTGGAACAAGAGCAATGCCATCCTCTATTATAATATAGGGGAAACCTGGGTGGAACAGGGGAATCTGCGGAAGGCTACTCAGGCCTATGAAAAATCCCTAGGGTATGCAACGGGTGATTCCCTGATGGTAGCTATGGCCCAGAAAGGCCTTGGGCGGGTGTATATGGAAGAGAGGAGGACCTGGAAAGCCCTCCGGTATCTGAATCAGGCCGATGCGTATTTTTCGGCTCATGACAAGGAGGAGCTGAGCTTTACCAAGGAGAACTACGAATACATGTCGGCGGCACTGCTTGCCCAGCGTCGGCAGATGATGCTCATTGGTGGCGGTGCCATCCTGCTCCTGTTGCTTCTGCTGGCGGTCCTGCTGATCGGAAAGAAACTGCAATCTACAAGAAAAGAACAGGCCGAGGTATCGGCTGTTCTGGAGGAAACCATTCAGGAGATGGGGCGGCCAGCATCCGATGACAGTCTGCCTCAAGTCTCTGAACGCGAAAAGGAGATTCTTGAGCTGCTTACCAAAGGATATACGACACCACAAATCGCCGACTGTCTGGGCCTGAGCCCGGAAACCGTGAAGTGGTACAGAAAGAAGCTCCTTGTGAAATTTGATGTTGCAAACACGGCTGAACTTACCTCAACTGTTAAGGACTTGGGGCTGATATAGATGTGCGATTTTGCACTTTCTTCAGTGCAAATCACGAAGAGTTGATGACCCTACATCGACATCGCCGAAAAAGCCAAGACCGAAGCCATGAAGCGCAGCGAGGAAGTGGTGGGGCGTGTCGTAGCCAAGGCTGAGTCCTCCGCAACCACAAAACAAATCAACTACTTTCATCATGCAAACAGTTCAGGATGGCTTACAGAAATAGTCATGTTCAAAAAACTTGCATCATTTTGCGAATATTGCCGGCTTCTTATATCCCCTCCAGCGAAAACGCTTCGCAGAAAGGAATTGTATCAGTCTTGCCTACATTCTCCTTCCAGGCCTTTTCCTTGTGGCTCAGATTCGATATTGTCCGCGATGTCATATCCTTAAATTTTTCGCACACCTCGTCAACTACAGCCTTCTCATCCTTCGAGAACCAGTTAGTGTCAGCTTTCGCCCCTGCCTTCAGTGAGATACACTCCTGCCCCTGAACCAGGTGCAGTTGCTCTTCGACTTCATCAAATGCGCTGTACACCCTGTCCCAACGTTGTGGCACCGGTCCGAACTCTCTTGCCTGATATGCCAGCCCCGATATAGCCATTCCTCGTTCCCTGTACGATAGAAAATCTACGTAGAACAACACCTTGTTCATTTTCGTCTGGAATGTATCGCCCATCTGCTCCAGTATATACAGCAGCAGATTCTTCAGCCTCACGGTCGACTGCGGCGCAAAGCCGTTCGCCAGACCGCGCCCCGACAGGAACAACCGCTCCCGCTCAAAGACTTCATTGTGCCAGCCTTCCGAGCGGGCAATCACCTCCTCCACACGCAAGGATATCTTCGCATACTCCTTCTCCGTCAACTGATGTCTCGAACTACGTACCAAATCTAGGAATACCTTTGGATTCATTGCACTCCGAATCATTTTTCCATTACTCTCGCTGGGTACTTCGCCTTCTTCATACAAGCGATACTGATTCGTACCAAAACCAAGAATCAGAGCCATCTTCGAGGCACTTACTCCATATCTTTCCCTGAGCGATACAATCTCATCCTGATAAGGAATCCCATGTTTCTCCCGGTACTGGTTCGTTACTTGATTAAACCATACGGCATCACTCTCCGTCGTGGTAAACGACTCTCCATTATCATCATCGCGAAACGAAGTATAGATACAATCAAAATCCTCGCCGCGATACTTTATTCTATCCGGCTCGTAAACAGCCCTCATAGGCTTGCCTGTTATCGGGCTTTTCTGTACTTTCATTTTTCTATCGTTTTGAATGGATAATGCATAGGATGTTCTGCAATATGGAACGATATACAGATAGTTTGTCCATTTTCATAGCCCAGCGTAATCTTGATATATACCTCGCGCTCTTTTACATCCTTTCCAAACACCCACATCTCCCCCGCAGTGTTCAGTGTGTCTATTACCGGGCCTTCTATATAATCCTGTGCTTGCAGGTTCTTAACTATCAGTTCACGCTGCATGGGCGTAATGTCCAACTGCAGCAGTGCCTCGCGGTTCTTATTCCTGTCATCCCTAAAAAAGATGCCAAACACTTGAGCCTTGATATTGAACTGCTCCAAAAACGCTTTAACCTGTTCTTCCGTAACCATGTCTCATTCCAAAATTACAGCACAAAGATAAAACTTTTTCTTGAAAAAAGGTTAATTTTCAACGATAAAGTTGAGTATTTGGGTCTAAGGACTCCTGCTGGATTATTTGAGCCGTTCTGGTAGCTGGAATCAAAGCACTTTGGCGGCGAGGGATTTGAGGGTGTCGTCGGGGCCGGAGCTCAGAAGGAGCACCTTGGGAGATTTCGAGGGGCCCTGCCTCACTGGGATGCCGTCCTGCTGCATGACTTCCATAAGGCGGCGGGTCACCGCGGGGGCGGGGTCAATGAACCTTATCGAGGGCCCGGCAATTTTCTGCATGGTACCCAGCAGGAAAGGATAATGCGTGCAGCCAAGGACTATGGTGTCCGCTCCTTCGTCCAGAAGCGGCTGTAGGCTTTCCCTGACTACCTGCCCGGCATGCGGGCCGCTCACGTCAAGGCTCTCCACGAGCTCGACGAAGCCCTTGCCGACCCTTTCCACAATGCGGCATCCGTTGTGATAATTCCCCTTGGCAGTCAGGTATTTGGAGCCTTTGAGCGTGCCAGCCGTAGCCAGCACTCCTATGACACCCGTAGCGGACCTGAGGGCTGCCGGCTTCACAGCAGGCTCCATGCCAATGAAGCGTACATGGTCGCGCCTGCCGCCGGTAAGGCCCAGGACCCTGAGCCTTGATTGCTCGGAAAACTCGTTGGAATATTCCTTCCGGAGAGTACCTATCGCGGCCGCCGTGGCAGTGTTGCAGGCCACTACGATAATATCGCAGCCCTCACCGAGCAGCCTTTCGGTGATGCTGCGGGCGCGGTCCCTGATGTACTCGGGCGACTTCTCGCCGTAAGGGCAATGGGCGTTGTCGGAGAAATAGACATATTCCTCCGAAGGCATGGCCTTTACCATTTCCCTGAGGACGGAAAGTCCGCCCGAGCCTGAATCAAAGACCCCTATCATGGATCAGTATCTTTCGCCGACCACTTTCCAGTCTATGATGGACCAGAGGGCCTCTATGTAGGCGGGACGGCGGTTTTCATAATCCACGTAATATGCATGCTCCCATACGTCGAAGGTGAGTATGGGCTTCAGCCCCTTGGTGAGGGGATTTCCGGCGTTGCCTTCCTGTGTGATGCAGAGCTTTCCGTCCTTGTCGGCGGCGAGCCATACCCAACCTGAACCGAAGAGGCCTGCGCCCTTTGCCGAAAATTCCTTCTTGAAGGCCTCGAAGGAACCGAACTGCGCGTCAATCGCCGCTGCCAGACGGCCTGTGGGGACATTGCCCTCGGAGGGGGCCTTGAACTGCTGGAAATACATATTGTGGTTCAGAATCTGGCCGGCATTGTTGAAGATGCCGCCCTCTGCCTTAACGACAATTTCCTCCAAGGGCATGTTCTCGTAGGGAGTGCCTGCGATAAGGCCGTTGAGGTTGTTGACGTATGTCTGCAGGTGCTTGCCATGGTGAAGGGCCAGGGTCTTGCTGCTGATAACGGGCTCCAATGCTTCGGGAGCGTAGGGGAGGGTGATAAGTTCAAACATAAAAACTATCTTTTAAAATGACATTGCTATCGATAATCCCGCGCTGCGGGTAAAGGGGTCGGCCATGGGAAGGGCAAGGAAGCCGATATCCTTGCGTGAGGCATGGCGGGAGCGTATCGCGTCTATGGCCCTGTTCTCAAGGGGCAGCAGCCAGTATCCTATATGGGCCGAAAGTATGCCGAAACCCGCTCCGGCCAGCAGGTCGTTCACCCAGTGGCGGTTGTTGTACACACGAAGGCAGGCCGTTGCTACGCTTATGGCGTATGCTCCCAGACCCCACCATGGGCCATATTCCACCCGGACTATTTCGGCTGCCGTGAAGGCCGTGGCCGTATGCCCGGAGGGGAAGGAATTGGCCGATGAATTGTCGGGCCGCATTTCGCATACCGAATACTTGACGGCATTGACCATTATGGCCATGGAGGCGTATGCGGTGGCCGAAACCAGGAACCTGTCCTTGAAAGTATGCCTTGCCTTTACTCCTATGGCTCCGAGCCCCAGGTCCATGGCCAGGGGCAGGAACTGTATGTAGTCGTCCGCCTTGAACGGACGGCCTCCTACATAGCAGTAGCCTACATTGTCGCGGACCCATTCGCGTCCCTTCACCATGAAAGGAACGCCCACCCCAAGGGAACCTATGGTGATGAGCGTTACAGGTGCTATGAATTTGGCTACGGTGACCCTGGCCGTCTCGTCCTGGACGGCCTCGCCTGAGTACTGGGCATTTGCGGGAAGCAGGCCCAGCAGCAACAGACACAATGTCACCAGCCGTTTCACCGCTTACAGTCCGAGTTTCTTGAAGAAATCGTTGCCCTTGTCATCGACGAGGATGAAGGCAGGGAAGTCTTCGACGCGGATTTTCCAGATGGCCTCCATGCCGAGTTCGGGATATTCCACGCACTCTATGCTGCGTATGCTGCTCTGGGAAAGCACTGCGGCGACTCCGCCTATGGTGCCGAGGTAGAAGCCTCCGTGCTTGCGGCAGGCATCCGTCACGGTCTGGGTGCGGTTGCCCTTGGCTATCATCACAAGGGATGCTCCGTGGGCCTGGAACTCATCCACATAGGGGTCCATGCGGTTGGCCGTGGTCGGGCCCATGCTTCCGCAAGGATAGCCTGCGGGGGTCTTGGCGGGGCCTGCATAGAGTATGGGATGGTCCTTGAAGTACGCGGGCATCTGCTCACCTGCGTCCAGGCGGGCCTTGAGCTTGGCATGTGCGATGTCGCGGGCGACGATTATGGTACCCTTGAGGTTGACCCTGGTGCCTACGCCGTACTTGGTGAGCTCTCCGCGTACGTAATCTATGCCCTTGTCCAGGTCTATTTCAATGCCGTTTGCACCCTCTCCGCTCTTGCAGTACTCCTTTGGAATGAGCTCCGAAGGATTGGTGTCCATCTTCTCTATCCATACGCCGTCGGCGTTGATCTTGGACTTTATGTTGCGGTCCGCCGAGCAGCTTACGCCCATGCCGATAGGGCAGGAGGCGCCGTGGCGGGGCAGACGCACGACGCGGATGTCATGTGCGAGATATTTGCCGCCGAACTGTGCTCCAAGGCCGATTTTCTGTGCCTCGACAAGGAGTTTACGCTCCAGGTCCAAGTCGCGGAATGCGCGTCCGGTCTCGTCTCCCGTGGTGGGCAGGTCGTCGTAATACTTTATGCTGGCGAGCTTGACGGTCAGGAGGTTCTTCTCGGCCGAAGTGCCGCCGATGACGAAGGCGATATGGTAAGGAGGGCATGCCGCCGTGCCGAGGGAACGCATCTTCTCCACGAGGAAGGGAAGAAGGGTGCCTTCATTCTGTATGGTGGCCTTAGTCATGGGATAGAAATATGTCTTGTTGGCGCTGCCGCCGCCCTTGGCCACCATAACGAAACGGTATTCGTCCCCTTCGACGGCCTCCAGGTCTATCTGGGCAGGCAGGTTGCAGCGGGTGTTCACCTCGTCGTACATGTTCAGAGGAGCATTCTGGCTGTAGCGGAGATTCTCCTGCGTGTAGCAGTTGAACACGCCGCGGCTCAGGGCCTCCTCGTCTTCGAAGCCTGTCCATACCTGCTGGCCCTTCTCGCCGTGTATGATGGCCGTGCCGGTGTCCTGACAGAAGGGGAGCACGCCCTTGACGGCGGTCTCGGCATTGCGCAGGAACTGCAGGGCTACATATTTGTCGTTCTCGCTGGCCTTAGGGTCGCTAAGTATGGCGGCCACCTGGGCGTTGTGTGCGCGGCGGAGCATGAACTGGCAGTCATGGAAACTCTGCTGTGCCACGAGGGTCAGGGCCTCGGGCGATACTTTGAGCATCTTGTGCCCTTCGAACAGGGATGTTGATACTAGTTTTTCCGAACCTGGGATGCGGTAGTATTCCGTCTTGTCCTCTCCAAGCTGGAACATCGGAGCGTATTTGAATTCTGTCATTATACTGAAATAATTTATTGTTCACAAAGATAATCAATCCCACCGACCTCAGCAAATCTTTTTCAGCACTATGGCCGTGGAGGAAAGGGAGGAGAGTTTCTCCCGGAAGTTGCGGAAAGGAGTGTAGAATATAGGGTTTCGTATCCTCAGTGTTATTTTTTGAACATGACTAAGGTCATTTCGCAGCGGGCGCAGTCAAATTCAAGCATGAAACTGCGGCCGTTGTTATGCAGGTACAAAGGAGCGTTGGAGCGGGACTTCCCCTGGCGGGGACAAAGGCCCAGTTCATGCCGCACGCAGTAGCGGGTGCGCATAAGCTCGGCTCCCTCGGCGGGCTCTATTTCAAAAGCCGGCCTGGCGCTGCCGTATATGGCCTCGGCGATGCTGTTGGCAACATTGGCCTTGTAGTCGGCCCTGCCATGGCCTTCCTTGGGCGCCGGCTCCTTGTATAGAATAGTTTTTTTGTTGCACGGCATGCCGTCCAGAGCCTCGGAAAGGCTGCGGCGCATGGCGTTTATCCGCGAGGAGGGGAGAAGAGGCAGGGCGGGAGCGTCTATGCTGCCCGCGGAAAACTGCCATATACCGCTCTTTTTGCCGAGGCCCTCGCGCAGCATGGCCTCCATCCTTGGCCTGTCCTGAGCCGTTTCCCCCTCGGGAATCCGCCCTATGGAAACCTCCCGCCCGTCCTCGGACAACGCGCTGACAGTGAGGTCCTTATCTATGCTGACCGTAGCATTCATAAGCCTCTCGCAGGGCATCCTCTCGAGCGTCCTCTCAAACTCTGCGCTAATGTTGCGGAAGACTTTGGTCCCGACCTTCAGCCCCTCCACCTTCTTGCAGCGCACCCTGCTGCCCTGGCACACATCCCCCCTGAATCCTACTATGTCAGAGGCGGTGGCAAAGGAAAATCCGTCGCCGTTGGAAAGGGTCACGCCGCTGCGCAGGTTCATTTCAAAACCGTCCGGAAGCAGCCTTGAGACCTCTCCAACGGCCTCTCCCATGCTCTTTGGGGTGTCCATCGCGGCCCAGGTCCCTCGTTTGCCGTCGATGAAAAGGGAAGTATATCCCCGGTTGAAAGTCTTGGACGAATCCGGGGCGAAACCCTTCACCACCCTTCCGAAAGAAGCCCTGTCCAGAGAGAGAGCGTCCATCGCGAGGGAATATTCCCGCACTACATTGCGCACGTATGAAATGTTCTTGAGCCTGCCCTCTATCTTGAAAGAGCATATCCCCGCGTCGGCGAGTTCGGCCATATAATCCTTCAGGTTGTAGTCCTTGAGGGAAAGCACGGCCTTGTTCCTCAGCAGGGTCCTGCCCGAGGGGTCCGCCAGGTCATAGCGCGAGCGGCAGGCCTGTATGCATTCGCCCCTGTTGGCACTGCGGCCCGAAAGAGCCTGTGACAGATAGCAATTGCCGCTGTAGCACACGCAGAGGGCTCCATGCACGAAGAACTCCAGCTCGCATGATACGGCATCCCTTATGGCCTTGATTTCGTCCAGGGACAGCTGCCTCTCCAGCACCAGACGCGAAAAGCCCAGGCTCTCGTAGAAACGGGCCTCCTCGGGGGTGCGTATGGCGCACTGGGTGGAGGCGTGAAGAGGGACCTTAAGGCCGGCTTCGCGGGCCATGCGCAGCACGGCGAGGTCCTGGACTATGAAGCCGTCTATGCCCGCTCCGGCAAGCTCGGATAGCAGAAAAGAAGCCTTTTGGAGCTCCTTCTCGAAGATTATCGTATTGAAAGTGACGAACACTCTTGCGCCGAAGCGGGCGGCATGGCGGCACAGACGGGCTATGTCCTCCACGCTGTTGCCTGCAGCGGCACGGGCTCCGAAAGCCGGCCCTGCGATATACACCGCATCGGCACCGCAGTCGATGGCTGCGATGCCGATATCTGCATTTCTTGCAGGCGCAAGAAGTTCAACTGGCATTATTTCGAAAATGCGTCGATGTAAGCCTTGACATCCTGGCCGAGGGCCTGGGCCTTCTTGTAGTACTCGAGGGCCTTCGCCTTGTTGTTGAGTCCCTGGTAGAGAGCGCCGATGGTGAGGGCAATCTGGCCTGCGTTGCTTGCATCGGGTGCGAGCTCGAGATACTTCTCGAAGTAGGGGATGGCCTCTGCGTTCTTCTTCATCTTATAGGAAGCCTGACCTGCAATCTGGTATGCCTTCGCATCCTCGACGAATGCTATGGACTCCTTTGCGGCCTCCACGGCCTCTGCGCTCTTTCCTGCCTTGAGGGCTGCTGCAGCCTGCTTGAGGAATGCTCCGCCGAGCACCTTCCTGGCATCCTCCTCCTTGCCGTTGTCCACAGCAATCCGGTATGCCTCCTTGGCTGCGGCGAGGTCGCCTGCATTGGCCAGGGCCTGGACCAGACGGATGGAAGCGGTCTTGTGGGTGGGGTCAGCCTCCAGCACCTTCCTGAAGCTCTCGGCTGCGGCTGCGAAGTCCTTTGTCTTGAAAGCTTCGTTGCCGGCGGCGAGGTCCTTCTGCAGACCTACCTGGCTGATAAGGCCTTCCGCCTCGACGGCTATGTCGTCATTGCCATATTCCTTTGCGAGGGCGAGAGCCTCGCCAATTTTCTCCAGGGCGGCGTCGAAATCCTTTATATTATAGTATTCCTTGCCAATGGAAAGGATGATACCGGGGATGACGGTCTTGCAATTGCTGACGATTTCAGCACCTTCCTCACCGAGTTCGGCTGCACCCGAGAGCGCCTGCTGGAAACTGCTCAGAGCGGAGGCCTTGTCATTGATTGAAAGGTACTCAGCACCGGCATTGTAAAGCTCGGTTACGCTTTTGAGATCCTGTGCGCCAGCGAGCGCGATGCTTGCTGCAAAAGCGGCAATAGCCAAAAACATTTTCTTCATATCTCAATAGTTTTAGTTTATATTATCATTCAAATCGGCACTGCATTTGATGCAAAAACTGCCCAAAAGCTTAGCCCAAGACGCAAAATTAACAAAATTATTTGTATTTTTGTCCTTGTATGAAAAATAAAGTCCGCATACTTCTGTTTTTTGCGCTGTGTATGGTTTTTCCAATAATTGTGCCAGCGCAAGGTTTGAAGCCCCTGCCTCAGGATGAGAAGATACTTTCAGGCACCCTGGGCAACGGCGTGGCTTATTACATAGTGAGCAATCCTTCCTATATGGGAATGGTGGACATCGCCCTCGTGCAGAGGGCGGGAAGGCAGGATGAAAGCCAGGAGCACAAAGGCGGCTCCGTGGTCCGCTCCCGCGCAGCCCTGACCGAACTGCCGCATTTCTCCGCCAAATCTCCCTTCTCATTCATGCGCAGCAACGGTCTTACGCCCGGCCGCTACGGATGGACCCACGTGGACAGCCATTCGACCATATACCGTTTCGACCGCTTGGTAGTGACAAGGGGCACCACGGCCGTGGATTCCACCCTGCTCATGGTGTTCGACATAGTGGACAGGTGCAGCGAAGATGGAAATGCGTTGTATTCAACTGACAACCAGGCGATTATTGTGTCGGGAGACGTGGATGCGAGCGCTGTGCTCGGCAAGATGAACATGCTGTCCCTCTTCGTAATGGGTAGGCCCAAGGGTGTCCGTACGCTGTCTTACGAATGGCAGGACAGGAAGGAAGCCGAGGTGGAAGTGACCCCGGGAGAATCCTTCGTCGGGGTGCGCTACCGCTCTCCGAGGACGGCCCCCGGCAGGATGAACAGCCCCGTCCCTCTTGTCATGTCCCGCTATGCCATGCAGACCAACCTGCTGATGCAGAGGCGTTTGAGCATGGCCTTGCGGCATGAGGGCATAGCCTGCGGCGACATGTCCTTCGACTATAGCGGCAGCGCCGACAGCCCCGGAGACGAGCTCATCACGATGAAGGTGGCTGTAGCCCCCGAAGACAGGAGCGAGGCCATGCGGATCATGGCAGGGCTGCTGGCCGACCTGGACAGGAACGGCATTGACGTGGAGGAATACAAGGATATACGGGGAGCCCTCGAGGCCGCCCTCAACGCCGGCTACGGAGCGCAGTACACCAGGAACAACCGCTATATGGAGCGGTGCATGTCGGCCTTCCTGTACGGCTCGCCCCTGTATTCCATAAGCAGCGAATACGGCT
The DNA here is from genome assembly GCA_017479265.1 of Bacteroidales bacterium. Taxonomy (GTDB): domain Bacteria; phylum Bacteroidota; class Bacteroidia; order Bacteroidales; family UBA932; genus Cryptobacteroides. The sequence continues at coordinate 12,198 of JAFVCK010000011.1, read as the reverse complement.
TTTTCGCCGGCAGGAAAATATCTGACGAGGATGCCGTGGGGATGTTCAACACCTTCATAAGGGCGCTGCTCGATTCTTCGCGCAACCTTACCATCCTCGTCGGGGAGCCTTCCGGAGAGGTTGACAAGGAACTGATACTCAATAATTTCCGCAAGGCTTGGACTCCTATGCATCCCAAGATGCCGTCCAGCCTCAAGGACAGTATCTTCCTTCGCAAGGGCTTCGCCAAGGCCAAGGTCCAGTCTTCGCTCACCGAGCCCATGTTCGGCGGACAGATATGGACCTTCTCCAACGGAATACGGGTCATATACAATCAGGTGCCGCAGAAGGGCTTTTTCCGCTGGAAATGGCTGCTTAAAGGCGGCTATTCATCCCTGCCCGGGATTACTGACGGGGAGGGCGCCTGGCTGGGCGACATGCTCAAGCTTTCGGCCGTATCAGGCATGCCTGCGGACAGGTTCAATTCCATGCTTGAGGCCAATGGCATCAATCTCGAGAGCGATATCTCGTTCTCCGAGTTCTCGCTTGGAGGCACCGCTCCGGACGACAAGCTGCAACTGCTTCTCAAGGCCCTTTCGTCGCTGACTACTGACAGCAATACCGATATGGGAGCATACAATTACTGGAAGCAGTGCGAAAAGCTGAGGGTAAGGGGCCGCAGCGTGTTTTCCATATTGGACAGCCTCATGCACAAGAGCATGACATACAGCCCCTACAAGCGTCCCACCGAGCTTCGCGAGGACCTTCCCAAAAGGGCGGACATGTTCTTTGCCAATGCGTTCTCCAAGATGAACGACGGGGTGCTGATAATTGTCGGCGGCATGCCCAAGGAACAGGTACTCAACACCTTGTCCGAGTATATGGGCTCTTTCCATACGGAGAGGGCCTCCACCTACCGTTCAAGGGTGCGCCACGGCCTTCGCGAAGGCCGAAATGTCTATAGGACCAGCTCCGTCGAGCCTTATTTCGCCATGGCCCTTTCGGCTCCCTTCGATTACAACGCCATAAACTTCATGGCCGCCACCATGGCCGCTTTCTACATATCCGACAGGGCCGCCTCCGCCGTCGCGCCTTATGGCTGGGCCGCCGAATCGGACTGGGCCATAAAGATGTTCCCTGACGAGAGCGTGGACCTGCTGATGGGTTTCCACAGGGCCGACGAGGACGGGCTTCCCGCCTCCATGGTGCGAGAGGACAGCACCGACGTGGTGCTCGCCAAGGTCCGCAGCGTCATAGACAATGTCGGCCGGACCGGCATCTCATCTTCTGAGCTGGAGGTCGGAAAGTCCTTGATATCACACTTTTACTCTTTCTGGACTACGGACCCCGAGACCATAATCAACATGCTGGTGCTAAGGTATTCCTACGGCAAGGACCTTGTCACGGGATACAAGGGCAAGATTGCTTCCATCACCCTGGACGATGTCAACAGGATAGTCTCCATGATGGCTGAGGGGGGCTCCGCGGAACTGGTTTCGGTGCGTTCCCGGGTCCCTCCCGTGCAGGAGGGCGAGATACCTCCCATCAAGATGCCGTACGTCTCTCCCATGACCTGGGTCAAGGGTGCATATCCGTTCGACGGCAGCATACTTCCTCCCGAGGTGCAGGACCCCAGGACCATAGGAACCGTGCCCACAATCGATTTCGGGGAGGATTCCAGCCATATAGCATGGAGGGATTCGGTGGTGCTCGGAAGGGCCGTGAGGGCCCTGGAGGGCGATATAGACAGAATTCTTGAGACGGATGAATACTGATTTCGGGAATATAATCCGGATAGGTGACATACTGGTGTCCACCGATGTCGTTACCGAATATTTTGCTTGCGACTATCAGAAGTGCCGCGGGATATGCTGCGTGGTGGGGGACAGCGGAGCACCTATGCTGGAGGGCGAGGACGAGCAGCTGGAGCGCTGCTACGAGGTGTTTTCACCGCTTATGACTCCCCAGGGACGCGCATCCGTGGATGCCAATGGCTTTTTCGAGATAGACAGGGAAGGGGAAATGGTCACTCCTGTGGTGCATGAGCCGCACAAGGTGGAGGGCCTGGACAGCGTGCCGGGCAGTTACGGCACGGTTGGTGTGCAGGGCCTGGAGGATTGCGCCTACATAATGTACGAAAAGGACGGGGATAGCGTCAATTGCCTGTGCTCCGTGGAAAGGTGCTTTTTCAAGGGCCTGTGTTCTTTCCGAAAGCCCGTTTCCTGCCGGCTCTATCCTATAAGGGTCACCCGCTTCCCAGGAGGCGGCCAGGCTCTTAACTATCACCGCTGGAATATATGCAGCGATGCCGTGGAAAAGGGCCGCCGCGAGGGCATAAGGGTATATCAGTTCCTGCGGGAGCCCATAGTCGAGGTCTATGGCGAAGAGTTCTGGAACGCTCTCGATGCCGCCTCACGATATCTTTGTGAGGGCTGATTTACAGGTGCTTGGACTCGGCTGCCAGCAAAATGTCGGCGATTATATCATCCGAAACGAACAGCCTTTCCTCCGGAATCCTTACCCGTCCCGTCCCGGAAACCGTCAGTGTCCCCATGTCAAGGGCGCGTTGAAGAGTGCTCTCCTCCAGAAGCGAGGCCTCTATGCCCCTTGCCGTGCGAAGTCCCAGCATTATGCTCTCCTCCAGGGCCTGACTATCGTCAAGTATCTCATAGTCAGCAGTATAGCCGCTCGGATTCCGGCTGTTCCAGCTGCGTTTCGCTCCATCGAAAGAGTGTGCGCCCGGCCCCAGACCAACGTATGGAACGCGGCTCCAGTAGGCTGAATTGTGCTGTGCTTCGTGCCCGGGCAGAGCGAAATTGGACACCTCGTAATGCACATATCCTCCCCGGGAGAGCGCCGCGCAGAGCATATCGTATTGCCTTCTGCACTGCTCAGGGGCCATTTCCGTATATTGCCCCCTTGCTGTCAGCTCTTCCAGGGCGCTGCCTTCCTCTATGGACAGCTGGTATGCCGAAATATGCTCTGGACGAAGCGCCAGGGCCTTCTCCAGGGTCTCTTCCCACAGAGCGTCGGACAGTCCGTCCATGCCGAAGATAAGGTCTATGCTGATATTGTCGAATCCGCATTCCCGAAGAAGGGTGAATGCCTCCACGGCGCGGGCGGAATCGTGGCGGCGGTTCATAAGGTGGAGAATGCCGTCGTCGAAGGACTGCATACCGAGGCTTATCCTGTTGACTCCCAGTTCTTTAAGTCCCATGGCATAAGCCTTTCCCTTCTGCACTATGTCCTCGGGATTGGCCTCCATGGTGAACTCGCTGAAAGGTCCTTGGGGGAGGGCCTCCAGCAGCCTTTGCATAGCAGAAAGGGGAAGAACGGACGGCGTTCCTCCCCCTATGTACAAGGTATTGACATCCAATGTTTTGAGTATCTCTTCCTTTCTGGCGGAAGCCTCAGCCACTATGGCTGACAGGAAGCCCTCGAAACAGTCCCCCCTTGCAATCTCGGAGTAGAATCCGCAGTAGGTGCAGAAACTCCGGCAGAAGGGGACGTGGACGTAGATCATCTATCGGAGCATCAACTCTGCGGAGCCAAGGCGGGCCTGTGCCGTATATACCTCGACAGTGTAAAGACCCTTCACGTAAGAGTCTATGTCATTGAGATATATGGCCAGATCGACCTCCTTGCCTTCATAGTCCACCTCGCGGGATGCGGAAGCCACCTTGGTCTCGCCCTGGAAGTCGAAGGAGGTGCGTACGCTGTTGGTAAGTATGATTCCGTCGGGGTCGCGCACTATGATATATACGCGGACGGGACCCTTGGGAGCCAGGTCGTTCTCCAGAAGGCTCGAGGTGGTGAGCAGCCTCTTGACGCGGCTGCTGCGGTCCACTGTCTTGCTGTCGGAATTGCCGTAGGCGGCGAGGGTTATGCCCCTGGCCTTCAGCTTGGAGCCTGTGGCAATCTGTCCCTCGTAGTTCTCGATCCTCTGGGTCAGCTCTTCATTGGCCTTCTTGCTCTCGGCGGCCTCCCTGCGGGCGGCTGCGGCATCGGCGGTGAGCTTGTGGTTCAAGGTGTTGAGGGAATCTATCTGGGTGATATATCCGCGCATTATGCTGCGCAGGGTGCCGAGTTCCTTCTCGTACTGGCGTATCTTGGCGCGGTCCGTGGCCTCGGTCTTCTTGAGCCTTTCGACCAGCTGGGCGACCTCTGCGCGGGAGGTGTCGAGCTGCGAATTAATCGACTCGTAGTCGGATGACAGGGTGTCATAATCCTGCTGCAGGGCCACGAACTGCTCGGTGAGTTCCTGCTTCTCGGCTTCGAGGTCGTTCACAAGAGTGGATTTCTGCTTCCAGACATAGTATAGCACGCCGGCCAGGGCCAGTGCCACCAATGCCATGACTATCATAACGCCCCTCAGGGTCTTCTCCTTGGAAGCCCGGGCTTCACGCGCGCGGCGCTCGAGTATAGGGTCAACTTCTTCCATGATAATATGTTTTTCGCCCGCAAAATTAACAATTTCCGTGCAAAAGAACTATATTTGCATAGAATAATACCTGCATAGCGATGAAATACATTGTCCGAGCCATTAAATATTACATTTATTATTGGCTGCTTCTGGCCGTCCTGCTTGGCATACTGGTACTTTTCAAGTTCGTGGACAGCAATCCGGAGGCCATGTTCCGCCATGGCTACGACTCCTTCTGGCAGATAGGGCTCATGTTCGGCGTGGTGGCCCTGGCGTATCCGTTCTTCGGGTTCAAGAAGTACGGAATAGCCCTTCCCGGCGAGTACAAGGACCTTCGTCCCGGCATCCTCGAGGTAATGGAGGGCAGGGGATACGAGCTTGAGACGGAGGATGGCGAGAACATGACCTTCCGTCTTCGCAACAAGTTCAACAGGCTCACGCGGATGCTGGAGGACAGGGTGACTCTCGAGCGCGACCTGCACGGATTCATGATTGAAGGTCCCAACAGGGATGTAGTGCGTCTAAAGAACGCTATAGAGTATAAATTCAGGGAGGAATAGAAAGCTATGAAAGAAGAATTCAAGACAGTGGCAAAATTCCCCGACAGCATCAGTGCTGAAATATGCGCCGGCATGCTGCGTTCCAACGGCATTCCCGCCGAGGTGTTCGGCGTGGCTTCTGCCTATCCGTCCATCAACGTGGCCATCAACGCTCTTGAGGTCAAGGTGAATGCGGATGACTATGATGATGCGATGAAACTTATTCAGGAGCAGTAGATTCTTCGCGGACTATTGCTCGTCGATTTCGGGAATGTCCTCGGGCCTGGCCTTGGGGAACCAGTCGTAGAGCTTGCGCGTAGCCTTGTCCTTGATTTCGGGAGTGATGCTACGCATAATCTGCCAGACGGCGGCCGTAATCACGCCCAGGTCGTCCAGATGACCGCCGGGAAGAAAGTCCGGAATCAGGTCTATAGGGAGAATCAGATAGCCCAGTGAGCCCAGTATCACCATCTTGGCCTTGCGCGGAGTAGCAGGGTCTATCATCGTGTAGTACAGCACGAGGGAATACCACGTGAGCTTGAGCCCCATCTTGGACGCTGCAACCGAGAGCTTGTCCCAGAATGCGCTGTCCGTGAAGTATTTACGATATTTCTCAGTATCCATGCTCATATCGCTTTAGTCTTTTCTTTAAGCCATTCGGCGATTTTGGGCGGCAAATGCAATGCCAAACGCTCATATACCATGGCATTATATGCATTGAGCCACTTGATTTCATCCTGCGTGAGCAGTTCCCGCACCAGAACCGAGGTGTCGAAATGACAGAGTGTCAGTGGCTCGAAGCGGTACCACCGGCCGAAATCGTTGCTGCCTTCGCTCACCACCACCATTACATTCTCGTGACGCACCCCGTGCATTCCCTCGCGGTATATGCCCGGCTCGTTGGTCACCACCATGCCCGGCTGCAGGGGGCAGCCAAGGGTGTTCTGGCGTATCGAATGGGGGCCTTCATGTACGCAGAGCCAATGGCCCACGCCGTGGCCCGTGCCGTGCCCGAAATTGCGCTTGCTTCTCCACAGGGGATTCCTGGCCAGCACGTCGAGGTGGCAGCCGCAGGTCCCCTTGGGGAACACCGCCATTGCAAGGTCTATGTGGCCTTTCAGTACGAGGGTGTAATCCTCCATTTCAAGAGGGCTGCAAGGGCCCAGGGGAGTGGTCCTGGTGATATCGGTGGTGCCGTCTATGTACTGTGAGCCGGAATCGTTGAGGTAAAGGCCCGAAGGAAAGAGCATGGGAGCGTTCTCGCGAGGAGTGACGTAATGGGGAAGGGCTGCACCCTTGCCGTAGGCCGAAATGGTCTCGAAACTCTCGCCCCTGTACTCCGGGCTCTTGGCCTTAAGGGCATGCAGGGCGCGTACCGCCGTCCATTCGCTGACCCTCTCGTCTATGCCTGTCATTTCCTCCAGCCAGAACAGGAACTTCTCCATCGCTATGCCGTCGCGAAGGTGAGCCTCCCGCATTCCGCGGAGTTCCACCTCGTTCTTGACGGCCTTCCATATCTGCACGGGGGACTCTCCGAATAGGGTGTCCGCTCCGCTTTGCTCAAGGGTAAGCGCTATTTCGTAGTTGAGTGTGGCGGGGTCGGCGAAAAGCCTTCCGAGCCTGCGGTCCCTCTGAAGGGCTCTGAAGTCAGAAGTGAGGTCCTCGTAGGGGAGTACCGATATGCCGTCCTCGGACAGTTCAGCGAAAGAGGCCAGGGTAGAGGGGTCCCTGTGGCCGGGGCGGCGGACATACCAGAATGTATCCTCCTGGGTGACAAGAAGATAGGATATTACTACGGGGCAGTACTCTATGTCGTTTCCTCGCACGTTGAGGGTCCAGGCTATCTCGTCAAGACCGCCAATAAGCATGCTGTCGCAGCCATTGTCCCTCATGAAGGAGCGGATGCGGCAAATCTTGGACAGCCTGCTCTCCCCGGAGTACTTCGTGTCCATAGTGACTATGGGCCCGGAGGGAATGGGAGGACGGCCCTCCCATATCTCGTCGATAAGGTCGGGAGCGGAGACAATCTCGAAGCCTTCGGCGCTGACGGCTCGGCGTATGGCGTTCACTGCCTCCAGGCTGAGGGTCATGGAATCCACCGCAAGGGTGAAATTCTCACCGGCTTCGGCGGCCAGCCAAGCGGGAATGTCCACGGAGTCCGGAAGGCGGGTCTTGTGCAGCTCGAAACCTGCGGCAGGAAGCACCTGCTGCGCCGCTATGAAATATCTGGAATCAGTCCAAAGTCCTGCGTGAGAGGCGGTTACGACGACATCGCCGGCCTCGCCGGAAAACCCTGTAAGCCATTCCACCTGCTTCCATCTTCTTGCGGGATATTCGCTGCTGTGAGGGTCCGAGCCTGTGAGCACGACGGCATCCCAGCCCTTTTTCTCCATGAGGGAGCGAAGAGCCGAGAGCCTGCTATTCCCAAAGTGAGGTTCCACTATCTCCAGGGATTGCCGAGAGTCCAAGTGTAGTCTGCTCGTATGTCCCAGTTGCCGGCCACGGGCACTTCAATGCATATATTGATTGCGGTTGCGGCATCGTAAGCGAGGTTGGTGGATATGCCGAAGAGGGTGCTTTTCATATTTCGAAATACGTTTATCTATCCTGATGTGCGCTGCACATACTAGCTTGCAAAGATAAGCAAAGATAAATAAAACTCCGAATATTTTTGAAAAAATCTAAAAATCGCGGGTGAACAGCCGGGCGGTTTTCAGGACGGAATGAGGTCCTCAAAATGTCTTGAAATCGACAAAATTGGGGGGGGGTAAAAATGGAAAATGCTGATTTTAATCGTTTTTGGCTCAGATTTTCTGTCCATAATTAATATTTTTAAAAAATAATTGGTATCTTTGCGATTTGAAAATTTGGCCCATAATTTGTCCAAGGGTTCAGACGTTTTATTGTTGGATAGGAAATGATAAAAAACACATATACGGCGAAGCGGATTTTCGTGGTGGTTGTTGCAGTCTTGATGACTGTATGCTCCGGCGTTGTTCCGGCTAAATCTCCCGACCGTGTCCCTTCGAAATATGACGGCAAATGGCTCGTCCGCGGCACCGACACACTGCGCACCAGGCAGAGTGCCGACACCGTACTCGTATATGTCCGGGATTCCTTGTACCAAGGTTATCCTGAAGATTCCACAGGATACAGGGGTGTTGCTTTGCGTACCAACTTATTCTATGCTGGTTCCGCCACCCCCAACCTCGGCATTGAAATCCCTGTCGGCAAACACTTTACCCTTGGTGCCAACGCGGGTGTCAAGCCCTGGCCCAGGTGGCTGTTATCTGACTGGGACCGGGAGAATCCGAAGAAATGGCGTCATCTGCTGATAGCTCCCGAGGCACGTTTCTGGTTCAAGAATGTCTATGACGGACTGTTCATAGGTACCGACCTTGTATATACGCATTACAACGTCGGCAGCGTAAAGTTCCCTCTCGGGCTTTATCCCTATGTGCGCGACCACCGTCTCCAGGGCGACTTCTACGGCCTGGGACTTTTCGTCGGTTACTCATGGTGGCTCAGCGACCATCTCAGGCTTGAGCTGGAGGCCGGTGCCGCAGCTGGTTACAACAGCGCAACTGTCTATGACTGTGCATATTGCGGAGCCGAGATTGGCAAGGAGCGCGGTCCGGTTATCGTTCCGAAGCTCGGACTCAACCTGTCTTACAATTTCACCCGCCGCAAGAAGCTCAAGGAACTGGTGGAGATTATTCAGCGTCCCGTGGACACTCTCGTGCGCCCCAGGGCCGTCATGCCTCCTTCCGTGTTCGTTCCGGTCCTCCCCATCGTGGCTGATTGGAAAGGCGTGGCCGGCATGATGGAGAAGGACCATCCCGTTCTCTGCCCCAGCAGCGAGTACCGTCCTTATACTCCCGACCGTATCCTGCGCAAGGAAGAAGAGCCTTTGATGGTGTTCTTCGAGCTCGACAAGGTGCGTCTGCTCAGGGAATTCTCCGAGGATGACTATCACCGGGACAACGGCCCCGTCCTCGATGAAATCATGGATATCACCGAGAAGATCATGGCCGACACCACGAGCACCGTCACGCGTATACAAATAGTAGGTCTCGCTTCGGTCGAAGGCCGCCTGGCCCACAACGTCTGGCTGGGCAATACCCGAGCTATGGCCTTGCAGAAATATATCCAGGAGAGGCTCGACATTCCCGACAGCATGTTCGACACCGTGGGCGGAGGCGAGGCTTGGAGCGAGTTCCGCGACCAGATCAATGACATATACCTCGAAGGAGGCGGAGCAGGCCTGACCAAGGACCAGCTCGAATGGGTTCTGAGCGTCATAGACAACGAGCCCGACGTGAACAAGCGCGAGGCCAAGCTCAAGGCTGCCGAAGGTGGCAAGATATACGAGAAGCTCCTGACCAACATCCTCCACGACCAGCGTAACTCCGGATACCTTAAAATATATTATGACTATGTGCCCGATGAGAGCGCCCGCGAGATTAACGCGGCCATAGACATGCTCCGGAAGGGTGAATATGCCAAGGCTTTGGAGATGCTCGAAAAGAAGCGTGACGACAGGCGCAGCGACAATGCCTATGCGGTCGCACTCTTCTACAACGGTCGCGAGGCCGAGGCCCTGCAGATGCTTAAAGCGGCTGCCGCAAACGGTGACGAGAGTGCGGAGAGAAATCTCATGCAGCTGACTCAGATAGCTCAGCAAAGAGCTGACTATGAACAATATAAGAGTGAAATGGAGAGGTACGAAAGTATCTCCGGGGAATAGATACTATTTGTTAGGTAAATAATTATTAAACAATGTTTTATACTTCAAAAATCATGCAAACTATTAAAAGAATCGCGATGATCGGCGCTGCTGCGCTTCTCACGCTTGCCTCCTGCTCCAAAACTGAGCGGGTGGTGGACAACCCCAACTTCAATGCGGAGACCGGCGAGGTTCTCACCAACTTCGTATTCAACGTGTCTGCTACCAACACTCCTATGACCAAGCAGACATCCGCCAACACCCAGGCTACTACCACGGATGCTTTCCGCGGTATTGTCGATGGCGCTCTGCTCTCTTTCAAGATGGGTACTCCTGTTGCCGACGGCAAGTGGATTCCTTCTGCTGCAACTGCTGACAAGTATTTCTCTCTTGGCAACATCTTCTCCGTCAGCGATGCAACGACCGACGGCTCCAAGAGCCACCGCGTCATAGAGCTCGCACTGCCTACCGAGACCAATACCCTTATGTTCTACGGCAAGGCTCCCAAGAGCGGCGTGGATGATGCCAATGCCCAGGGAAGTGTTACAGTAGCCACCCGTAGAGACAACAAAGACCTCTCCGCCTATACTTTCGCTCTTGACCGCCGTGTTCCTTCCGACAAGGAAGCTACCTATCGCCAGTATGGTGATTTGATTCTGGCAGCCTTGAATTATATCATGGATGCTCAGCTCTCATCAGCTAATGTTCCCTTTGGTGGTACAACCATCCCCGTTGCTTCTCTGAAGTGGACCCAGTTCGTGACCATCTCCGATGCAGGTGTCATCTCGCCTGCCACAAAGGCCCCTCTCGACGGAACAGAAATGTGCGCACTCGGTGAAATCCTCGGCGATGCTCTCACTACCCTCGCTACAGTCAACCCCAATGAGGTCCGTGCCGGTAGCGGCTCTTCTGTCGCCCGTACCATCGGTGACCTGAGGTTTGTTCTTCAGAAAATTCACGATGCAACGCCTACCACTTCTTACGAGGCTGTTGCCCAGGCTCTTGCCAACAACATTATCGCACGCATCGACAACTGCTTTGACGGCACTGCTCCTTCATTGACCTGGGAGTCTTCTGAGAATGTAAAGACTTCGACAGGCTATACCGGTCCTACAGACCAGATTACCAAGGTGAATGCCTCCGAGACCTCTGCTCTTAACGAGTTCCCTGACATCACTTTCGGTGTGCCTAAGGGCTGCGCGCAGCTGATTGTTGAAACCACAAAGTCAACTGACACCGACGGCCAGGTAACTACTCCCGGTACCATTACCTGGAAGTACAGCTCTACCACTCCTCTTCTCTCTACCGGCAGCACATCCATTTACAATGTGTACTATCCTGCCGAGCTCTTCTACTTCGGCAACAGCCCTGTCCGCGTTACAGAAGACCCTCACGTAGAGGCTGACTATCCTCAGGGTGTAACCAACTGGGAGGATGACACGCAGTGGGCAGCCACTGTCAACAACAACACCCATGCCTGGACCAAGAACAGCCACGTCATATCCACCACCCGCAGCGTTGCCATGCAGTACAACATCAACTATGGTACTGCCATGCTCAAGAGCACGGTTGCTTATCAGAGTGGCGTCACCAAACTGCAGGACAACAACCACGCTATCCAGCTGGCCAAGAACCCTGCACTTCCTGCCACTGAAGAGCCCAATGCTGAGATTGATGTCACCGCTACGGCTTTCAAGATTACCGGTATTCTTATCGGCGGTCAGCCCAAAACGGTAGGCTGGGACTATCTGCCTGTTGCAGGTTCTACCTTCGACCACAACATCTACGACAAGGCCATTGTGAGCGATGATATTCCTACTTCCGGCACTTCCGAGCCCAACTACACCCTTGTCTGGGACAACTGGAACGCAGCCCAAGTCGGTGCCAAGCAGAACGATGTCTATGTAGCTATCGAGTTCCTCAACAACTCCGGCAAGGACTTCTGGGGCAACTACAATGTCATCCGCAACGGCGGCACTTTCTACATCATCGGTAAACTTAACCCTGATGCAGACCTGGACATTTCCGACCGCAGCGCAGGTATCACATGGCCTACCATGCAGGCTCTTCCTCCTTATGCAACAGATGGCAGCACCATTAAGGAGCGCCGCGTGTTCATCCAGGACTTCATGACCACCGCCAACTTCGTTCTCGGCGAGACCTCGCTGCAGCACGCCTACGCCACAGTGCCTGACCTGCGCTCCACGCAGATTTCCCTCGGTCTGAGCGTCGACCTGAAATGGCAGACCGGTCTGACCTTCAACGAAGTCGTCCTCGGCCAGTAATACTGAACAAGATTACAGTTGATGAGAATTCGCAAAATAGTTCGTATGTTTTTCATCCTTTCAGCGGCAAGCCTCCTTGCGGAGGCCTGCTGCTGGGTGGATGAAGATTTAAGCGAGTGCGCGCCGGACTTCCGTTCGGATTACGAACTTCGACTGGTGACAAACGTCTCTACCGAGATTGAGACCAAGCTCAACCTTGATACGGATGTGTATGTCGCCAATTCCTTGCGGAAATATCTCAGCAAT
>JAFVCK010000010.1 GCA_017479265.1 Bacteroidales bacterium | reverse complement strand
CCACCACGGTGGGAGGGGCGATGTCGGGATACTGGTCCATGGGGAGGGTGGTGAGCGAGATAAAGCCCACCAGGAGAATAAGAAGGCCGATGGACACGGCCATCACCCTCTGTTTGATGAACGGATTGCCTTTCATACGAGCCGGATGAACTTAGAAAATCACTTTTTGGCCGTCCACCACGTTGGTGGCACCGCTGGAAACAATTACGTCGCCCGTCTTCAAGCCTTCAAAAACGCACAGGGAAGTTCCCATGTCAAAGGTTTGCACCTGGGTGGAATGGGCCAGGGAATCCGCTCCGACCTTCCACACGATGGTGCGGTCCAGCTGGCGCACGATGGCCGATGCGGGTATAATGATTTGGTCGGCATAGGTGAAAGGAATAATGACGGTACCCATGTTGCCTGAAGCCAGAACGCCATCAGGATTGGGGAACTCGGCTTCGGCCCGCATGGCACCGGTGAGGGGATCCACCACATTGGAAACGCGCACTATACGGCCCTTCTCCTTGTAAACGGAACCGTTCTTGAGCTCCAGTGACACATCCGGCAGACTGTTCAGGAACTGCTTCAGTGTCTTGCCTTCCAGGCCTTCCTGCAGCTGCAGGTATTCGCTCTCGGAGATGGAGAACTTGGCGATGATGCGGGAAGCCTCGGTCACCCGGGCCACAACGGTACCGGGAGATACGAGCTCTCCACGGCTCAGTGGCGCGCTGCCTACTATGCCCGTGATGGGGGAAGTGACGGTACAGAAGCTCAGCTGCAGCTTTGCGGACTTGAGCGCAGCTTCAGCCTGAGCCACTGCCGCCGTCGCCTGGTTGTAGGCGTTGGTGGCGGTTTCCAGCATATAGGAACTCACGATCCCTTTTTGGAAGAGATTCCGGTTGCTTTCCATTTCCAGCCTGGCAGTGTTCTGGCTGGCCTGGGCGGCCAAAAGGTTGGCCTGGGCATTATCCACCGCAGCCCTTGCCTGACGCTCGTCTATCCGCGCCAGGACATCTCCCTTGCGGACGTGGTCTCCGATGGCCACGTTATACTCGGTAACGGCCCCGCTGCAGGTAGTGGTCACTACCACTTCATTGACACCCTCCAGCGTGGCATTGTAACGGGCAGGATACTCCACATTTTGCGTATTGACGGTGAGCGTATCAAACGATGTGTGTTTTTCTTTGGGCACATTGAGGCCGCATCCGGTCACAAGCAGGATTGCCAAGATGGCTTGTAAGGACTTCTGAGGATTCATTTTCATCTATATATTTGTATTTTATCCTAAACTGGTGCTTTCTACAAAATTTGATGCAACTTAATTTTTTCGCATTCCTAAGTTTTTCGTTGCGCAAATTTACAAAAAAATACTCGGAACATCAAGTGCCTGCCGTCAGGAGACATAAATCAAATAAAATGCTTATATTTGCGAAAACAGTTTCTTGAGGTATTATGGAATACAATATAACAGAACAGGACCGTTCATTCATGCGCCAGGCCATAGAGAAGGCCAGCGAGAGCGTGGAACGGGGCGGAGGGCCTTTCGGCGCGGTGATAGTAAAGGACGGCGAGGTGGTGGCATGTTCCTCCAACAGCGTCACCATAGACAACGACCCCACGGCTCACGCCGAGGTCAACACCATACGCCAGGCCTGCCGGAAGCTGGGCACCTTCGACCTGTCGGGCTGCGTGATATACACTTCCTGCGAGCCCTGTCCCATGTGCCTCGGTGCAATCTACTGGGCCAGGCTGGGCCGCATCTACTACGGCAACAACCGCAAGGATGCCCGCGAAATCGACTTCGCGGACGACTTCATATACGAAGAGCTCGCCAAGGAATACGAAATGCGCTCCGTCCCCATCATACCGATGATGCGAGACGAAGCGCTCGACAGTTTCCGCAAGTGGTCGGAGAAAGCGGACAAGACTGAATACTAGTCCTTCTTTTCGCGGCCCCGACGGCCTTCGGAGCCCTTGCCCTCCTTTCCTCCGGGACGGAGATTATGTATCTGCTGGCGGCGGAACCTTTCCTCCGCCAGATATACCTTTGCTACCTTCTCTGCAGGGAGAATGGACTGGAAGCGGGGCAGGAACGATGCGAACACGGAGTTGGACTCGGCCTGCGCGTCCAGATAAGCCTTGGTCAAGGAAGCGACATCGCCCTTGCCTTCGGAAACGGCCTTCTCCAGAGCCTTGTAAGCGTCGTGCATGGCCTTGAAGGCCTCATTCTGCCTGGCCTTGGCCTCATTGAAAACAGGCCAGAACTTCTCGGCCTCGGCCGAAGAAAGATCCACCTCGGAAGTAAAGAACGCCACCATCTCGGCATTCATCCTGTCACGCCAGCCTTCCTTTCCGTCCTTGTTCTGGGCAAAGGCCAGGGTACACACCATAAAAAGTGCGGCAATACTAATAATCCGTTTCATAATAACTGATGTTTGCACCTGTGTCTATCAGGTAGTTTATCAAATCTTCCTCGTCCGGAGCCGCGGCGGCATTGTCGGCGAGAATATCATAGACGGCGTATGGATTGGTCGCCGTAACTATCTCTTCAGCAGATATTTCCATAGTGGCGGGGACGGTGGCGCGCAAAATGGCGCGGCCAAGGGTCACAGCTATGGCAAAGGACGCGGCCAAGGCTACGTAGGGACGTACCTTCATCCACGTGGTGACGCGAGCTGAGGCATGCGGAATGTCTTCAAGCCGCTGCTTCAAATCCTGGAAATACCCCTCGGGTACAGAGTACATTTCTTTTTGCATAACGTCACTTTAGACGCATGCAAAAAGCGTTGGTTTAATCGCCGGGAATAAAGTTATTCCAGGCCTCTTGCACGGAGGAGGGCGCCGGTGTCAGGGTCGCCGCCACGGAACTCGCGGTAGAGCGTCATAGGCTCCTCGCTGCCTCCCCTCTCAAGGAATATGGAACGGAAACGCCTTGCAACCTCGGGATTGAAGATGCCCTGCTGCTCGAAATACTCGAAAGCATCCTTGTCCAGCACCTCGGACCACAGGTAACTGTAATATCCGGCGCTGTATCCGCTGTTGAAGATATGGTTGAAATAGGTCGTGCGATAACGGGGGATAATCTCGTCGATAAGGCCCATTTCCTTGCAAACCCTTGTCTCAAAAGCCCTTATGGACTCGGCATCGGTAAACTGCGCAAGCTGCTCGGCTGTCAGTTCGTGCCATTTCATGTCGAGAATGGAAGCGGCGCAAAGCTCGCCTGTGGTGAAGCCCTGGTTGAACTTCAGGGAATTGGCTATCTTGGCCACCAGGTCGGCGGGAATGGTCTCTCCGCTGCGGTAATCATGGGCATAGGCCGAGAGTATCTCCGTCTGGAAAGCCCAGTTCTCATTGAACTGAGAGAAGGTCTCCACGAAGTCGCGGGCCACGGAAGTCCCGCTCACCGAGCGGTAACGGCACTTTGTCAGGAAGCCGTGGAGGGCATGGCCGAACTCATGGAAGGCCGTGGAGACATTGTCTATGGTCAGAAGAGAAGGCTCACCGGCGGGGAAATTGCACACGTTCACAATAACGGGGCGCACGTCCTCTCCGGAGGCATCCTGATACTGGTCGCGGAAATTGTTCATCCATGCCCCTCCCCTCTTTGTCTCACGGGAGAAATAGTCGGCGTAGAATATGCCCAGAAGGGAACCGTCGGCATCGCTTACGCGGTATGCCTTGACGACGGGATTGTACACCTCGACCTCGGGAGCGAGAGTAACCTTCACGCCATACACCTTCTCGGCGGCGAAGAAAACGCCCTTGCGCACGCTGTCCACCTGGAAATACGGCTTGGTCAGCTCCTCATCAAGGTCATACTTGCGGGCACGTACCTTCTCGGCATACCAGAACCAGTCCCAAGGCTCTATGACCGAGCCTGCAGGGAGAATGCCGGCAGCAATGTCCTCGTCCATAACAGCCTGCATGTCAGCTATTTCCTCCTTGGCCTTGCGCATGGAAGCAGCCATAATCCGAGAGAGGAATTCATCCACCGTAGAGGGGTCCTTGGCCATCTTGTCATCCAGCAGATATGCGGCCGAAGTGGGGAAGCCGAGCAGGTTGGCCTTCTCGGTGCGGAGTTTCATGATTTCGACGACTATGGCGTTGTTGTCATGCTCGCCGCCGTTGTTGCCACGGGAAGAATAGGCCTCGAAAGCCTTCTGCCTCAAGGCCCTGTCGGCGGTGGAAGCCATGTAGTCGGGATAATCGGATATGCTTATGCCGATGGCGGCCTTGAAGGCATTGTTCTCCGCCAGGAGGTTGGTGCCGAACTTCTGGCTGAGGGATGCCAGGCGGGTGTTTATCTCCTTGAACCTGGCCTGCGAAGCCTCGTCAAGGGCCACTCCGTTGCGCACGAAGGCCTCGTAAAGGTCCTTCGTGGCCATCTGCTGCTCGCGGTCCAGGACCTCCCTGTTGTCATATACGGCCTTGACCTTGGCAAAGAAGGCGGGATTCATGAAAATCTCGTCGGAAGCGGCGGTAAGAACAGGGGTAATCTCCTCTTCGAGAGCCTGCATCTCGGGGGTCGAATCTGACTCGGCGAGGTTGAAGAACACCCCTTCCACCTTGGAAAGCAACTGACCGGAGAGCTCATAAGCGGCTATGACATTCTCGAAGCAGGGTGCATCAGGATTGTCTATAATAGCCTGTATTTCAGCTCTTTGGCGGGCTATTCCCTCCTCGAACGCAGGCTTGTAGTCGCTAAGCTTTATCTCACTGAAGGGCGCTGTGCCATAAGGAGTGTCCCACTCCTTGAAGAAAGGATTGGTCCTGTTGCAGGATACCATAGACATAATAATCAGGGTAAAGAGGGTGAACTTTGTTTTCATTTGTCGTCCTTGGCAAAGAATTTCCACTGGAACAGAATAAGGTAGATAGCACCGACGGTGACGCAGCTGTCTGCGAAATTGAATACGGGCTCGAAGAATATGTGACCGCCCAGCCACGGCACCCAGTCCGGCCATGTGAAGAGCGGAAAATAGAACATGTCCACTACCTTGCCGAAAAGGAAGGGGGCATAATAGCCGCCCAGCACCGCCACCTCGCCAGGCGCGGATGCCGAGAACAGCATGCCGTAGAAAAGGCTGTCAATTATGTTGCCGAAAGCACCGGCCGTAATGAGGGTCAGGCCTATCAGCACTCCTGCGGGGACAGGCTCCTTGGAAGCATTGTCACCCTTTGCAAGGGGCGTTCCCCTGCGCACCAGAGAGGTTATCCACCAGCACAGAAGGGCACACAGCACTATACGGAACAGGGACAGGGCAGCCTTGCCGACGGCCCCTCCGAACTTCATTCCGAAGGCCATGCCCTCGTTCTCTATGAACAGAATCTGGAACCATTCTCCGAGCACGTTGAAGTGCTCCCCTATGCCCATATTGGTCTTGACCAGGACCTTGATTATCTGGTCAATGACAACGAGCAGAACTCCCAATATGAGCAGTTTCTTTCCCTTGCTGACAGTCATTACCTACTTTCCTCCCTTTGCAAGCATTTCCTTGGCCTCGACGGTGAGAGTGGCATGGGGAACCAGACGCAGCCTTTCCTTGGGAATGAGCTTGCCCGTGACGCGGCATACGCCGTAGGTCTTGTTCTCAATCCTTACAAGGGCGGCCTCCAGGTTCTGGATGAACTTGTACTGGCGCTGCGCCAGCTGGCTGGCTTCCTCCTTGGATAGCTGCATGGCACCGTCGTCCTCAACGGTCTTGAACGATGGGGTCGTGTCCTCGATGTCGTTGGTGCCGTTGCTCATGACGATATGGCGCAGAGTTGCATACTCCTTGCGTGCCTTGTCGAGCAAATCGTTGATAATCACGCGGAACTCCTCGAGCTCCTCGTCGCTATAGCGGTTCTTGGCCGCTCCCTGCTGAACTTTTTCTTCCATAATGCAGGATGGTTAAATTCTTGATACTTTAATGGTTATCTGTGTGTCATCCCATTTTGTGGCTATTCCCTCGACGGGTGTGTCGGACAGGGCTATGCCGACTGCGAGGGTCTGGGATTTAATGTAGGTTTCAAACTCGGGAAGGGAATCCGCTATAAGGCCACGGACTTCGCCTTCCGCATAAATGGTAATCTCTATCCTGTCGGTGACATCCAGGCCGCTTTCCTTGCGGACATTCTGGATACGGTTGACAAGCTCGCGGGCAGTACCTTCGCGCCTCAGGGCCTCATCGACCTCTATGTCGAGGGCTATCGTGAGCGCACCTTCGGAGGAGACGAGCCATCCGGGCATGTCCTCGGAGGATATGCTGTAGTCGCCCTCGTGCAGCTGCACGTCACCGCCGGGCAGGGCCAGGACAAAGTCCACTGAATTCTGGATAGAAGTAATAGTCTGCTGGTCAAGACTTCCGAAGGCCGAGGCTATCTCCTTCATGCGAGAGCCATAGACCTTTCCGAGAGTCTTGAAATTGGGCTTTATCTTCTTGGTGATTATGCCTGTGGTGTCGGCGATGAACTCCATTTCCTTGACGTTCACCTCGCCGAGAATCAAGCCCTTGACAGCCTCCAGACGCTCCGTCACCTTGTCGGATATGACAGGAATGAGCAGCTTGCGAAGGGGCTGGCGCACGGGAATGCCTACCTTCTTGCGGAGGGCGAGCACCATGGACGAAGCTTTCTGGGCAAGGGCCATGCGCTCCTCGAGCTCCTCGTCGGAGACACCTTCCCGATACTTGGGCATCAGGGCAAAATGCACGGATTCCGCTCCGGGGACGAGGTCGCAATAGAGCCTGTCCATATAGAAAGGAGCGACAGGGGCCGAGAGCACCGCCACATCGACCAGCACCTTGTAGAGGGTCTGGTAGGCGCTGAGCTTGTCCGGTCCCATTTCGCCGCCCCAGAAGCGCTTGCGGTTCAGGCGGACGTACCAGTTGCTGAGGTCGTCGCAAACGAAATCCTGGATCAGGCGGCCTGCAAGGGTGATGTCATAGTCCTCGTATGCCGCAGCGACATCCTTTATGAGGGTGTTGACCCTGGAGAGTATCCAGCGGTCGATTTCAGGACGGAGAGCAAAGTCCACCTGTGCCGACTCGGGGTCGAACTTGTCGATATTGGCATACAGGGCGAAGAAGGAATATGTATTGTAGAGTGTGCCGAAGAACTTCCTGCGTACTTCATCCACTCCGTTTTCGTCGAACTTGAGGTTGTCCCAAGGCTGGGCGTTTGTGAGCATGTACCAGCGCAGGGCATCGGCACCGTACTTGTCCAGAGCCTCGAAGGGATCCACCGCGTTGCCGAGGCGCTTGCTCATCTTCATGCCGTTCTTGTCCAGAACCAAACCGTTGGAAATCACCCTCTTGAATGCAGGAGTGCCGCTGACCATGGTGTGTATGGCATGCAGGGTGTAGAACCATCCTCGGGTCTGGTCCACGCCTTCGGCGATGAAGTCGGCAGTCGCGCCGAAGCCTTCGCCGCCTAAGTTGCGCAGGCCCTCCTGGGCATACGGCATGGCACCCGAATCGAACCATACGTCGATAAGGTCTGTCTCACGGACCATCTTGCGGCCGCTGTCGGAGACCAGGAACATGTCGTCCACATAAGGGCGGTGGAGGTCTATGAGGTCGTAATTGGCCTTGGACATGTCATCCGGGTTGAAGCCCTTGTCCCTCAGAGGGTTGGATGGCATTATGCCCGCTGCAACAGCCTTGTCCAGCTCTTCGAAGAGTTCGCGTACGGAGCCTATGCACTTTTCCTCCTTGCCGTCTTCGGTGCGCCAGATAGGGAGCGGAGTGCCCCAGAAGCGGCTGCGGCTGAGGTTCCAGTCCTGAATGTTCTCCAGCCACTGTCCGAAACGGCCCGTGCCGGTGGATTCGGGTTTCCAGCGTATCTGCTTGTTCAGGGCCACCATTTCATCCTTGACGGCGGTAGCCTTTATGAACCATGAATCGAGGGGATAATAGAGCACGGGAAGGTCGGTCCTCCAGCTGTGAGGATAGTTGTGGACGTGCTTGAGGACCTTGAAAGCCCTGCCGTCCGCCTTCATCATCACGCAAAGGTCAATGTCCAGCGTGCCTTCCTCATCGACATGCTCGAAATACTGCTTGTATCCCGCCTTGACATAGCGTCCGGACCACTCCTTGTACGAAGGGTCCACGGTGGCGGCATAATCCGGGTCCATGTCCTCCAGACGGAAGAACCTGCCCTGGCGGTCCACCTGGGCCTGGCGGTTGCCGTCGCGGTCTGTCACCATGACGGGGCCTACGCCGGCGAGGGTGGCGACCTTCTTGTCGTCCGCACCGAAGGTGGGGGCGATATGCACTATGCCCGTACCGTCTTCCGTGGTCACATAGTCGCC
Organism: Bacteroidales bacterium; assembly: GCA_017479265.1. Lineage (GTDB taxonomy): Bacteria > Bacteroidota > Bacteroidia > Bacteroidales > UBA932 > Cryptobacteroides. The sequence continues at coordinate 6,925 of JAFVCK010000010.1, read as the reverse complement.
GGGGATTACCTTGAATGCGTCGCCTTCGGCCTTGAACCAGGGTATCAGCTGATGGTAGCGTATGCCGACCAGGTCAGAGCCCTTGAATTCACCTTCCAGCCTCTTCCAGGGCACTATCTTGTCGCCCTTGACATAGTTGTCGAGAGGCACGTTTTCGCCCTTGGGATTGAACCATGCGGCCACCAGAGCCTTGGCCAGCACATAGACGGCGGGCTCTCCGGAATATGGATTGAAGGACAGAATCCTTACGTATTCGATATTGGGACCTACGCACAGGGCGGTGTTAGAAGGAAGGGTCCATGGCGTAGTGGTCCATGCGAGGAAGTAAACGGGGAAGGCCTCGGTGCCGTACAGCGGCTGCGACCTGCCGTCCTTGATGACCTCGAACTGGACGGTGGCGGTGGTGTCGGAGACATCCTTGTAGCATCCGGGCTGGTTGAGTTCGTGAGAACTCAGGCCGGTGCCGTCGGTGGGAGAATAGGGCTGAATTGTGTAGCCTTTGTACAGCAGGCCCTTGTCATATATCTTCCGCAGGAGGTACCACAGGGTCTCTATGTAGCGGTTGTCATAGGTGATATAAGGGTCGTCCATGTCAACCCAGTAGCCGACGCGCTCTGTCATGTTGACCCATTCGGCCGTATATTTCATGACCTCCCTGCGGCATGTGGCATTGTACTCGTCCACGCTCACCTTGGTGCCGATGTCGGCCTTGGTGATGCCGAGTTTCTTCTCCACGCCAAGCTCTACGGGCAGTCCGTGGGTGTCCCATCCTGCGCGGCGGTCCACCTTGAAGCCCTTCATGGTCTTGTAACGGCAGATGGCATCCTTGATGGAACGGGCCATCACATGGTGTATGCCCGGCATTCCGTTGGCAGACGGCGGTCCTTCGAAGAAAATGAAGCGCGGAGCACCTTCGCGGAGCTTCAGGGTCTTCCTGAAAGCATCCTGCTTTTTCCACTTTTCCAGCACCTCGACACCTGCTGCCGTCAAATCCAAGCCTTTATACTCTTTGAATGTCATATTTTTTCCTTAATTTTGCATCCGCAAAACATTAATGCGGAATAATCAGCAAATATACGGATTTTCAGTCACATTGACAAAAAATACGATGAACACGGTTGACATTATATTGCTTATCTGCCTCGTACCGGCTGTGGTACAAGGCTTTATCAAAGGTTTCATTTCGCAGGTAGCGGCCCTTCTGGGCCTGATTCTGGGCGTATGGGCATCGTTCCATTTCTCCGAGGCCGTCAGCGCATGGCTGCTCCCCTACATGGGCGAAACTTCCCCCCAGGTGGTGAAGATACTTGCCTTCGCGGTCATACTGATTGTCGTGATTCTTCTGCTGTATCTGGCGGGAAAGGCCCTCAAGGGCGTAATCAAGCTGGTGCTGCTGGGATGGTTGGACAAACTGCTCGGAATAGTGTTCTCCCTGGCCAAGGCCGTGCTGATTATCGGCCTTCTGATAATGGCTTTCGAGGCTGTCAATTCCGCCCTGTCGCTTGTCAGCCAGGAGGTGCTGAACTCTTCAGTGCTGTATCCCGCGCTGAAGTCAGTCACCGACACCGTATTCCCCTACCTCAAACAACTGACCCTCAATGGCTAAGATAATTCTCATAGAGACATCCACCGCCCTTTGTTCGGTGGCGTTGGAAATAGACGGGAAGGTGGTTGCACTGCGCGAGGATTCTACCCGGCAGCATGCCTCGATGACGGCTCCTTTTGTCAAGGAAGTGCTTGACGAGCAAGGCCTTACGGTCAAGGATTGCGATGCCGTATGCGTAGGCAAGGGGCCCGGGTCCTATACCGGCCTCCGCGTTGGCGCTTCTACGGCGAAGGGCCTGTGTTTCGGAGCCGGACTGCCGCTGATTGCCGTGGGGTCCCTGGACGTTCTTGTTGCCGGGGCCGAGGCTGACGGATTCAAGTATGTGGTTCCTATGATAGATGCCCGCCGAATGGAAGTGTTCACCAATGTGTTTACCCCTGACGGAAAGGCGCTTGGAGAGGTCAGGGCCGAAGTCGTGGACGAGGGCAGTTTCGCCGCGCAGCGTGCCGAAGGCCCCGTGCTGTTTATCGGAGACGGGGCCGGGAAATGCGCTGATATTCTTGCCGGAGACGGATGCCGCTTTGTATCCTGCTGCCCCAGCGCAAAAAACATGGCCGTACTCGCCGAAAACGCCTGGAAAGAGCGCAATTTCGAGAATACGGCCTATTTCGAGCCTTTCTATCTAAAGGATTTCGTAGCGACAATCCCCCGCAAGAAACTGTTCTAAAGTACTGAGTCAAGGTACTTTGTGAGGGATGCCTCGTCCGAAATCGAGGAATTCTCCACAAGAGCGCCTCCGCTTATCAGATAAGAAGTCGGTATCGAAGGGATATTGTACAGGCGCACCGCTATGGAGGAAGCGCCCAGTCCGTCGCAGACATTCACCCAAGGCAGCTTCTGGTTGCGCACGGCAGAAGCCCAGACGGCCTTGTCGGTATCGAGCGACACGGCGTAAATCTCGAATCCCTTGGAATGGTACTTCTCATACAGGGGGACAATCTTGTCCAGATTGAACATCTTCTGGTCCGCATCGGCGGCCTGCCAGAAATATACCATCACCACCTTGCCCTGCATGTCGCTGAGTTTCACCTTGTTGCCGTTTATATCAGGCATCTCCAGGTCGGGGAAGCCGGCCACAGGGGCGTCGCTCACCATCTGGTTGAGATGAAGCATGTTGAAGCGCCTGTCGGCCTCCTCGGAAAGGGCCTTGACGTAGCGGGACTCGGGATATACGGTCTTCAGAGAGTCGGAGGCGTTGCGGAAATGTATGGCATCCGTATTCTGGCTGAAAACGGGCAGGTTGACACCCACCTGCTGATACAGCACGGGCACAACGGTCAGTGACTTGGGGTTGTTCAGAATGTACATGACCCGGCTGCGATAGTAGGAGACGTACTGCTTGGCAAGCTCGCGGCTGACCTCCTGGGCCTGCGGCGAGGCGGGGTCCAGGTCGTCAAGACGGGCGGAAGTGGCGGAGAATTCCGAGGCGAAAGCAGCCTCGTCATGCTCCACTTCCATGAGCTTGAGGGTCTCGGGAGAGCCTGTCACAGAATAGTTTCCGATAGTGTCGGACACCACGGAGGCCGTTTCTCCGTACTGGAGCAGCAGGGAGGCGATGCGGGTATCCTTGTAGAATACATAAACGAATTCGGGCTGTCCCTTCTTTACGTCCACCTTGCAGGACCAGGAGCCGTCGGAGCCGGTCTTGAGGGTGTCAAGCACGGTATAGTGGTTGATATCCAGCATCTTGACCACCACTTCCGCTCCCGGAGCGTCGGACAGGACTCCCTTTATGCGGGCCCCTCCGCAAGAGGTGGCCGCCACTGCGGCAGCCGCCAGAACCATTAGCCTAAAGCTTTTCATACTGCGCAAGGATTGAATCTGCAATCTCTTTCATTCTCTCGGGAGAAGGCTTCAGGTGTTCCTTGCGGAAATCCATGTCGCCCTCGGTCTGCAGAGGCACCAGATGTATGTGGGTATGAGGCACTTCCATTCCCAGGACGGCCACGCCTACCCTCTTGCAGGGAACTGCGGCCTTGAGCGCGAGCGCCACCTTGCGGGCGAAGGCCCACAGGCCCCGGTACACATCCTCGTCCAGCGAGAAGATATAGTCGTCCTCCACCTTCTTGGGGATTACAAGGGTATGGCCCTCGGCGAGGGGGCTTATATCCAGGAATGCATAGTAATTCTCGTCCTCCGCCACCTTGTATGACGGGATTTCGCCGTTGGCGATACGGGTGAAAATGGTTGCCATATTATACTCCGATATCAAGAATCTTGAACTTGATGATGCCCGACGGCACCTTGGCCTCCACCGTCTCGCCCTTGCCATGGCCCAGAAGAGCCTTAGCTATGGGGGTGGTAGCAGCCAGCTTGCCATGGGCGAAATCGGCCTCGGTCTCGCCCACGATGGTGAACTCCATCACCGCCTTTGCCGCAATGTTCTCTATCTTTACCTTGTTGAGCATCTGGACCTTGTCCGTCCCTATCTTGGACTCGTCGATGACCTTGGCACCGGCCACCATGTCCTTTAGCCTCGCTATCTTGACCTCCAGCAGCCCCTGCGCATCGCGGGCTGCATCGTACTCCGCATTCTCGGAGAGGTCGCCCTTCTCGCGTGCCTCGGCGATGGCTGCCGAAATGACCGGACGCTGTGCAAGCGCGTCGGCAAGTTCTTTCTTCAGTTTCTCAAGACCCTCTTGGGTCACGTAATGTGTTTCTGCCATAATAAGTAATCAAAAAGGAGTCCTGCCTACAGCGGCAGAACCCATAACCGTTGCAAATATAAGAAACTTTGAATGAAATCCCAAACCGCCGCCCCATTTTTTCGCTCGTTTGCGACTATAGTTCATTTCGCAAAATGCGAAATAAAGCCAAGGTCAGGCATGAGTCAAATGTTCTATGGCGCACTATGTTGAAAAAGTTTTGGAAGACATAAAACAATTCTTTATATTTGTGAGTGTTTGAGCAATAAAGACAACGTCTTCAAAGATACACAATTGACAGGACCTTATGAAATATCCGATTGGCATACAAAGTTTCGAATCCATCCGGAAGGAAGGCTACGCTTATGTGGACAAAAGCGCATTCGTGTATCAGCTCGCGCAGACCGGCCGTTATTTTTTTCTGAGCCGTCCGCGTCGCTTCGGGAAGAGCCTGCTGGTCTCTACCATGGAAGCCTATTTCAGTGGCCGGAGAGAATTATTTGAGGGCCTGGTTCTCTCTGAAATTGAAAACAAGTGGATTCAGTATCCGGTGCTTCGCTTCGACCTCACCGGACAGGCATACAGTAGTCCGGAAGCGCTTGATGATGCCCTTGACACGCAACTGCTCTCCATGGAGAAGCGATACGGCGTGACGGAAAAGGCCGGAACGCCGGCCTCCCGGTTCAGGATGGTCATCGATGCCGCTTTTGAAGCTACCGGTCTTCCTGTCGTTGTCCTCATCGATGAATACGATAAACCCCTTGTAGATAATTTGGACAGGCCGGAACTGGCGGAATTCTTCAAGACACAGCTGCAGGGTTTCTACAGTGTGCTCAAAGCCAAGGATGATTTTGTCAAATTCGGTTTTCTGACAGGCGTCAGCAAGATTGGTCAGATGAGTGTCTTCAGCGGCCTCAACAACCTCAAAGATATTTCCATGGATGCCCGGTATGCAGGAATCTGCGGAATATCGGAGCATGAGATACGGACCATCTTCGGGGAAAGCGTCCGGGAACTGGCAAAGGCGAACAGCATGTCTATGGACGAATGCTATGGAAAACTGGCCTTGATGTATGACGGATACCACTTCCACCACTTATCTGAGGGGATTTACAACCCGTTTAGTTTGCTGAATACTTTTGACTGTCAGGAATTCCGCAAATATTGGTATAATACCGGAACTCCTACATTCCTTGTCAAGTATCTTGCAGGGGCTAATTACAGCGTGGATGAAGTGGCAAACTGCTCAGCCTCAGAGCAGGAACTCATGGGAGTCAATGTACTGAAGCCGGATGCAATAACTTTGTTATATCAAACGGGTTATCTAACCATCAAGGGATACAATCCGGCTACAGAGAAATACAAGCTGGGGTATCCTAACAAAGAGGTAGAAGACGGATTTTTGGAAGCTCTTTCCAAAGTATTTGCGCCTGAAAGCGGCAATAACTCTGAGTTATCCGTAGACAAGTTCGTTGCGGATATCCAAAGCGGCGACGCAGAAATGCTGATGCGTCGTTTCAGCGCCTTTTTTGCCGACATGGACTACCAGATTCAGGGCAAGGCGGAGATGTACTTCCAAAATACGATGTATGTGATGCTCAAGTTGATGGGGCAGCAGGTGGACGTGGAACGCCACACCTCCAACGGCCGCATTGATGTGCTGATTCAGACGCCGGAGTACGTCTATATCATTGAACTGAAGAGAGACCGGGACCCCAAGAATGCCTTGGATCAGATTTCCGACAAGGCCTATGACTGGCCCTTCCGTGCCGGGAACCGTAAAGTTTACAAGATAGGGGCATCCTTTTCCACCGCTACCAGACGGTTGGAGGAATGGGAGATTCAAGAGTAAAGCCATGCTTCCTCCAAACTGATAATCCCGGTCACGTGGTTACAACGAGGCCGGGATTTTCAGCATAGATAGCATAAGTGTTCTTAGTACTCTCTCTTCACCCAAATCCCTAAGAGCCGATTTGCAACGGAATAGCTGTCGCCGTCCTTTCGCAGGATGCCTTTCCCGTGGAGTACGCGCAGGGCGCTCTGGACAGTGCTGGGGCTCTTCATTGCATGTTTTTTACAAAATGCTATTGAGGTGACTTGGTCTGCTTTCCCTTCTTTGGCAATCGCAATCAGCAGTTTCTTCTGGGCCTCCGGCATGTTGCTCATCTGTTCCTGGAAGGTTCGGGCGTATGTCTTGACAACGTAGGTGACCACTTCGGGCAGCATCCCTGCCGTTGCAGTTTCCCCGGGGGCGGTCCAGGCGTATAGTTCATTCAGCAGCCGCTGGACATACCAGGTATGCCCTTCAAACATCATATAGATACCCTCAAAGCAAGCGTCCTCAATCCTTTTCCCCGCAGCTTCAAAATGACTCTTTGCAAAGGGCAGGTAGCTATCATACTTAATAGCATCAAGATATAGCTGGGAACAGCTCAGATAGAAAGGTTCGGACGGGTTGTTGAAAATCTTCTCCATCATGCGGCGGTCGCTCCCGGCGAAGATAAACCAGGTATTTCTGCATTTCTGTACCCGTTGGAAAAATCGCGCGCGCGAGACCCCCTAAGGCGGAGGAGGCTTGACCCACCGCAGCGGAAAAACGAGATCCCAGAACGGCGCTATAAAAATGACCCCTGTCAGAAAAGATCCTGGCAGGGGATTTTTTTGTAGTTTTGGT
>JAFVCK010000064.1 GCA_017479265.1 Bacteroidales bacterium | reverse complement strand
GGCCTTCTCCTTCAAGTGGGGAAGCCGGCTGAAGTCCAAGCCCGAGAGTTTTGAAAATGACTTTTTAAACAACCTGTATCACACCATGGAGATAGCAAAATACGACTTACAGAGGTTCGAGGAATACTACGGCGAGTATTTCCGTGAGCTCGACCGCAAGTGCGAGCTCGAGTATGCTGTCAAGGAGGGGGAATCTCGCGGTGAGGCACGTGGTGAGAAACGTGGTGAGGCCCGTGGTGAGGCCCGTGGTGAGGCGCGTGGCATAAAGAAAGGCCGCAAGGATGCCTTCGTGGAGTTGGCTCTCAAGATGCTGGAATGCGGGGAGCCGGCGGATAAGATAACCCTTTACACCGGCCTCACACAGGAGGAAATCGCGGCCCTGTGTCCTTGAGGCCATCGCCTCACTGTAGACAGGTTGCCCGTGGGCTTGACCGCCTGACTGCATCCTCTGCCAGCAGGCTGCCGGCCCGGAAGGGCTTCCCGTTCAAGACGCTCTACCACGAGTTCAGAACGAGCCTGGATAAGGGCAAGTACCGTTTCGTCCGCGGCGGGCACGTGTACTTCGGCAAGCGCAAGGAGATAGAGCTGTTCGGGGAGAAGGTCCTGGCCTCGTGAATGTAGTGCTACTTTTGGCATCATTTAAAGGTAAATCGGAAGACACCGTAAAATATCATCTGGCATCCCTGCAAGAGAGACAGATTATCGTTCATGACGGCCCGGACTACGGCGGCTCCTGGAAAGTCCTCTTCAAGAAGTAATGCAGCATACCGCATGATTGTCGGACAACGGGTATAAGAAGCTGTTTTTTTTGCGGGCAAAGTGCCCGATTTGTCCAAATTAATGTCTAAATTTGTGCGAGAATGTCGCACGAATTATGATACTGTCGCTCTTGTTGTCCGTTTTGGCTGTGATTCAGCCAGTTGATTCCCTTGTACAGGTCTTCGACCGCAGCAGGGGCAAGGAAAAGGTATATACAGCCAACCAGCTGTTCGAAATGCTTGACCGGAACGAGGTCACAGACAGCCTGATGTCCTTCTCAAGTTCAGTCCATCCCGACACCCTTGCCCTTTCGGTGTATTATTGGGCCGGGGAGTCCAAAATGCTTGACAACGACTTCGCCGCCGCCGAGGAATACTTCCTCAAGGCCGGCGAACTGGCCGGAAAAGGCAGGAATCTCGAAATGCTCAGCGACTGCATGGCAGAACTTGCTCTGTGCCGTACCCGTCAGGGCAAGATGGTGCTCGCAAGCGAGGCTTGCGAAAAGGCCATAGAAGCGGACACCCGGCTTGGCGACAAGGAGCGTCTTGCCATCTCCCTGAACACGATGGCATACATATACCATACGGCCCGTCGCAGCGAAGATGCGGAAAAATACCTGCGCCGCTCCCTGAGCCTTGCCCGGGAACTGAACGACACTACCAAAATCGCCTTGCGCCTGGGCACCTTGTCAGACATCCTTCTGGCCCAGGGCCGTTCCGAGGAAGCCCTTGCGAGCGCCAGCGAGGCATTCCGGCTCGACTCCCTGACTAACAATACCCCCAAGATGGCGATACGCCGGGTACAGATGGCGGCGGCGATGTTCCCGGCAGCGCGTTATGCTGAGGCTAAAAAACTGCTGCTCAAGGCTTTGCCTTTGCTCAATGAGACGGGCAACCTAGCTTCGATGGGAATATGCTGCAACCAGCTAGGCGACATAGCGTGCAAGGAGGAGAATTGGTCCGAGGCAGCAAAATACTTCGAAACGGCTATCAAGATTTATACTTTCACCGGCGAAAAACTCTCCGAGTCCAGGGCGCAGTACGGTATGTATCAGGCGCTCCGGCATAGCGACCCTGCCGAGGCTGCCCTCCATCTTGAAAAATACGCCTATCTTAACGATGACATATACAGCGAGGAGGTGAGCCGGATGACTTCGGAATACAATGCCCGATATGACAATGCCGCCCTTGCGAGCCACAATGAGAAGCTGCGTATCCGTAACATGTGGTTTGGAATAGCCTCCATACTGCTGATTGTCATAGGCTTGCTGAGTTTTGCCCTCTACGTATGGAGGGCGAAGGCGAAAGAGTCCGACCAGGAGAGGCGCTACCAGCTTCTGAGCGAGCGTTTCTCCCTGCTGACCAAGGAGTTGGAGACCCAGCAGAAGGAACTAGGATACAAGGAACAGACTTTGAGCGAGCCTCAGAAAAGCTGGCTGGACAAGGTAGAGGCCCTTCTCCCGGAAATGATGCGCGAAGGAACAGTGTCCGTTGAAAAGCTCTCGGATGCCCTGTGCGTATCCCCGAGGCAACTGTCCCGCAAGTTCATCGCGGCCACCGGTTACAATACCCAGGACTATATCAACCGCTTCAGGATGAACTACGCCTGCAAGCTCCTCTCGGAGACGGACAAGAACGTGAGCGAGGTAGCCCGCCTGTGCGGCATGGTGGACCTGGCATATTTCAGCCGCTTCTTCAAGAAGATGACCGGCGTTACCCCCTCGGAGTTCCAGAAATCGCACTCCGTAAAGGATGCGTAACTTTTAGGGGTTGTCGCTCCGAAAACAGCCGTTTTGTCGCACTAAATCTGCCTGTATAGGTATATAGTACCATAAAATGGTTATTTTTCACCATACCTTCAAGCGTGCTAAGTGGTATATTTGCATATCAAAATGCACCAATTATGAACAGACGTTTTCTATGGATGGCAGTAGCCATATTTTCACTTGCTCTTCCTTTTTCCTGCAATAAGGGCGGCTCCGCTCAGGAGCAGACCGTCCCCGATACCAGCGACGACCCTGCTGTCAGCAAGGATCCCGTTCCCGAAGACAGCGCCGACCCGAGCCGCGATGAAGACCTGCCCGAGCCCGAGATGCTTGCCATAAGCCCCGTTTCCTTGTCCTTTACCGAGGGTGACAAGGGGAGATGGTACGCCACGGCGACATTCACGGTCGATACTGATGCCCGGGACATATATGTGCACTATGTCAGGCAAGGTTCCGGGCAAGACCTCCTTTCTCCCGACGAAGTTTTCGCCCGGTACAAGCCCTATCCCTGCACCCTCACCGATTATGGCAGCAAGGTGGTCACTATACAGGAGGAGCTAAAGCCTTTCTGCGAATATGACATGGTGATGCTTGGAGCCAACGGAAACAAGTACATATCCAGGCAGACGAGCTTCAAAACTTACAATGACGATCCCTTCAGAACGGCATATCTGGAGGCTGACGAGGCCTCGGCTTCTGCCGGAGACGGGTTCTTCACGCTCTCATTCTATACGGACAAGGAGTCTTTCCTTGCCAAGGAGGCCGGATGTTTCCTCAGCGCCAAGGTCAGCGCCACGGGAAACAAGAAGAACGGTGCTTACATTATCCCCGAGGGCAAATACAATGTTTCCGAAGGAGATATCAGTTTCCAGGCTGTTATCCCCGGCATAACGTTCATAGACCGCACTTGCCCTGCCGAAGTCCAAGTCAAAAAAGTATATACCGGTGACTGGCAGATAGATGTTCTTTTCGATTCGGCCTATGACGACTGGGTCACCTTCAAGAGAGTGGAGCATGTAGTATTCAAATGGGAAGGTCCTTTGGATGTAGAGCAACAGCAACCCCTCCAGGAGGACAAGTATCCTTTAAAGAGCAATATCGTTTTCGTACCGGACCCTTCCACTGTCACTGCAACTTTGGAAACGAACGGCCTGTCCGGATCATACTACAAGCTCACGGTCGGTGCGAGGTCTAAGGCTTTGGGTGACGGCACATACGATTTCCTCCATATAGCCCTCTGCGTTGACATCAGCGATTTCCCCGAGAGCATTGAGGGAACGTACGAGACTATAAAAGCTGGTACCGAAAGATTCAAGTGTGTGGTTGTCAATTATTTAAGTTCTTTCTTGGGTCCTTCCTTATGGGGCTTTACCCAGTGGACCAGGTTCAAGACGGATTATGTTTCCACGCTGGATGACCTGGTCTGCTTTGCCATTCCCCAGGAGGTGACTGTCAATGTTTCACCTTCTTCGGACTATTCCTTTATTGTTTTTGATATCAAGATGGAGGATTTATTCACGGATTATTCGGTCTCGTGCAAGGAACTTATCTTGATGACGGACAGCATTGAAATGTTATAAGTCATGTTAATTCGGGCATGATGCAAGGTGCGTCATTTCCGCTGACTTTGCGACAAATTGGGCCTGTAACGGGGTGTAAAGCCGTTTTTTTGAAAAAACTCAACCGGGTTAAGGATTATTTGTGTATATTTGAACGTTTAAAAACCATAATATACACATGAAAAACAGTAATCATTGGAAACCGTCTGCTACTATTTTTGGACTGCTGTTTCTACTGAGTATCATCCTTTCGCCGAACCTTTCGGCCCAGGCCTTGTCCGTCCGTGGAAAGGTGCTGGACAGAGACGGTAAGGCTCTTCCTGGCGTCGTCGTATATATCGACGGCACAAGGTATTCTTCAACTACCGATGACAACGGTTACTACATCCTCGAAATTCCGGACCGGAACGTCACCGTTCAATTCACATGCCTGGGGTACAAGACCCAGAGCCTTGAGGTGCCCAAATCCCTGACTCTCAATGTTTACATGGACGAGGATACCCTTGAAATGGAAGAGGCAGTGGTTGTAGGTATGGGCCGTCAGAGGAGGGTGAGCGTCATCGGAGCCATTTCCTCCATCGACAAGGCCGAGATGCAGATTCCCCAGCGTAACCTCACCAACGCCCTCGCCGGCAAGGTGGCCGGCACCGTGGTCGTCCAGAGGACAGGTGAGCCCGGCGTTGACAACGCGGAGTTCTGGATTCGAGGCATTTCCTCGCTCAACTCCAGCAAGCCTCTCGTGCTGGTTGACGGTGTCGAAAGGGATATGTCTGACCTCGCCATAGAGGAAATAGAGACCATATCCATACTGAAGGACGCTGCCGCTACGGCCGTTTACGGCGTGCGTGCGGCCAACGGAGTCGTGATTGTCACTACAAGGCGAGGCATAGCCCAGAAGCCTGTCATCGAAGTCAAGCTCGAAGGAGGTCTTTCCAACCTTACCAACATGCCGAAGCTCATCGACGGAGCCAACTACATGCGCCTGGCCAATGAGGCCGCCGGCTATGCCATGTTTACCGACGAGCAGATATCGATGACGGACAGCCGCAGGGACCCCTTCATGTATCCTAACGTGGACTGGTTTGACACGATATTCTCCAAGTACTCCTCCAACGCCCAGGCCTCGGTCAGCGTAAGAGGTGGTGGTGAAAGGGCAAGGTACTATGTTACAATTGCTTATATCAACGATAACGGAAACCTCAAGAACAATCCCGACACCGATTACAGCTCGAATATCCACATCTCGAGGTTCAACTTCCGCTCCAACGTGGACATGACCATCACCAAGACGACCACGCTTAGTCTGGAGATAGGAGCCAACATGACGGACGCCCATCAGCCCGCGCCTATAACGAGCACGACCTCCTTCGCCGCAGTCTCCCGCGAACTCTTCGCCGAATGCTACGCCCAGGACCCTGTGTCCACTCCGGTCAGGGTTCCGCTCGGATATGACGATGCAGGAGTCATGCAGTGGGGCTGGGGTGCAGGTCTGACTGCCGGCAACTCCAATCCTGCCGAGCGTCTTTTCGCTTCGGGCTACAACAAGACTTACAAGTCCCAGATAATGAGCCAGATAATCCTCAAGCAGGACCTCTCGATGCTCACCCCCGGACTTGCTTTGACGGCATCTTTCTCTTATGATGCCAACACCACCAACGTGCAGAGCCGCCGCCGCTACGCGTCCCGCTATGCCATCAACGGCATAGGCGATGACGGCAATTACATCCTGAGCCAGACTCTCGTGGGAGACGAATTCCTGGGCTACGGCTATGTCTTCGACGGTGACCGCGCCGACGAGCTCAAGGCCCAGTTGAACTACGACAGGGTGTTCGCCGACAAGCACAGGGTGGATGCCATGCTTATGTACTATCAGCGCAACTACATCACCTCCACGGCTTCTTCTTCCATTTACGCCCTGCCGTATCGCAAGCAGGGTATAGCCGCCAGGGTTGCATATTCCTACGCCGACCGCTATTTCGCGGAATTCAATATGGGCTACAACGGCTCGGAGAACTTCGAGAAGGGACACCGCTTCGGATTCTTCCCGGCCGGGGCCCTCGGTTATGTTATATCCAACGAGCCCTGGTGGGGTCTCAAGTTCATCAACCACCTGAAAATCAGGGGCTCCATGGGACTTGTAGGCTCGGACGTGCTTGCCGGAAACGGCCGTTTTGCCTATCTGAGCACATGGAGCGACGGCCTCGGAGGCCACCGCTTCGGTCCTGCCGGAACATGGTATTCAGGCACAGGTGAAGCCCAGGAAGGCGTATCCAACCTCACCTGGGAGAAGGGTCTGAAGAAGGATGTCGGCATAGAGCTAAAGCTCTTCGATTCGCGTCTGTCCCTGGATTTTGACTACTTCCACGAGCGCCGCTGGGACATCCTCATCCAGCGCTCCTCCGTACCTGCCGTCGCCGGCCTCAACTCCCTGCCGTACGCAAACATGGGTGTAATGACCAACCATGGTTTCGAGGGCACGGGCGAGCTGGACCTTCACTTCGGCGAGATAGGCACCCGCATCTACGGCAACTTCTCCTTCGCAAGGAATACGGTGATTGAAAACGATGAAGCCCCTAAGGACCCTTGGCGCATGCGCACCGGACATCCTTACGGCCAGTGCTTCGGCCTTATCGCCCTCGGCCTGTTCAAGGACGATGCCGACATAGCTTCCTCCCCCGAGCAGAAGTTCGGCGAGGTCCGTCCCGGTGATGTCAAATATCTTGACTACAACGAGGACGGCAAGGTGGATTTCCACGACGAGGTCGCCATAGGCTACTCAAGCATTCCTGAAATCAACTACGGATTCGGAGCCCAGTTCACCTGGAGAGGCCTGGACCTGGGAGTATTCTTCCGCGGTCAGGGACATGTGACATATTACCTTGGCGGAACATTCTTCCCCTTCTCCACCGGAGTCGGCAAGAACAACCTCTTCGTGCAGGCCCTGGACCGCTGGAGCGAGTCCAACCCCAACCCCGATGCCTTCTACCCGAGGCTTTCCGCGACGGCGAGCACCAACAATATGCAGACCTCTACGAGAACCATCTACAACGGCAGCCTGCTGCGTCTTTCCGACCTTGAAGCCGGATATACCTTCAAGGGCCGCATGCTGAAGAAAATAGGATGCCAGAGCATAAGGCTCTACCTTGTGGGGTCCAACCTGCTGCTCTTCTCGCCATGGAAGATGTGGGATCCCGAGACCGGCTCCTACAACGGCAGCAGCTACCCTCTCGCACGTAAAATCAACCTGGGTGTCAGGATGACCTTCTAAATAGAATTGCGATGAAAAGAAATATATTGATACTTATTGCAATGCTGGCTGTGTGCGGATGCAACTATCTGGACAAGCAGCCTGACGACATGAAGACGGACGACATGGTATGGACCAACCGCAACGAAGTCCTCAAATACCTGACCAACTGCTATGCCTCCCTCCCCAAGGACAATCTCCATCAGGGCGATCCATGGCTTGGCTGTTCCGATGAATGTGACATACTGTGGTCGGTCTATCCCACCTACGGCATAAACCTGGGCAACTGGGAGCCTGCTACCGACTTCTACCTCAAATGGGGCACCTACTACAAGGCTATCCGCGCTACCTTCACCTTCGAGGCCAACGTGGACCGCTGCAAAGAGCTTTCGGACGACCTGAAGTCCCGCTATGTAGGAGAGGCCAAGTTCCTTCGCGGCTTCTACTATTTCCTGCTGCTGCGTCAGTACGGCCCTGTAATCCTGCTCAAGGAAAAGCAGGACAACTCCGCCGATTTTGCCAACATGGCCCGCACCCCCTTTGACGAGTGCATCGATTACGTATGCCAGATGATGGACGAGGCCGAGCCCCTGCTGCCTGTATCATGGTCTGCGGAGCCTTCGGGATTCGGCAGGGCCGACAAGATAGCCTGCCGCACCGTCAAGGCGGAAGCCCTGCTGCTGGATGCCTCCGAGCAGTGGAACGGCAATGCGGCCTACAGCGATTTCAAAAACAACGACGGAACTCCTCTTGCCAACACCGTATATGACTCAGGCAAATGGAAAAAGGCCGCCGATGCCGCCAAGGCTGTCATAGAACTTTCCGAGACCTACCCCGGCGAGCTTGGCCTGTACACTGCAGGACAGGATGTTACGGCTGCTAATTACAACCCCTACAAGCCGTATTACGACCTCTTCAACAACGGCTGGAACAAGGAAATCATATTCGCCAGCATAGACAACGGAAGAGCTGATTACACTTCCAACGGAGAGCCTCGCTACGCCTGGATGATACACTGCAACCCGGTGAACGACAAGGGCTCGGCCGGTATGGGCGGCGTGGCACCGACCCTGCGTCTGGTGGATGCTTTCTACATGGAGAACGGATATGGCATAGAGGACCCCGCTTCGGGATATGTCGAGACTGGATTCGCTACTTCAGACGGTCCGCACATCACTGTCTCCGAGAGCGCGCAGGCCACCGAGAGCGGCAGAGTCAAACTTATAGAGGACCTTAAAAACCTCAATGCCTGGGGCCACATGAAGAACGACCGCAATATGTTCGCCGGCCGCGAAGCACGGTTCTACGCCTCTATAAACTATCAGCACCGCGTGACCCTCACCGTGGCTACCGACGCTGAAATGCGCAACGGCTGGAACTCCGAAGGCCAGAAGGACGGCTACGGCAGGCTGGAATGCTACTATGGCGGCGTGGCCAATTCCACGACCAACAACTACAGCTACTCTTCCACGGGCTTCTACCCCCAGAAGAGGATAATCCCCTGCGACTTCACCACCAACAACAACCTTCCCGACAAGTATCTCTCGATATACTTCCGATATGCAGGAGTGCTGCTTGACTATATCGAAGCCCTCAACGAATATGACCCCGGCAATGCCGACATACGCAAATACTGGGACATGATAAGGGCCAGGGCCGGTCTGCCGAGCATATTCACTACCCATTCTTTCATAGCGGGCGACAAGGAATTGCAGCGCCGTTATATCCTCAGGGAAAGGCAGGTCGAGCTCAACCTCGAAGGCGACAGGTATTACACTACGCGCCGCCGCCTTCTTTCCGGTACGCCCGATGCCATGGGAGAGAAGGATGACAGGATATATGGCGACGGCGGCAGGGTCTGGGGCCTTACGACCTTCGGTGATGCTGCCGGCAATCCCGCCACCAACAACTTCTACTCAGAGGCCTTCTATACCCGCCGGGCCATTGAAACGAGGGTATGGAAAGATGCCTACTATCTGTTCCCGATTCCTCAGTCCGAGATGGAGAAGAGCCTTGCCCTTGTCCAGAATCCCGGTTGGTAAGATAATGATATAAATAACTCTAAAACAAGCGAATTATGAAATCAAAGTTATTGACAGCACTGGTCCTTGCAGGATGTTCCCTTGCAATGTGGACTTCATGTGACACAAAGGCATCTTTGCCCGAAGAACTGCCAAAGTATCCGGTTGCCGCTCCCATCAGCGTCGCTACCGCAACTTCCGGCGGTGCCAAGGTCGATGGTATCATCGACAATGAGAAGAAGACCGTGACCTTTAAGTTCGACCAGCCCGGTGCGGACATCAAGGCCATCACCGTCCACCTCGAATATAAGGAGAACGTGACTCCCGGCAAGGATGCCTTCACCGGTGACAAGACCCTCGACCTCACCGAGGACTACAAATTCACCATCAACAACAACGTCGAGGACGTGGAATACACTATTCACGGCGAAGTGACAGTGGCGACCCTTACCCCCGTAACCATGGTCTCGGCTACGGCAGGCGGCAAGTCCGGCAACGTCACCCTCGACAATGAAAACCATCGTATAGACATCGTTTTCGTCCCCGGCACCGACCTGAGCGCAGTGACCGTTTCCATGATATTCGACGAGAGGGCCACGCCCGGAAAGGATGCCTTCGAGGAGAAGACCATAGACCTGAACAACGACTATACCTTTGTCGTCAACAACGGCCTTGAAGACCTTACATACACCATTCACGCCGGATTCAATGCAGAGTCCCTCCTGAGCAACGAACTTTGCTCCGTGGTAAGGGTTGATGGAGATGCCGACATGGTGGATGGCTTCGACAATATGTTCATGGCCAACCTGTTCGACAACAAGTGGATGAGCTCCGCAAGTGCCTATGATGAAGTAGAATACCAGCATTTCGGATGGTCTATGGACATGGGCGAGACTTCCAGGGGCAACTGGTTCGTAATCGACATCACCGATCCCGCGGCCCTCTCCGCCGTAAAGGTATGGCCCTACTGGCCCTATGACAGGAACGACCCTGCCGTTTTCAGCATCTATGCTTGGACAGGCAGCGGAGAGCCCACGGCTTGGAAATCCGGCGACTCTTCCTGGAAGAAGGTCCTCACCGCCAACCACACCGAGTTCTTCAGGAGCAACGAAACCTGCGCCAATCCTCCTCTGGACAAGGTGACGGACTATGTTGAGGCTAAGTATTACTGCTTTGTCATGGAAAAGAACTTCTATGCAGCCAAAGAGGGAGACTGCGACGAGTGGTGGTACGTGCGCGTCAACTGGTGCACAATGTCAGAACTCCAGATATGGGTGCTTCAGTAGTAGGACGTACATTAACGGCGGCTCTGTTCTTCATGGTCGTGTCCTGTTCGTGCAACAGGCCGGCAGAGTACTATGCCATGCAGGAGCGGGACAAATATGCAGAGCCTTCCGAAGAGCAAACGCAACCGTCCCAAGAGCCTCAGGTTCCCTCGGAGGAGCCTGAGGCCTCGGCGGATGCGTCACCCGACCCTGTGCCGCAGCTTGTTTCCCCTACGGACATGGTGCTGCTTTACGGAGGCAACAAAGCCCGCAATCCCTTCAAGTGGACCACGCCATATATGAAGGACTATGTCATCTACAGGGACCGCGAGGACAAGGCCCACTGGCTTTTCGACGGTTTTCTGGCCCTTGAGCTGAAGACCGAAAGCAGCAAGCGCAAGGTGTGCTTTGCATCCGGCTACAGAAGCTGGGACGGGACCCCTCTGCCCTCGGCTACAAAGGAGGACTGGCAGGACCTGATTGATTATTATTTCGAGAACAATTCGGGTCTGGATGCCATTGAGGATGCGATTGAGGAGGCCGTCAAGGAAATCGGCGAGCCGCCTCACAAGCGTATGGTCGTAATCAGCATCCCCGAGCCAATCAAAAGGCAGATGTGGAGCGAGGCTTCCACTTCCATATACTGGGGTGAGATAGATGGCAAGGAGATGAACTTTGCCAATCTTACGCACAGGGAAATGGCCTGCAGGTGGTTCATTGATACAGCGCGTGAGCGTTTTCTTGCAAAGGGATATAAATATCTGGAACTCAGTGGATTCTACTGGCTTCCGGAGGATTGCGAGACTACTTCGGCCCTTATCGGGAGGGTGGCCGCTTACCTGAACGAGAACAACCTGAGCTTCAACTGGATTCCGTATTTCCACGCAGATGGCTATTCTCAGTGGAAAACATTCGGATTCAACTTCGCCTATTATCAGCCTAACTATTTCTTCTATGACGTTGCCGCTTCCAGGGTGGACCTGGCGTGCAAGGAGGCTGCCCAGTACGGGCTCGCCATGGAGATGGAGTTCGATGAGAATGCACTGGTTTCCGGAGGCAAGGGAGACAGGCTGCGCAGCTATATGGAGGGTTTCCGTAAGTATGGTGCCTGGGAGAAGCAGGATATGGCTTATTACCAGGGTGGCTGGGCTGTCAAGAGGCTTAAGGATTCCGATGTGCAGGAGGACAATGACCTCTATCACGAGTTCTGCGAATTTGTTATTACAAGGCCCGTGAGGGATTCCCACTGACAGGTCTTGATGATTTGAAGTAAAAGGTGGCAGATCCTCGATGTGATTTGCCACCTTTCCAATTATTTACATTCCGGTATTGTGCATTATGAATGCGTAGATGTCGGCTTGCTCCTCCAGGACCTTTGCCAGCGGCTTGCCGCCGCCGTGTCCCGCCTTGGAGTCTATCCTGATAAGCTGCGGCTTGTCGCCGGAATTGCACTCCTGCAGGGTGGCCGCAAACTTGAACGAATGGGCCGGAACCACGCGGTCGTCATGGTCCGCCGTGGTCACGAGAGTCGCGGGATAGGCAGTCCCCGGGCGAAGGTTGTGAAGGGGTGAATAGCCCAGCAGGTAGCGGAACATTTCCTCTGAATCCTCGGAAGTGCCATAGTCCGGAGCCCAGTTCCAGCCTATGGTGAACTTATGGTAGCGGAGCATGTCCATGACACCGACCTGAGGCACTGCAACTGCAAACAGCTCAGGACGTTGCGTCATGCAGGCACCCACCAGCAGACCACCGTTCGAGCCGCCCACTATGGCCAGTTTCCCGGGCGAAGTATAGCCCTGGGCAATCAGCCATTCGGCCGCTCCTATGGAGTCGTCGAACACGTTCTGCTTCTGCATCTTGGTGCCTGCCAGATGCCAGGCCTCGCCGTATTCTCCGCCGCCGCGAAGGTTCACCTGCGCATATATTCCACCAGCCTCCAGATAGGGGACCCTCATGGCGCTGAAAGAAGGGGGCAGGGAGATGTTGAAGCCGCCGTATCCGTATAGATAGACAGGGTTGCTGCCGTCCGGTTTCAGGCCTTTCTTGTAGGTCAGGAACATAGGAATGCGGGTGCCGTCCTTGGAAGGGAAGAATACCTGCGCCGTCTCGAATCCGGACAGGTCGAAAGCTGTCTGTGGCTGCCTGTAAACCGTGCTTTCGCCTGTTTCAATGTTCCAGAAATATATGGTCCCCGGGGTAGTGAAACTCGAATATGAATAGTAGCACCAAGGCTCGCCTATGCGCGTTGAGAATCCTGCGCTGCCAAGTCCGGGAAGGTGAAGTTCCTCCACCTTGCGGCCGTCCTCCCTGTCATACAGATAGGCATGAGTGCATGCATCCTCGGAATATGTTGCAATGATGAAGCGGTCCGCTATGAAGGACACTCCGTCCAGCACGCTCTCTCCCTGGGGAATCACGTCTTTCCATACCCTGGGGTTGTCCACAGTAGTGACGACAAGCCTGCCAAGAGGAGCGTCCACGTTGGTCTGGATATATATCAGTTCTCCGTCTGTCTCCACCGGATACACAGCATTCTTCATGTCTCTGGAAATCTGCACGAAGGAAGCGTCAGGTTTTCTTAAATCCTTGACATACAGATTGTTGCCCACGTCTGCTCCGTCTTCGTAAAGGAACATCATTGTCTCGGCCTCGTTCACGCTGGCCTGGTAGAAACGCAGGGGCTCGGCGGGATTCTCAAAGAATAGCACATCCTCGTCCTGGGCGGTCCCTATCTTGTGGAAATATATCTTGTGGCCCTCGTTCTTGCCGCTGTAGGCATGGTCGCTGCCGGGCTTGTCGTAAGCGCTGTAATAGAATCCGTCCCCGTGCCATGCCACATCCGTGAACTTCGCCCAGGCGATATGGTCTTCCAAAAGATCCCTGCTGCGGGCATCCATGACGTAGATTTCCTCCCAGTCGGAACCGCTGCGGGATATGACGTATGCCATATATCTGCCGTCATTGGAGAAATGGCAGCCCTTGAGAGCCACAGTACCGTCCTCGCTCAGGGTGTTGGGGTCCAGGAAAACCCGGGGCTCGCCGGAGGGAGAATCCAGCTCGTATAGCACGCTCTGGTTCTGGAGGCCGTTGTTGCGGTACTGGTACCACTTGCCGTTGCGCTCGTGGAAAGGAGTGCCTACCTTCTCGTAGTTGGCCACTTCCTTGAGCCTCGAGAGTATTTTCGCCCTGCCGGGCAGATGCCGCAGGTAGTAGTCAGTCACCTTGTTCTGGGCCTTCACCCAGGCTGCTGTCTCCTGGGAAGAGTCGTCTTCGAGCCAGCGGTAAGGGTCCGCGACCTGAGTCCCGAAATAATTGTCAACAGTGTCATCTTTGCGCGTCACCACGTTTTTGGGAGCGCAGGCATCAATTGCAATGGCTGCCATCAGAATAGTCAAAATACGTTTCATGCCCAAATATAGTGATTTTTTGTTATATTTGCCACGTAAACAAAGCCTTGGGCGAGTTTACGGCGTGTATGGAACAATTTGACGTAGTACTGTTGACGATGACCCTGCTCGGAGCCGTGGTGTTCGCGGCCCTGTATTTCATCGATGCGGGATACGGCAAGATGATATCCCCAAAATGGGGCCCGACCCTGCCCTCCCGTCTTGGCTGGATGCTCATGGAAATGCCTGTCCTGCTGACGGTCCTGTATCTGTGGGTCACCAGCGAAGTCAGGTTTTCCGTGCCGTATCTGCTGTTCTTCCTGTTTTTCGCCCTGCATTATGTCCACAGGACCTTCGTGTTCCCCATGAGGATGAGCGGACGCTCGCGAATGCCCCTGAGCATAGTCCTTATGAGCGTAACCTTCAATCTGATAAATGGTTACATTCAGGGATGGTGGCTTTTCCGCCTGGCCCCGGAAAGAGCTTATTACGACTCTTCCTGGATTACGGGCCCGGCCTTCATAGCCGGTACGCTGGTATTTTTCGCCGGGATGTATATCAACCGGCGTTCGGACGAGATAATCCGTTCTCTGCGGCAGCCCGGTGACACCCGCCATTATCTTCCCAAAGGCGGCATGTACAACTTTGTCACTTCGGCCAATTATTTCGGCGAAATCGTGGAATGGCTCGGCTGGGCTATACTCACCTGGAGCGCCGCCGGCCTGGTGTTCTTCTGGTTCACCTGCGCCAACCTCGTTCCCCGGTCCAATTCCATATATCACAAATACGAAAAAGAATTCCCAGACGAGTTCGACAAGACCCGCCTGAAAAGGATTTTCCCTTATATCTATTGATTTATGTCTGAACTGTTTACGCCATTCAAACTCGGCCCCGTCACCCTTCGCAACCGCACCATACGCAGCGCCGCATTCGAGAATATGTGCCCTGGCAACAAACCCAGCGCCATGCTGAAGGACTACCATGTGAGCGTAGCCCGGGGAGGCATAGGAATGACCACCGTGGCGTATTGCGCGGTGGACCGCAGCGGAGTATCTTTTGACGGGCAGCTCTACATAAGGGATGAAATCAAGCCGGCCTTGAAGGACCTTACCGATGCCGTCCATGCAGAAGGGGCCAAGGTCTCGATTCAGCTCGGCCACTGCGGCAACATGACCCACTTCTACACCTGCGGCTACCGTATGCCAGTGGGCGCATCGACAGGGCTCAACCTCTATTCCCCAACCATTGCAAGAGCTCTGAAAAAAGATGAAATACGCCTGATAGTCAAGCATTTCGGCGAGGCTGTGGACTTCTGCCGCGACTGCGGATTCGACTGCGTGGAGATACATGCCGGCCACGGCTACCTTATATCCCAGTTCCTGTCGCCTTATACCAACCATCGCAAAGATGAATATGGCGGCAGCCTGGAAGGGAGGATGCGCTTTATGAACGAAGTGCTGGACGAGGTGATGGCCCATGCCGGCGACGATATGGCCGTAGTGGTGAAGACCAACATGTTCGACGGCTTCAAGGGCGGCCTCGACGAGGAGGAATGCCTGAAGGTAGCAAAAGAAATAGAGCGTCACGGAGTCCATGCCATAGTGCTCAGCGCAGGCTTCGTGAGCAAGGCCCCCATGGTGATTCTGGGCGGTGCCATGCCCCTTAAGACCCTTGCCCATTATATGAACCCCTGGAAATTCTGGTGGCTCAAGGCCGGTCTTGCCGTGGCAGGAAGGGTCCTCATTCCTACCGTGCCCTACAAGGAACTGTATTTCCTTGAGAGTGCTAAACGTTTCCGCAAGGCCCTGTCGCTGCCTCTTGTATATGTCGGCGGCATACAGAGCAGGGCAGGCTGCGAGACTGTGCTTTCCGAGGGATTCGAGCTCATCCAGATGGCCCATGTACTGGTGCACGACCCTGCCTTCGTGGCCAAAATGCAGGAATCCGGTCCCGATTACCGTTCGGGCTGCCTTAGGTCCAATTACTGCGTCGGCAGGATGTACACCCTGGAGATGAAATGCCACCACTGCGTGTCCGACATGCCTTGTTCCTTGCGCAAGGAGGTTGATGCGGCCGAAGCCGTCAATTCAAAAAGACTGGGGGTATGACGGCGCTTGTGACGGGGGCGAGCAGCGGAATAGGCCTCCAGTATGCAACTATTCTCGCAAGGGACTATTCCTGTGACCTTCTGATGGTTTCCAATCAGGAGAAGGAACTATCGGAGGCGGCGCTCGGGATAAGTTCATCCTACGGGGTGAGGACCTATCCTTTCTGGTGCGACCTGTCACGTCAGAATGCCGCCAGGGAGGTTTATGACTATGCCGCCGCGCAGGGCCTTGAGATAGATATTCTCATCAACAACGCTGGCTTTTTCTTTTTCAACGCCCTCTATGACACACCCCCGGAGAAAGTGGAGAACATGGTGATGCTGCACGTTGTGACCATGACAGGGCTTTGCCGTCTTTTCGGAGAGGATATGTGCAGGAGGGGACGGGGATACATACTCAACATGTCGTCCCTTTGCAAATGGATGGAATTCCCTGGTATCCAGACATATATAGCGACTAAGACATATATTTACAGCTTTTCCAAGTCCATCTGGTACGAGATGAAGCCCATGGGAGTCGGCGTGACGGTGGTGACTCCCGGTGCCGTGGATACGGGGCTTTACGGCCTGGCACCCAACCTGCGTCGCCTTGCTGTGCGCCTCGGGGTCAGCCTGCCTCCGGAAAAGCTCGCCGCGCGGGCTCTGAAGCGCATGTTCGCCGGGAAAAAGACCTGCATGCCCGGCCTTATCAACCACATTTCCATACCCCTTTTCCGCCACTTCCCCGACCGGGTGGTATTCAAGGTCATGAAGCGCCTCGAAAAATTCACCCGGCCTTGACGGACGTGCCTACATGTCCGCGCAAAATATTATGATATATCAAATATTTTATCTATTTTTGCGGTCAAATATATGATATATCATATTATGGAGAAGGTAGAAACAGCATTCGACAAGATTGTGGCCTTAGGCCTGCGCTTCAAGGCGTATAGAAAGGCTCTCGGCCTTTCACAACAGGAGATACACAGGAAGACCGGGGTGGCCTTGTCCACAATCAGCCTGTTTGAAAACGGCAAGGGGCAAGGGCTCTCCCTGTCCCATTTTTATCTTTTGATGGATGCTCTTGACCTTGAAATAGAGGTAGATGTCTTGATACCGGAGGCATCCCGCAGTGATCTGGCCAGGCAATGGGAGAAACAGAATAAACGTAGAAAAAAATGAATGGCAATGTCGTAAAAGTTGTCTTATGGGGGAAAACCGTAGGTTATTTGTCTTGGGACAAGACAAATTGGAGAACGGAAACATCCATCTTCCAATTTGACAAAGAGTTTTTATCTCTTGGGTGGGATATATCTCCGATACAATTATCCATTTCCTCAAGAAAGGTCCATAGCGGTCTGAATATAAGGGGTGGTAATCCGAAGAATGTTTTCAGAGGTTTGCCTCCTGTTTTTGCCGATTCATTGCCGGACCATTGGGGAAACTCCCTGTTCAGGTCTTGGGCGAAAGAACATAAAGTGAGCATGAAGGATGTGTCTGCGGTTGACTATCTTTCTTTTATAGGCAAAAGGGGTATGGGTGCTCTCGAATACTTGCCCGCAGCCATTGAAGACGAAGACCTTCCTTTTGATGTTGACATCATGCGCCTCTACGAGTTTGCCAAGAGCGTTCTTGAAGAACGGAATGAAGTCCGGTTCGCTACTGACCGGGAACTTTTGTGGCAGGATCTGATCAAATTGGGGACCTCTCCCGGGGGGAAGAGGCCAAAGGCTTTGATTGCAGTGAATCCGGCGGATCATTCTATAAAATCCGGACAAGTACTTCTTCCCACGGGATACGATTACTACGTCCTGAAATATGATAACGGGAGTGATTTGTTTCCTTACGCCAAAATGGAATACTCCTATTCGCGAATGTGTAAGGACGCGGGGATAACAATGCCCTATACGGAATTGCGGACATTCGACAATGCGACCAATTTCCTGAGCAAACGTTTTGACCGGGTCGAGGGGGCTAAAGTACATATGCAATCGTTACGGGCCATCAATGGTGAGACCTGTTCCTATGAGGATGCCTTTGATGTAATTGAGCGACTGGGATTAGAATATGCAGATAAGGAACAACTGTTCAGAAGGACGGTCTTCAATGTTACTGGCGGAAACATTGATGATCATGACAAGAATATATCATTCCTGATGGATAACGGCGGCCGATGGTCTCTTGCCCCGGCCTATGACATGGTCTTTAGTATTGACCCCGCAACCTTACATGCCCAAAAGGGGCAGTTCATGAGTATAAATGGCAAGAACCAAGGCATCACCGCAAACGACTTGATAACTGTCTCCAGACATTATAGCATCAATCATCCTGAGAAGATTATCGAACAGGTGATGGATATCGTTTCTAAAGCCGATGACTACTTAAGACAGGATGGTGTAAATGAATCTGCAATCAAGGCAATAATGTCCGAATTGAACGAGAAACACGCTGAACTGGCATAAGGTGATTACCGCTGCTTGTTTATTACTCAAGAAGTTACACCGTTTTCGTAGACAATAAGTATATATTTCCCAAATAATAAATCCAAGAATGTTTGGTGATGAATATAAAAAAGTATAACTTTGTATAGAGAAGATGTTGTTTTTGGGTATAATTTAACACTTAACTAAGCCATGGTATTTAGAAAAACTATCTACACTCTACTTCTAGTCCTTTCGGTCGTCGCTTGCAAAAAGTCTGATTTGTTAACTATTGACAATCGTGTGGATGTGGACTATTTGCAATCAAAGTTCCTATCTTATGATGAAATGGTAAATTATATCATATCGACGAGAAACAATCGTTTAACAAAATCTGGAGATTTCCGCATTCTCCCTATTGATTCTGATGGGGAGGTTGCTGAATGCTATCTTGTCAATTACAATGAGGGATGGGAACTCATATCAGCTAATCGTCGACATCCAATGGTATTGATGGAATGTGCATCAGGAAGTCTTAATAGTGAAAATGATATATTTTTTAATCCTGCCGAAGAGTTGTTCCTGCGAAACCAAATGAAGAGAATTTCAAGCGATATTGTCAATGGCGAAGAGCTAATCAATGTTGAGTATTCTGATTTACATAAAGAGAATATAGGAATTCCTTGTGACTTGGACATCAGCGACATACCTGAGTTTGAGTCCGTTATAATGAATGATACGACTGTGGTTACTTCAATTAATCATATGACATATACAGCGTGGGGACAAAGCCATCCTTGGAACCAAAGGGCTCCATACAAAAATGCAGCGATGACAAATCATGGCGCGACAGGATGTACTATGGTTGCATTAGCCCAATATCTTTATTTTCTTTATTCTGAGTACGATTCAGAGTTTTCCTTTTATTCTGATTTTTATTCTGATGCTATAATGCCAGCCGCTGCAACATCGTATTTGACACTTACACCATCAAATGTGCATTTTACGGAAACTTCATATGGAGATTATTTTTCGGAGCTTCCTTTGTCAAGTTCCGGAATGAATGCAGATAAGGTCTCATCTTTGATGGTTTACCTTGGATACTTGTTTGAAGCAAAATATAGACAGAACGGGACTGGTGCATCTCTTTTCAAAGCGCAAGAAGTAATGGGAACTCATTTTGGGTTGACTCTTTCAATGACCGAGGATAAAGCGTCTTATTCAGACTTGATTGACTTTATAGCATATCACGCATATCCTTTAATTGCTCAATTAACAAATAACAACGGAGAAGGTGGACATGTTGTTCTGATAGATGCTGTCAAAAATTCGGTAAGAACTTATGATGTATATAGAAAACGTTATAGATATAATAGGCCCGGGGAGGCATTTGAAATCGTTTATGAATATATGCATACCGTTACGGAGACTACTCGCCAGATTGGAGCAAACTGGGGATGGAATGGAGTTGGTAATTCAGTGAATGGAGAGCCTGTATGGTATAATATAGATGGCGAATTAAAAAATCCCTACTATTCTAATACATACGATACAATAAAAAGAATACTCTATTAGTAGTATATGAAAATGAAAATAAACGGCTTGAGCATACTTCCGGCATTGATGCTTTTTACTAATGTATCTTGCAATACAGCAAGTGTCAGCCAAGATCAGACTTCACAGCAGGAGGTTTCCGAGAATGCGATTCCTGTCGATGATACAGACTCTACAGATCCGGTTTTTCGGAGGGATTTGGCTCATGCTTATCCAGAAGATGACCTAAAATCCGCTGTAATAGCTGCAAACCGGGTAGGTATCAAAGGCTTGCAATATTATTCCAAATCTGATGATGGAAATATATTACTATCCCCATACAGTTTGGTTCTAGCTATGGGAATGACTGCTGAAGGTGCCAGTGGCAATACCTTGGAAGAAATATGCAAAGCCTTTGATATGAATCTTGACGATTTCCGCGAACTATGCCTTAATCTGAAAGTGTTGACTGAAGAGAATGCGTCAGAGGCTACTGTCCAATTTGCAGATTTGGTAGCATTGAACAGTCTATATACTATCAAGGAGGAGTTCAAATATTCTGTGGTGTCATGGTATGATTCGTGTGTTATGAATGTAGATTTTTCAAACAGCGAACAGGCTTCTTCTCTTATCAATGATTGGGCCTCGAAGAAGACAAATGGCATGATACCTTCCATTTTGGAAGAATTCAATCCGAATGCCGTTGCTTATCTGCTTAACGCCTTGTACTTCGATGCGACATGGTCAGAACAATTCGACCCTATGGATACGTGGCCAAACTATTTCTATGCCGATAACGACAATAAATTCCGCGTTGAAATGATGTCAAGAGGAGGGGATATCTTCTATATGGAGACAGAACAATATTCGGCTGTTGAACTTCCTTATGGAAACGGTGGGTTTGTCATGAATGTAGTTCTGCCTGCAGAACAGGTGACGACAGACCGGCTCTTGGGTGAATTTGACATTTCTACAATGGATTTGGCAATGCAGTCCAGGTCGGTAAACGTTCAAATCCCCAAATTCAAGATTGATAGCATGCTCGATCTCAAGGATTTCTTGAGCGAGCTGGGTATGACAAGTTTATTCACAAATACGGCTTCCTTGACGGAGATTGCAGAAAATACCGAGGTAGTTATTTCTGATGTATATCAAAAATCTTCAATATCCGTGGCGGAAAAAGGCACAAGAGCGGCTTCTGTAACCATAATCGAGACAGAACCTACCGCAGGACCTCCTGAAGGAGAAACATTCTTTATCGCAAATCGACCTTTTTGCTTCTTCATCAGGGAAACTTCATCAGGCGCAATCTTGTTCAGCGGCATCTTCCGCAGTGCCGAGTGACTTCCGCGTGATTACCGCCGCTTGTGTTCGCCTATGCTGAGCATGAGGTTGCGGATGGAGAATACGATAGAGAACTGGCCGATGACCAGCACCCAGTCGTGGCGTATGATTCCGTAGGAGATAATCATCAGCGAGCCGACGACGGCCAGCACCCAGTGCCCAAGGGGCAGGATGGACTCATTGCGGCGATAACTGTAAACCAGTTGATAGACAGAGCGTATCTCGTATGTGAACTGGCCCAGTATGCCATATATCAGAAGCCACAGGGGGATATCCTCGTTCTGCAGGAAACTTGCCGTGAAGGCCGGAAGGTCGCGGGCGATGAGGGCCAGGATGAATACCGGGAACAGGGCCTGGAATATAATCAGTATTCGGGGAACTTTCTTGTACATGCCCTTGATGCTGATGTTCCACATATAAATGTAATAGCTGACGCTCTCCCCGAAAAGAATGCTGAAATCCTTTCTGAGCCACCCATATACGTACAGCAGCATGGCCCCAAGGCTGCTCAGCACCCAATAACTGCCCGGGGATTCAACCTTCTTGGACTTTTCCGATATCCACCACTGGATGAGGATGCGTGAACCATACACGGCCATACCCACCAACCCCAGTATGTAAACCCATATCGGACTGTCCATCTGCTACTCGTATAAATGCTTGTAAACCTTGGCCTGCGTCTCCTCCGGCACTCCGCGCAGGAACGACTTCACCGAGCGTTCGGGGTAATCGGACATGCGGAGGGCTATGAGTCCGTCAACGCAGTTGGAGAACAGGGGGTCAACGTTGAAACAGGCTATCCTGGCTCCTCCGCTTATGTATTTGCGAAGCAGCACGGGCAGACGGTACTTGCCGTCTGAAATGGCGGCCAGCAGGCGGTCGAAGCCGTCTATGTCCTTCACTCCTGCAAGCAGTCCTTCCGGGTCCACGGACAGGTATTCCGGCACGAAAGGATGGGTCGGGATGCCGAGTTTGTCTCCTGAAGGAAGATTGTAAACCTTTGATATATAATAGACTATAAGGCTCTTATAGAAGTCCGGAATGCTGTTGGAAATGCTCACCGGGCCGACGCAGTAATGCGCATGGGGGCAGTGAAGGGTGGACAGGAGTATGCCGGCGAACAGAAGTTTCAGGGGCAGAACTTCGCGCTGATAGGGGGCTGTGATGAAAGAGCGTCCCAGTTCGAATCCGTGACCGAATATCTCGGATGACTTTTCGCCCAGACGGAACAGCGTGGAAGAGTAAAAGCCTTTGATTCCCTTCGCGGCCATGATGTCCGGCCCAAAGCCGAGGCGGTATGCTCCTATTATGTCCTTGGCCTTGGCATCCCACAGTATGAGATGGTGGTAGTAATTGTCGTACTCGTCCGTGTCAAGGGCCTCGCCGGTACCTTCGCCTATGGCCCTGAAAGTCTCCTCGCGCAGACGATAAATCTGCTGCATGGTATTGGGAGCCTCGGAAGACTCTACGAGATATACGCCGTAGTCGCCGGAGGTCATCAGCCTGCGGTGCTCAAGGGACTCGATTTCAGCAGCGACGACATCTGCGCTGATATGGGGAGCGACAGGCTTCTGGGGAGCCGCCGCCACATTATTCGGAGCCTCAATGCATTGAGCTTCAAGTGCATAGCAACGGTTGCGAAGATATTTTCCGAGGGTCGGAATGTCCATGGAGGCTATCTCCTCGGCGCTTATCGGCTGGCCTATGCGTACCTTCACGTTCACGCCCTTCTTGTTGAACAGTTCATGCACCAGGCGGACGGTGCGGAGGCGTTCGTGTATGCGGCCCAGTCGATGGAAAGAAGGGGAGTTGACACCGTCGAAGTAAACCGGAATCACAGGATAGCCTGACTTACGGATGAGCTTTATCATGTTGTCGGCCCAGGGCTTGTCCTCGATGACTTTCTTCTTGGCTGTGCGGTTTTTTCCCCTCTGGTAGGTCGCGACCTCCCCTGCGGGGAACAGGCTCAAGGGCTTGCCTTCCGATATATGCTCCAGCGCCTTGCGTATGCCCTCCATGCTTCTGGCTCCTCCCGAGGAGAAATTGTCCACGGCTATGAACGAATCCTTGAGGTTGGGGATGAGGTTCAGGATGAAGGTGGTGAGAATCTTCAGGTCAGGCCGGCGCGAGCCTATGATGGAAGACAGCATCATGCCGTCTATCGCACCGAAATGGTGGTTGGAGACGGTGAAGAAACCGCCCTCGAGCGGAATCCTTTCAAGCTGCTCCGGGAGCACGTCGTACGAAATACCTATCGCCTTCATGGTGCCTTCGGAAAATTCCGGCCCCTGAAGGTGGGCGACATGCTCAAATGTGGCGTTTACGCGGTCCAGTTCAAGAACTTTGGCGAGGATGCCGGATACAAACTTTCCGAAGAAACCGTGCAGTCCCATCGCTTTCTCCAGACCGGCCCGGTCCAGAAGTACAGGTTTAGATTCCTCCATTTCAGATGTGGTTTTAGTACAATTCCTGTTGCTGTGAATGGCTGCTGTCCAATCGGGCGACACCATCATCGTACAAATATAGCAATTATTGCCGATAAGGCGAACGATTTGCTCAAAATCACGCTATGTTTTTGTTTGCTTTGTCAGTGTAACCACACCGTATATGCTGAACGAAGAACGCAAGAAAATCCCCTGCCGCCAGACGCAAAAGCGCCGCACCCTTGTCGAGGATGCGGCGCCTTTAATAATGGTACTCTTACGATTTAGAAGCTATAGTAAAGACCGACGGCGATATTCGTGGCATCGGCGGAAATCGTAAACGTATTGTTGCTG
>JAFVCK010000063.1 GCA_017479265.1 Bacteroidales bacterium | reverse complement strand
GCCATGTCAGTGCTCACTTATATAGTTGTTGTCGTAAGCACTAATTTAGGTGAAATTTCTGACAATCGCAAGCCCTTATAAGGGTTTCTTTATCAAGGGCTTGCTATTTTTTACGAAAAAATTCTGCGGAATTTAGGTATATGAAGAAAGTCATCGTTGCCTTATTGCTTATGCTGCCGCTTCTGGCGTTTGCCCAGGAGAAGAAATATGTTGTCGTCAGCGTTTCGGCTGCCAATCTGAGGGCCGAGCCCGATTATGAGTCCCCGCTTGAGACCCAGGCGCTTATGGGTTCGGTGATGGAGGTCCTGGACAGCAGCAATTATTGGCTGAAGGTGCATCTTCTGGAGCCTTCATATACGGCTTGGGTGAACCGCCTCCAGGTGCATCCCTGCGCTTCCTCGGTCTCTTCCGACTACATTGTAAAAGCTAAATATTCTACCTTGTATGAAGAACCTTCGGAGCGCTCGGCCGTGATATGCGACCTTGTCCGGGGCGATTTGCTACAGAAGCCGGTTCGGGATTCCGAAAAGGGCGGGTCCTGTGCCTCCAGGTCCAGAAAGGGTTTTGTCGCCGTAACCATTCCTTCCACCAGCCGCATGGGCTGGGTGCGCAAAAGGGACCTTTGCGACCCCTCCACCCTTGACGGCAACGGCCAAAGCATTGTGGATGAGGCGCTTTCTTATCTCGGCACACCCTATCTCTGGGGCGGTACCACCGTCAAGGGCTTCGATTGCAGCGGTCTTGTGCGCCAATGCTACCTCATGGCCGGAATAAAACTTCCACGCAATGCCTCCGAGCAGCTGCACGAGGGGGAGGAGCTTTCAGTGGAAGGTGTGCTCGAGGGAAGATGGGACCATCTCCGCCCCGGCGACCTGCTGTTTTTTGGCAACAGGCAGACTGGCCGCGTATCCCATGTGGCCATATATGCCGGCAACGGGCACATAGTCCATTCTTCCATGGTAGTCAGGTACAATTCCCTGCTTGAAGGCAGCGAAGACTATTATGAGAATGCCTGGAGGCTGCTTTATGCAAGGCGAATGCTCCATTAGCGGCTGCCCCTTTACCCTTGTGAAAGTCAGCGCATTTTGTTAACTTTGCGCTCCCAAAACAAAAACTTAGCGATATGACGATTTCATTAGATAAAAAAGAACTCCCCGTACTGCTTCTGACCGGATATCTGGGCAGCGGCAAGACCACCCTTCTGAACCGTATCCTGAACAACTGTCGCGGTATTAAGTTTGCGGTGATAGTCAATGACTTGGGCGAGGTCAATATAGATTCCGACCTTATCGAGAAAGGCGGTGTCGTGGGTCAGGGAGACGACTCCCTCGTGGCCCTTCAGAACGGTTGTATATGCTGCACATTGAAGATGGACTTGGTGTCCCAGCTGGCCGACCTTTCCCGCATGAACCGCTTCGACTACATAGTCATAGAGGCCAGCGGCATCTGCGAGCCTGCCCCCATAGCCCAGACCGTGAGCAGCCTGCCCGCCCTCTTCCCCCAGTACGACGGAGCGGCGCTTCCCCGCCTGGACTGCATAGTGACGGTGGTGGATGCTCTCAGGATGAAGGACGAATTCGCCTGCGGAGATGCCCTCAAGAAGGACAATCTAGGAGAGGAAGACCTTGAGAGGCTGGTCATTGAGCAGATAGAGTTCTGCAACATAGTGCTTCTGAACAAGGCTTCGGAGGTGACTCCGGAGGCACTCGGCAGGGTGCGCGAGATAGTCCTCGCCCTCAATCCCAAGGCCCGCGTACTGGAGTGCGACTACGGCGACATAGACCTCGATACCATACTGAATACCAATTTGTTCAACTTCGACAAGGTCGCGACTTCCGCCGCCTGGATAGCAGCCATAGAGGGCCACGACGACGATGACGACGAGCACGAGCACGAACACGGACATCACCACCATCACCATCATCACGACGACGAAGGCGAGGCGGAGGAATACGGCATAGGCACATACGTGTATTACCGCCGTCCGGGCTTCGACCTCAACAAGTTCGACAATATGGTGGCAAAGCACTGGCCGGAGGGCGTAATCCGCTCCAAGGGCCTCTGCTATTTCTGGGACGAGCCCGACAAGTGCTACCTTTTCGAGACAGCCGGCAAGCAGAAGATGGTGAAGGACGCAGGATTCTGGTTCGCTACCATGCCCGAGGACAGGCTGGAGGCCCTCATGGAGCGCGATGCCAACCTCAGGCGCGACTGGGACCCCGAATATGGCGACAGGATGATAAAGATAGTCTTCATAGGACAGGACCTGGACAAGGAAGCCATAGAAAAGGCCCTGGACGGCTGCCTTCATGAATAAGACATTTTTATATATTAATATTCTTTGATATCCGAAATTTTTCGTACTTTTACGGAAATATTTGGAACAAGAATCAAGATATGGCATTTTCATTTCTTACACAGGAACTCGCAATAGACCTCGGAACGGCCAACACCGTCATTTTCCAGAATGACCAGATTGTGCTGGACGAGCCGAGCATAGTGGCTTTGGACAACCACACGGGCAAGTGCATTGCCATAGGCCAGAAGGCCAAGCTGATGCATGAGAAGACCAATCCCGGCATTAAGACCGTCCGCCCTCTGAAGGACGGAGTCATCGCGGACTTCAATGCTGCCGAAATGATGATAAGGGGCTTTATAAAGCAGGTCAACAGCAAGCACAAGACGCTTTTCAACCCCAACCTGAAGATAGTTGTCGGCATCCCTTCGGGCAGTACCGAAGTGGAGATAAGGGCTGTGCGCGACTCTTCCGAGCATGCCGGAGGCCGTGATGTCTATCTGATTTACGAGCCTATGGCCGCGGCTCTTGGAATAGGTCTCGATGTAGAGGCTCCTAAGGGCAACATGGTGGTCGATATCGGAGGCGGTACCGCCGAGATTGCTGTAATCTCCCTGGGCGGCATAGTCCAGCAGGAGAGCATCAAGACCGCCGGCGACGAGCTTACGAGCGACATACAGTACTATCTGCGTCAGCAGCACAATATCAAGGTGGGTGAAATCACCGCCGAGAAGATCAAGATCGAGGTCGGAGCCGTCATTCCCAATCTGGAAGAGGAGCCCGAGCCTTTCGTGGTCAGGGGCCCGAACCTTATGACTGCGCACCCCGTCGAGGCCCGCATCACCTATCAGGAGATAGCCCACTGCCTTGACAAGTCCATTTCCAAGATAGAGACTTCCATACTCCATGTCTTGGAGCAGACTCCTCCGGAGTTGTATTCCGATATAGTGGAGAACGGTATCTTCCTCTCAGGCGGCGGCGCTCTTCTCAGGGGCCTTGCACAGAGATTCACCGATAAGGTGAACATACAGTTCCATGTGGCCGAAGACCCTCTTCGCGCCGTGGCAAGAGGAACTTGCATAGCCCTCAAGAATGCAGCCAACTATTCCTTCCTGATGAGATAGGCATGGCCGCGGGGAAGAAAATAATCCCGGCCCTGGTGAATGCAGCAATCTTCATTTTGATGGAGGTTGCTGCCCTTTCTTTGCTGCATAACAACGGCAGAGTCCAGAACTTCTTCATATCCAAGTGGATGCATTCCTTCATGGCCAAGACCTGGGGGGCTGCGGAGAATGTCCGCTATTACTTCTCCCTGTCCGGCATGAACGAGGACCTGGCCTCCGAGAATTTCGCCCTTGCCCGTCAGGTGGACTATTACAAGTCTTTGACAGGGGCGGAGGCTCCTTCCGGCCTGACAGAGGTGGGGGACTACAGGTATTTGCCCGCTTCGATAGTCAAGTCCAGCCGCAACAAGCAGCATAACTACCTGATAATCAACAAAGGTTCCGAGGACGGAGTGACGCCTCGCAGCGGCCTCGTGTCCTCCTGCGGAGTCGTAGGCATAGTGGATGCGGTCAGCAAGCATTATTCTTATGCCATATCCTTCATGAATACCGAGTTCAGCGTTTCCGCTAGGCTTGGTCGCGAGGGCTCCGTCGGACCCCTCGTCTGGGACGGCAAGGCCACTGACGGTGCCGTGCTGGGCCAGATTCCGCTGCAGCAGAAGTTCGCTCCCGGCGACACTGTCTATACCAGCGGGTATTCCTCCATTTTCCCCTCCGACATACCCATCGGGGTGGTCGGTGACAGCAAGGTTGTGAACGGAGCTACATACGAGATAAAAGTGCGTCTGCTTCAGGACTTTGGAGCGCTGAGGTTTATAACGGTGGTGTCCAACAAGGGCAGGGAGGAGATTTCTTCCCTCGAAAACAGGGAGGACGACTGATGAAACAGAATTTCTATCTGCAATATGTACTGCTGGTGGTCGCCCAGATTCTTATCTGCAACTTCTTCCATTTCACCCCCTATGTGACCCTGTCCATACTGCCTGTGCTCGCCCTGTGCGTTCCCGTCAAGGTCAGTACTCCGGCAGGTCTTATGATAGCCTTCGCAACCGGCCTGGCCGTGGATTTCCTTGCCGAAGGAGTGGTGGGCATAAACACCTTCGCCCTTGTGAGCGTGGCCCTTGTCCGCCGCGGCCTGGTGAGGCGCATTTTCGGAGAGGAACTGATAGTGCGCGGCGAGAATTTCTCCGTCCGCAGGGCCGGCCCCCTCAAGGTGACGTTCGCCATTTTCCTGGTGCAGACCCTCTTCATGGTGCTGTATATCTGGGCCGACGGCGCTTCCGCCAGACCTTTCTCCTTCAACCTGTGGCGTGTCGTGGCCTCTATAGCCGCAGGTGTGCTGATCGGCTTCCCCATAGCGGACATGCTCACACCCGAGGACAGGAGGTAGGCCATGGCTCTGGAAAAATCCCATAAACTGCTCATAGGACTGGGTGCTGTGGCCCTGATACTGCTAGGCCGCATATTTACCATTCAGATAATAGATGACAAGTACAAGATAAATGCGTCGAACAATTCGATGCTCTATGACATCATCTACCCGACCCGGGGAGTCATCTACGACCGCAACGGCAAGATTCTGGTGGGCAACAAGGTGGCCTACGACATAATGGTCACGCCCAAGGAGGTCCAGCCTTTCGATACCCTCATGCTCGCGGATATACTGAGCGTGGAGCCTTCCTTCATCAAGGAGAAAATGGCCGAGTATGAAAGGAACAGGAGCAGGATAGGATGGCAGTCCATGGTGATGCTCAAGCAACTTCCCGCCGAGTCGTACATGCGCTTTGCCGAGGTGCAGTACAAGTTCCCCGGCTTCAAGGGCCAGGTGCGAAGCATACGCGACTATCCTTTCAACGCCGGCGGCAATCTGCTCGGACATGTCTCCGAGGTGGACCAGAATTATATACGCAAGCATCCCGGGGAGTACCGTCCGGGCGATTATGCCGGCAAGACGGGAATAGAGTCGGCCAGGGAGAAGGACCTTCGCGGCGAAAAGGGATACCATATCTACCTTCGCAATTCCAAAGGGCAGATAGAGTCTTCCTACAAGGACGGCCAGATGGACAAGGAGGCCGTGCCGGGCAAGGACGTGATCACCACCATAGATGCCGAGCTCCAGCACTTCGGGCAGATGCTCATGCAGGGCAAGGCGGGGAGCGTCGTGGCTATAGAACCTTCTACGGGAGAGATACTTACGCTCGTGTCCAGCCCCGGCATAGACGTTGACAAGCTGGCCGAAATCAACAAGTGGTACAATACCCTTGTGAGCGACCCTTACCGTCCCATGAACAACCGCGCGGTGCAGGGAGTCTATCCGCCCGGCTCCGTGTTCAAGCTCGTGAACGGCCTCATAGGCCTTCAGGAGGGCACCCTACAGCCCGGCTCCCTCTTCCCTTGCGCCCACGGATACACCCTCGGCGACCACCGTCCCGGCTGCCATGGCCACAAGTCCCCGATCAACCTGGACGAGGCCATAATGATGTCCTGCAACTCCTATTTCACTTTCGCCCTGCGAGATATTCTGGAAAACAGGAAATACGGGGACATAGGAGCGGCCCTCGACAAATGGAACGAGTATGTGCAGAGTTTCGGTTTCGGCCATAAACTCGGCAGCGATTTCCCTTCCGAGACGGGCGGCAGCATCCCTTCTTCTCGCACTTACAACCGTCTCTACGGCAAGGGATGGTGGAAATTTGCCACCATAAAGTCCATTTCCATAGGACAGGGCGAGGTAACCGTGACTCCGCTTCAGATTGCCAACCTGGCCGCCACGGTGGCCAACAGGGGCTGGTACATCGTCCCTCATATAATCAAAGAATCTCCAGGGGTTGAAATCGAGGACAGGTTCAAGGAAAGGCAGTACACCATGGTGGATACCACCCAGTTCCGCAAGGTAGTCCACGGCATGTGGATGGCGGTCAACGGAGGCCCCGGCAGCGGAGGTACGGCAACGAGCGTGGCTGTGAGCGGACTGGATATCTGCGGCAAGACAGGTACGGCCCAGAATCCCCGTGGAGCGGACAACTCCGTTTTCATCTGTTTCGCCCCCAAGGACAACCCCAGGATAGCCGTCGCGGCCTATATAGAAAATGCCGGTTTCGGAGCCACCTGGGCAGCCCCGATAGCCTCTCTCATAGTGGAAAAATATCTTACCGGGGAGACCCGCCGTCCGGAGATGGAACGCCGCGTTCTGGAGGGAAATCTCATGTCCCGCGTCAAAAAAGACTGATATTCGTGCGAAAGATGTGTGTTAAATCGTTTTTATGTGCTAATATGAGTTTTTTTTGCTATCTTGCAAACGCAACAATTAAAAGGCCTGTCTTATGAGCAAGAACAACAACTTAAGACACAATTGGCCACGCTATGTCCTCCAGTGGGGGACATTGGCCGCCATTATTTTCTTCCTGTGCGGTCTGGCCAAACTTATCTTCCCTAAAATGGAGCCTGTGGACCCTGAGGCGCTATGCCCGCTTGGCGGCATGGAGGCGCTCACCACCTTCTGGGTGCGGGGTTCCCTGCCTTGCAGCATGAGTTCGCTGCAGGTCATGATGGGCATAGCCCTCGCTGCCGCCGTGGTGCTGCTGAGCAAGCTGTTCTGCGGCTATCTCTGCCCTGTGGGTACAGTACAGGATTTGCTGCTGAAGCTGCGCAACAAGCTGAAAATCAAGGCTATATCCATAAAGCAGGGCACTATCGCCGACAAAGCTCTCCGCATTGTCAAGTATGTGCTGGTCTTCTGGATTTTCTATATGACCGCCACCGCGAGCGAGCTGTTCTGCAAGCACCTTGATCCCTATTATGCTGTCGCTACCGGATTCAAGGGCGAAATCACCCTCTGGATGTCGATTGTCACTGTGAGCCTCGTCACCCTGGGCAGTTTCTTCATAGACATGTTCTGGTGCAAGTACCTCTGCCCTCTCGGAGCCATTTCAAATTCCCTTAAGTTCTGGGCCTGGATACTCGGCATCAGCCTGCTGTGGTTCGTACTTGGCAAGGTCGGGCTGGCCATTCCATGGTTCTGGCTGCTCGGAGCCCTGTGCCTGGCCGGATACCTGCTGGAAATCCTCTGCGGCAAGCCCAGGCTCCAGGTGATGCACATCATCAAGGATGACGCGAAATGTACGGGCTGCGGCCTTTGCAACAAGGCCTGCCCCTATCATATAGATATAGCCGGCAGCCGGGGCAAGGTGACATCCGTGGACTGCACCCTTTGCGGGGAATGTACCGGTTCCTGCAACTTCGGGGCTATACAGACAGGCCTCTCCCGGAAGGCCAAGGGCGGGGCATGGAAATATGTCCCTGCCGTTCTGACCCTGCTGCTTCTGGGCATTGGCTTCTGGGCCGGCAGCAGTTTCGAGCTTCCTACCATAGACGAGACTTGGGGCGTTGAGAAGGTGGACGAGGACGGCACAGTGACCGCCCTGGTGGACAAATCCACCCTCAAGACCTTCGAAATCGAGCCTCTGCGCTCTGTCAAGTGCTACGGCAGTTCCATGGCTTTCAAGGGCAAACTCCAGCAGATAAAGGGCACCCACGGTGTCAGGACCTATGTGGGCAAGCACCGCGTGGCTATCACCTACGACCCTGCCGTCACCAGTCCCGAGAAGATACAGGAGGCCATTTTCGTGCCTTCGAAGTTCCGCGTGGAGAATCCCGACCACAAGGCCGTGGAGCAGGTGAAGATGGTTACCATCCGCACCGAAAACATGCCGGACAAGATGGACCTCAACAACCTCGGAATGCAGCTGCGCTTCTCCGAGAAGAAGATTTACGGCATAGAGAGCGAGTTCGCCTGCCCTCTGATTATCAGGGTGTTCATGGACCCTTCGGAGAGTGCCGACGAGAAGTGGTTCCGCGACATTGTCGAGAAGAAGACCCTCGAAATGCCTACCGCCGGCGGCGACGTGAAGGTCACTCCTCTGAACTTCAAGTTCGTCGAGCTGGAGAAGGGCGAGGAGCTGATACCCGTGGCGGACTACATGCACCGTATGTTCACTTCTTTCAAGGCGGAGTTCAACGGCAAGTACGAGGACGGCATCAAGAAGCGCACGGAGGTCTATGAGGGCCAGCCCCAGTTCATCTATGAGGTGGCCGACCAGAATTACGAGAAGCCCATAGTCCAGCGCAATCTGCCTTTCCTTAGCAACCATCTTTCCCGCGAGGAGGGTGTAATCGGGGTGTATTGCGTGCTGAACGATGACCTGGTGCCTTGCATCAGGGTGCGTTTCGCCTCTCCTTGCACCGCCGGGCGCATCTGGGAGCTCATGACCATGGATACGTGGACCATTACATATTCCGCCGACAAGGTCAAGGAGGAGCCTGCCAAGATGAGCTTCAAGAACGAGGGTGTCGTGAGGCCGTTTGCTGTTTTTGAATAATCTGACAATTTGATGAAACGGTTTTTCCTATTCCTTATACTGCTGTCCCTGACGGCTCCCGCGCGTGCGGCCGGGCCCCTCAGGGTCAGCGGAAAGGTCTGTGACGCGAAGACGGAAGAGCCGGTCCCCGGTGCCATAGTGCAACTGGACGAGAACTACCTTTGGGCTGTTACCGACGACGGAGGCTCCTTCTCCCTTGAAGGAGTGCAGAAAGGCTCCTATACCATGGAAGTGTCCTGCCTCGGATTCAATACGGTAAAGCGCAGCCTCAAGGTGGACGGGTCCGTGGAGGGCATGGTCATTAAGCTTTCCGTCAATTCCCTGGCACTCAATGAGGTAGTCGTCACGGCCGAGACCTCCAAGGATAATATCAACACCACCCAGCGCATAGGCCGTACCGCTCTGGACCACCTTCAGATGAACAGCATGGGAGGCATTGCGGCCCTGCTGCCCGGCGGCAAGACCATCAATCCCGACCTGACGCAGGACAACGCTTTTTCGCTTAGAGCCGGCGGCTCAACGGCAGGAAACGCGGCTTTCAGCACTGCCGTCGAGGTGAACGGGGTGAGAATGGGAGACAATGCCGATTTCGGTGGTATGAACGGAATCGGCACCAGGAGCCTGTCCGTTGACAACATAGAGTCCGTGGAGGTAATAACGGGCGTGCCATCCGCCGAATACGGCGACCTCGGCAGCGGCATGGTCAAGGTGACCACAAAGAAGGGCCGCACGCCGCTTAGCATAGTGCTTTCGGTCAATCCGCGCACCTACGGGGCCTCTGTTTCAAAGGGGCTCGAAATCGGCTCCGGAGTGCTGAATATCAGCGGCGAATGGGCCAATGCCACCAGCAAGCTGACTTCGCCCTACACTTCCTATACGCGTCGCGGCTTCACCGCCGACTATACCCATACCTTCGCCAAGATGCTTCGTCTGGAGGCCGGAATCAACGGCAACATAGGCGGAATGAACAGCAAGAATGACCCTGACGCTTTCTCGGACGAGTACAGCAAAGAAAGGGACAATCTGCTTACGCCTCATTTCAAGCTGACCTGGCTGCTCAACAAGAGCTGGGTGACCAACCTCAGCCTGGACGGGTCCATTTATTTCCATGACAGGCTGACAAGGTATCACAAGTACAATTCATACGCTTCGGCCCAGCCTGCCGTGCATGCGCAGGAACAGGGTTACTGGATGGCCGACGCACTGCCCTTGACATACTATTCGGACCAGATTACGGACTCCAAGGAACTTGACTATTCTCTGGCCCTCAAGTACCACTGGCTGAGATTCTGGGGCGGTGTGAAGAATAATTTCAAGGCAGGAGTACATTGGAAGGCCGATGGAAATGTCGGTCGAGGCGAGTGGTACGAGGACCCTGCGCTGGCAGCTGACGGCTACAGGCCCCGGCCCTACAGCGATTATCCTTACATGCACACTCTCGCAGCCTTCATTGAGGACAATATCACCATACCCATAGGCAAGACTTCGCTCAACCTGATGGCCGGTCTGCGCTGGGAGAATGTATTCATCCGCGGAGCGGCATACGATGACCTGAGCATTCTCTCGCCGAGGTTCAACGCCAAGTGGACATTCTCCGAGCATTTCTCCATAAGGGGCGGCTGGGGCATAGCCGGCAAATTGCCTTCATTCTATATCCTCTACCCCAGGCAGGAGTACCGCGACATACAGACCTTCGGATTCACCCACGGCGGGCAGCCTTCCTACGTTTACTATACCATGCCCTACAGCATGGTTCCCAATCCGTCCCTGCGCTGGCAGAAGAACCGCAATGCGGAGGTCGGAGCAGAGGCCCGGTTCGCCGGAATGAAGATAAGCCTCGTGGGCTTTCTCAACCTGACCAAGGACCCTTACGAGTTCGGGACGGTCTATTCGCCCTTCTCCTACAATGTAAGCGGTACTCCCAAGGACTATGTGATGCCCGAAAACCCTATGACCGTGGTGGACCACCAGACCGGTACGGTCTATTTCCAGGATACGGACGGGTACTTCGTGCCCGGGGAACTCAAGGTCACGGACCGCACTTTCGCCGCTTCGCGCCGTCAGGAAAACGGTGCGGACATCAGGCGCTACGGAGTGGAACTGACGGTGGATTTCCCGGAGATAAAGCCCATTCGGACCACAATCCGCATGGATGCGGCATGGAACCATACGGATTATACCTCCGATATCAGGGTGTATTATTATCAGAACGGATGGTCCCACACCTCCCTTGCCAACCGCTCCTACCAGTATGCAGGTATATATTCGGGCAATGCGGGAGTGGCAGACGGGAGGCGTACCGACAATCTGGATGCCAACCTTACAACCATCACCCATATCCCTGTGGCCCGCCTGATAGTGACGTGCAGGGTTGAGGCGACGCTTCTTCGAAATGCACGCAACACTTCCACCCGGGCCTTCACGGTCGGCAGCGACAGCAATGTCCCGACCGGCGGGAATATCTATGACGGCAATTCCTACACGGCCGTGTATCCTGTTGCCTATCTGGATCTTGACGGAATTGAGCATCCCTGGACGGCCGCTTCTGCCGCAGACCCCGAACTGTCGCGCCTTATACTTCGTTCGGGCAATATCTACACCTTCGCCGCGGACGGGTATGCCCCGTACGTGTCCGCCAACCTCAGCGTGACCAAGGAAATAGGCGACCATGTCTCCCTTTCCTTCTTCGCCAACAACTTTACCAACTCCCGCCGCTTCGTCACCAGTCGGGCGACAGGAGTCAGCGCCATTTTCACCCCCAATTTCTATTACGGACTGACATGCAGAATAAAATTTTGACAGCTTTGTGCGCCCTACTGCTCCTTACCGCCTGTATGGAATTGGGAGCGCCCTACTCAGAAGGACTTAAAAACCTGACTGTTACGGCAGTATATCCCGAGGGCAATTCTCCCCGGGAGGGCGCGTCGGTATCGATAGAAAATATCTCCGGCGGCAGCGCATACCGCCTGGAAACTGACGCAACCGGCAAGGCTTCCACCCGTCTTCCCGACGGAATATACCGTATCACCATCCATGACCGCGTGGGCAAAGATGTATTCAACGGCACCGACAGCAAGGTCATAATAGCCGGGCAGGATGTCAGCCGCACAATCGAGCTAATGCACTCCAAGGCCGGTTCGCTGGTCATAAAGGAACTCTACTGCGGAGGTTGCAGCAAGGAGCCCGAGGAGGGTACCTATCAGGCCGACCAGTACCTTATCCTCCACAACAACGACGAGGAGCCCGTGTATCTGGACGGTCTTTGCCTCGGCACCCTGTCGCCGTACAACAGCAATGCCGCCAACCCTTGGGAAAAGGACGGTCAGCTGCCTGAATTCGTGCCGATCATACAGGCCGTATGGCAGGTGGGAGGAAGCGGTTCGGCCTTCCCTCTGGCCCCGGGCGAGGATGCTGTGGTCTGCCTTCGCGGCGCTATTGACCATTCGGCACAGTACCCCCATTCGGTCAATCTCAACCGCCCAGGATATTTCGTTTGCTACAACCCCGTATATTTCCCCAATCCGGCCTACCATCCGGTGCCCGGGGACAATATAGCAGAGGACCATATCCTTGAGGTGGTGATAAAGACTGGCCAAGCCAATGCCTATACCGTCTCCCTGAACTCCCCGGCCTTCGTTATTTTCCGCTCCGAGGGAGTGGATATGCATGATTTCGTGGCCGTACCGGACAATCTTGTCCAGGTCCCCGGCAGTGCCATAGACCGCATCGTGGCAGTTCCGGGCGAATGGGTGGTGGACGGCATAGAGGTGTTCAACGGAGGGTCCTCCGACAACCACAAGCGCCTGCTGACCTCGATAGATGCCGGATATGTCACCCTCAGCGAGACCTTCAAGGGCCGCACGCTGATGCGCAAGGTGGACGAGGAGGCCAGCGCCGCAGCGGGATTCGAGATATTGCAGGATACTAACAATTCAACGGAAGATTTCTATGAAAGCGCAACGCAATCGCTCCA
The DNA here is from genome assembly GCA_017479265.1 of Bacteroidales bacterium. Taxonomy (GTDB): domain Bacteria; phylum Bacteroidota; class Bacteroidia; order Bacteroidales; family UBA932; genus Cryptobacteroides. The sequence continues at coordinate 7,191 of JAFVCK010000063.1, read as the reverse complement.
TCAGTAGATGGGCAGCCCTGCTGGGCCTGTTGCTTTGCGCCCAGCAGATGTATTCCCAGGAGATATATGACTGGGAAGCCTGGAGGGGGAGCCGGAACATAGCCGGCCTCGATACTCCGTCTTCGTCTCCCCGCGCCGCCATTGCCGGCAAGCAGGCTTCCTCGAGTGCGGAACTTACCGGCGGTTTTGCTTCGGGAGGATTCCGCAGCGCTTCCGAGGCCCAGCAGCTCTGGTCCGTCGGCGCTGCCGCCCAGACCGAGGTCCATCTGCCGAATCTGATTCTCACCGGGGACTTCTCCTTCAACCTTCAGAGCGGGGCTGACATGATGGGCTCCATGTTCGTGCATCCGGGATACTACCCCATTGACGTCCTTGAGTTTACGCCCGGACGAAAGATACTCCAGACTTACGGCCTGTCCGGAGGATTTGCCTGGAAGAACGGCAGCCGTTGGACTCCGGGAGGTACCCTGCATTTCGAAGGCTCCAACTATGCCAAGCGAAAGGACATACGCCACACCACCTACCGCCAGGAACTGGAAGTGGTGCCTTCCGTTGCATTCAGCGGAGACGGATTCACTCTCGGCGCATCCTATATTTTCAGCAAGACTTCCGAGTTCATAACGGCGGAGCAGATAGGCTCGGCCACGGCCGAATCCTACTATGCCTTCCTCGACAAGGGACTCATGTACGGCACATATCAGGTCTGGAACGGCAGCGGCATCCATCTGGCCGAGGCCGGAGTGGACCGTCTGCCCGTCAAGGAATTCTCGCACGGATTCGCACTCCAGGCCGAGGTTGGCAACTTCCTCTTCGGAGAGTTAGAATATATACGCAGCCATGGTGAAATAGGCGAGAAGGGCTATACATGGTTCCGCTTTCCCGGAGCCTCCATGGCCGGTCGTCTGCAATATACCCTGCACCGTCCCCGTGCCGTGCATGTCTTCGGGGCCAGGGTGGACTGGATGAGGCAGGAGAACGACGAGACCGTGATGGAAAAGGTTACCGACGGCGGAGTGACCACCCCAAGGGAGTATGGCTCCAACCGCATTTTCGAGCGCCGCAACCTGTCCGGAGGACCTTTCTACAAGTATTTCGGCAAGGGCGGACTGGAGATATCCGCCGAGGCCGTTTTCACCAAGGCCATAGACCGCAGCACCCTGATGTATCCCTTCCTGGACAGGGACGAATCTACGGTAATGCTTGTCAGCGCCGAGGCCAGGATTCCCATCGGGCATTTCGAAATCAAGGCCGGGCTACTCGGGGGCAACAAGATAGGGGAACACAGCGATGTAGTTTCCAGCGACAACGAGAATCTGGGCGTAATCACGGAACCCTTCCGCATGAAGGAATGGTGGGACAGGGAGCAGGAAGTCACGGATGCCACCCGTTTCGGCGGCACGCTGGGACTCAGGTACAACTTTACCATTGCAAAGAGATATAAACTATACGTCAGCGCAGAGTGTACTTTCATGCATGCGATTGGTATAGTGCTTCTTCCGGGGGCCAACCGCCAGGCGAGCCTCCTGACCATAGGATATGAATTTTAACACCAAACATTTTCTTATATGAAAAAAATCATCGTAATCGCATCCTGCATTCTGGCGTTTGCAGCCTGCAACAAGACCCCTCAGAACGGGACTGCCCCCGAAGGCTCCACAGCCCTTCGCGATGCTGTCCTGCGTATTACCCCGGTGATGACCAAAGCCACCGAGACAGCCTTTGAAAACGGTGATGCCATAGGTCTTACCGTCTCCCGTGAATCCGGCGCTTACGCGACCAATAAGAAGCTGACCTACAACGGGCTGGAGTTCTCCTCAGACCTGCTCTGGTATGCCGAGGGCACTGATCCCGCAACTCTCACAGCCTATTATCCTTATGCCGATGCCGTTCCGACATCCTTTACCGTCGCCACGGACCAGAGCGTGTCTTTGGCAGGTTCGGACTTTATCGCCGCAGTCAAGGCTGACGTACTTCCTACAGCGAATGCAGTTGCCATGCCTTTCAAGCACAAGCTCAGCCGCCTGGCCGTCGCCATTACCAACAATGCCGGCTATACCCTGGATGCCGTTACGCTCAAGGGCATAATTCCTACGGCCACACTTGACGAAGAATTCAACGCCACCGCTAATCTGCAGGCCGAGGCAGCCGATATCACCGCCTTCAAGGCCGGCGATGCCGAGTTCGTTGCCATAGTTCCTCCCCAGACCGTCGCCATTACCGCTGCCGTCACCGCTGCCGGCAAGGAAATGACCCAGCGCCTGCAGGAGGCCACCCTTGCCGCAGGCAAGAAATACACTATCAACGTGATAGTCAACGAGGAGGATATCCAGATCGTGCTTTCCGGTGATATAGAGGACTGGACAGACGGAGGCGAACTCCTTCCTGACAACGGCCCTGTTACCGTACAGTTCGAAGAGAATCTCGACGAGGGCTGGTTCACATACGACAATGTCAGGTACAACATCGCCAAGATGAAGGATGGCAAGTACTGGATGTGCCAGAACCTTGCTTACCTGCCTGCCGGATATACTCCTGCAACCGACCTCACCAAGGTCACCGCCGGAGTCTTCGCACCTCTGCAGCTCAACGCCGACGGCTCTGCCGCAGAGTTCACCACCTCTGCCGATGTCGTTGCCTCCAACGGATATCTCTATCAGAGCGAAGTGGCCCTCGGCCTTAAGGTCGGAGACCTGACCAGCGTTGCCCAGGCAGAGGCTCTCGAAGGTGCCCAGGGTATCTGCCCTGAAGGATGGCATGTCCCTACCATCGACGATATCACAGGACTCGTCGGAAAGGCAATCACCCCTATAGCCACCAATGCGGACGCTCCTTACTATGACGGTGCCAACGGTTCCATCGCCCTGCTGAATGCAGACGGCTTCAACATTGCCGCCGTAGGTTCCATATCCATACTGGACAACACCAGGACCGCAGGAACCTTCATGGGACGTACGGCCAACTATGACCACCTGACTTCCAGCATGATGTGCGGCTCGTCCTATGCAGGCGTGACCTACAACACCTCCGGAGACGAGACTTCGGGCGTGAAGAACCTCCAGTTCTACGGCTTGATGCCTATGACCAACAAGGCCACCGAAGCAGAGTACACCTGCAACGGAACCAAGGTCAGCTACCGTATTGCCGGACCTCTCCGCTGCGTACGTAACTAATTGTCCATGAAGAAGTTGTTGATATCCCTCGCTTTGTGCCTGTGCGTCCTTCCCCGCGCACGGGCCGACGAGGGCATGTGGCTGATTCAGTGTCTGGACAAGGCTCTGGAGAAGAACATGAAGGCGCGCGGCCTCAAGCTCGCCGCCCGTGAGATTTACAACGAAGAGGCCGGTGGCGTATCGGATGCCATCATATCGTTCGGATTCTACTGCACTGGCAGCATGATTTCGGATGAAGGTCTGATGATAACCAACCATCACTGCGCCTTCGGCGACGTGGCGGCACTCAGTACTCCCGAGCGCAATTATCTGGAGGATGGTTTCTGGGCCATGACCCGTGATAAGGAAATTCCCATTCCCGGCAAGGAAGTTTATTTCCTGCGCAGGGTCCTGGATGTCACCGAGGAGGTCGCAGCCTTGAAGGATTCCCTCGCTTCCGCGGGGCTCAACCACGGCAGCCGCAGGATTTCGGCTATGATGGAGGGGCGCTATGCCAAGGCTACGGGGCTCGAAGCGGGCCTGACTTCTATGTGGGCAGGGGAGAAATATTACATGTCGCTCTATACGGTATATACCGATGTCCGCCTGGTGGGGGCTCCTCCCGTTTCCGTTGCCGCTTTCGGCGGAGACGAAGACAACTGGGAATGGCCCCAGCACAAGGCGGATTTCGCCCTGTACCGCGTCTATACGGCTCCCGACGGGTCTTCCGCCCATTATGCTGCTGCGAATGTCCCCCTGCATCCCCGCAGGCATCTGACAATTAGCAAGAAAGGCTATAAGGAGGGCGACTATGCCATGGTGATAGGATATCCCGGCCGTACGGCAAGGTATTCTTCCTCGGCCGAACTCCAGCAGGTCATAGAGGTGGAGCGTCCTGTTTCCAACCGACTACGCGCCGGCCAGATAGAAATCATCCGCAAGGGCATGGAGTCCGACCCGGAGATACGCCGCAAGTATTCCGACGCTTATTTCAGCCTCAGCAATGTGGCTGAGCTCCAGGAAGGAGAGGTGGACTGCTCGCATCGTTTCGATATAATAGGCCGCCGCCGTGCCTGGGAAGAGAACAATATGGCAGGTTATGCCTCACTGCTGCATAATCTGGATGCTGAATATGCCGCAATCAGCGACATAGAGAAGCAGAAGGTCTATTACAGGGAGACCCTGGTCCGCGGTCTGATTATATCGAGGACCTTTATGCGCATGGGCAGTGCCAAGAATCTCAAGAGCGCCCGCGCCCAGCTTAGAAACGGCCTCCAGGAGACGGACCCCGGAGTTGAAAAGGCTCTGCTGGCATTCTCCGTCAAGGAATTCCTGACACATATTGATTCTGCCTACCTCAAGCCCATACACAAGGAAATGCTTGAGCGTTTCGGCACCGACTACGATGCCATGGCGGCCTGGCTGTGGGACAATTCCTGCCTTGCCGGTTTTGGCAAAGTTCCTGACGAGCAGGTAGTTGAGGCCTATCAAGGCGGCATAGCCGAGGACCCTCTGTACAGGTATATCCGTGAGCTTGGCATAGCCGACCTCAATAATGCCGAGGAGCATGTGGGCGACCTTCCGGGCCTTCGCCGCGACTATGTGCGTGCCCGTTACGCGGTTCTCCACTCTCAGGGAATCCCTCAGTATCCCGATGCCAACTCCACCATGCGCCTGACCTACGGCCGTGTGCGCCCGCTTTCTCCCTGGGACGGAGTGAAGTGCTCGTGGCAGAGTACGGCGAGGGGCCTTCGCGAGAAATACAATCCCGCCAATCACGACTTTGCCTATCCCGATGCGTTCAGGCAGGTCCTACCCCCCGTTGATTTCCCCGTCAACTTCCTGACAGACAATGACATCACGGGCGGCAACTCCGGTTCTCCCGTGCTCAATGCCCGCGGCGAACTGATAGGCCTTGCTTTTGACGGCAACAAAGAATCGCTTGCGAGCAACTTCGAGGCCGTGGACGGCTACAACATGTGCGTGTGCGTGGACATAAGGTATGTCCTCTGGGTCATACGCCATCTTGGCCGCCTGGACTATATCATGGATGAAATAGGGCAGTAGAAATGAGAGCCCTCACAAAGGGCGTGGAGGGCAGGTGTCTAATCAGCAGCAAAAAGAGGGGTGGGCCTTTACCTTATACCGAGGAAAGACCCACCCCCTTTAAAAGCTTGTAAAGTCCGATATTTTTGGCGGTTTGCGAAATAATTGCTAAATTTGCGGTCCCTATGTTGTGTAGGGATTGCAACAAGTTATTTATAAACCATTAAAAATCAAGACAGTGGACACACAAAGCTACAAAACAGTGTCGCTCAACGCAGCAACTGTAAAGAAAGAGTGGGTCGTCATTGATGCAACGGATCTTGCACTTGGCCGTCTTGCTTCCAGGGTTGCCCTTGTCCTCCGTGGCAAGACCAAGCCCGGCTTCACTCCCCACGTGGATTGCGGTGACAACGTCATCGTAGTGAACGCCGAGAAGGTATCCCTCTCCGGAAAGAAGATGACCGACCGCGTCTATACGCGTTACACCGGATATCCCGGTGGACAGCGTTTCACCACGCCCGCCGAGATTCTGCAGAAAAGACCTGCCGAACTCATCCGCCGCTCAGTCCGCGGAATGCTCCCTAAAACACGTCTTGGCGACAAGATTCTCGGCAACCTGTATGTTTACGCAGGTCCTGAGCATCCTCACCAGGCGCAGCAACCCAGAGAAATCAAGTTAAACGAAATTTAAACAGAGCAAATGGAAAAAACAGTCAACGCCCTTGGAAGACGTAAAGCAGCTGTGGCTCGTGTTTATGTGACTGCCGGAAATGGCAAATTTACGGTGAACGGTCGTGACCTCGCAGACTACTTTGCTGAGGACACCCTCCTGTACATTGCTAACCAGCCTTTCGAGGTTACCGGCACCGCAGGTCAGTTTGACGTGAAGGCCAACCTCGACGGAGGTGGAGTCAAAGGTCAGGCTGAGGCTCTCAGGCTCGGTATCTCCCGCGCACTTTGCGAGGTGGACCGCGAAGCCTACCGCCCCGCCCTCAAGGCCGCAGGATTCCTCACCCGTGACGCCCGTGAGGTGGAGAGGAAGAAGCCCGGTCAGCCTGGTGCACGTCGCCGCTTCCAGTTCAGCAAGCGTTAATATTTTCTTGCTGTACTGCTTTACTTCGCACAGTCCGGTTGCAAACTTCTCAGACCGTCGGGCAGGATGTGAATCCTCCGAGTTACTGACAGTTGCCGAGGCTGCGAAAAATTCTGAAGACCGTCCTTCGTGACGCTGCTTCGGGATTGAAGAAAGAGCCCCGCTCAGGCAAAGGCAAGAGCCTGGGGGGAAATTTAAAACAAAACAAAAAGTTAAAACAATGCCAAGAACAAATTTCCAGGAACTGCTTGATGCAGGCGCACACTTCGGACATCTCGCCCGCAAGTGGAATCCTAAGATGGCTCCCTATATCTTCGACCAGAAGAACGGAATCCACATCATCGACCTGCACAAGAGTGTCGTCAAGATAGACGAGGCTGCCGAGGTTATGAAAGAGTTCGCCCGTTCGGGCCGCAAGATTCTCTTCGTAGCCACGAAGAAACAGGCCAAGGACATCGTAGCCGAGAAGGCTACCGCGGTCAACATGCCGTATGTGACAGAGCGCTGGCCCGGAGGAATGCTTACAAACTTCCCCACCATCCGCAAGGCTGTCAAGAAAATGAACACCATCGACAAGATGAAAGAGGACGGTACCTATGAGAAGCTCGCAAAGCGTGAGCGCCTCCAGGTGGACCGTCAGAGAGCTAAGCTGGAGAAGAACCTCGGTTCCATCAAGGACATGAGCCGTCTCCCTTCAGCACTTTTCGTAGTGGACGTACAGAAAGAGGCTAACGCCGTCAAGGAGGCTAACCGTCTCAACATCCCGGTTATCGCAATGGTTGACACTTGTTGCGATCCCACTCCCATTGATTACGTGATTCCGGCAAACGACGACGCTGCAAAGAGCATAGATTATATCCTCTCTGCACTTTGCGCAGCCATCGAGGAGGGATTGAACGAAAG
>JAFVCK010000062.1 GCA_017479265.1 Bacteroidales bacterium | reverse complement strand
CTTGTCGACCTCCTGTCCGCCCTTGCCGATGATGACACCGGGCCTTGCAGCCTGGATGGTCACGGTGATGAGCTTCAGAGTCCTTTCGATGACAATCTTGGAGATGCTGGCCTTGGAAAGGCGGTTCTCAAGATACTTGCGGATTTTATAGTCTTCTGCTATCTTCTCCGCGTAGTTACCACCACACCAGTTAGAGTCCCAACCACGGGTGATACCGATTCTGTTGCTGATTGGATTAGTTTTCTGTCCCATATTATGCCTCCACTGCTGTTGGTTTCTTGACATCGAGGATGATGGTCACGTGGTTGGAACGCTTGCGGATACGTCCGGCACGGCCCTGAGGGCAGGGGCGGATTCTCTTGAGCGTACGGCCTTCGTCAACCATGATGGTCTTGACATAGACATTGCCGTTATCAAGCTCCTTGCCGCTTTCAGGATTCTTGGCTTCCCAGTTGGCGATAGCGCTGCGGAGAAGCTTCTCCAGACGCACTGAAGGGGCTTTCTTTGAGAACTTGAGCAAGTCAAGTGCGTGGTTTACCTCCACACCCCTTACCGTGTCGGCGACAAGACGCATCTTGCGGGGGGAAGTGGGTATATCGTTAAGCTTAGCAATAGCTGTCTGCTTCTTCTGTTCTTTCAGCCTCTCGGCCATTATTCTTTTACGAGCTCCCATAATTTCAAATCATTTTACTTTTTATTGTTGCCTGAATGGCCTCTGAAAGTTCTTGTAGGAGCAAACTCGCCAAGCTTGTGGCCAACCATGTTCTCTGTTACGTAAACCGGAATAAACTTGTTTCCGTTATGGACAGCGATTGTGTGGCCGACGAAGTCAGGAGATATCATGCTTGCGCGTGACCAGGTCTTCACGACTTCTTTCTTCTTGCTACCATCATTCATAGCAAGAATTCTCTTCTCCAGGGCTTCCTGGATGTATGGACCTTTTCTTAATGAACGACTCATAATCTCTAAAGTTTAATCCGGATTATTTCTTTCTTCTTTCAATGATGAACTTGTTGGAAACTGCCTTGGGGTTACGTGTCTTGTATCCCTTTGCAGGCAGACCCTTACGTGAACGGGGGTGTCCACCGGAAGCACGTCCTTCACCACCGCCCATAGGATGGTCGTGAGGGTTCATGACAACACCACGGTTGTGAGGCCTGCGTCCGAGGTGACGGGTGCGGCCTGCCTTGCCGGAGGATTCCAGGTTGTGTTCAGAATTGGATACCGTACCAACGGTAGCGCGGCAGGTCACGAGGACCATCCTGGTTTCACCCGAAGGGAGACGGAGGATGGCGTGGGTGCCTTCACGTGCCGCGAGCTGTGCGAAGGTACCGGCGGAACGTGCCATTGCAGCACCCTGGCCGGGACGGAGCTCGATGTTGTGGATAAGGGTACCTACCGGAATTTCACTCAGAGGAAGAGCGTTGCCCATGTCGGGAGCGACACCGGAACCGGAAGCTATCACCTGGCCGACCTTCAGACCGGCGGGAGCGATGATGTATCTCTTCTCTCCATCTTCGTATTCCACGAGCGCAATGCGTGCGCTGCGGTTAGGATCGTATTCAATAGTGAGAACCTTTGCAGTGCATTCGTCCTTGTCACGGAGGAAGTCGATGATACGATACATCCTCTTGTGGCCGCCGCCGCGATAACGTACTGTCATCTGGCCGGTGTTGTTACGGCCGCCCGTGCTCTTGAGAGGTTCAAGCAATGCCTTGTGAGGTTTCTTGCAGGTAATGTCGTCAAAAGCGCTGATTACCTTGTTCCTTTGACCGGGGGTTACCGGTTTGTATTTCTTGACTGCCATTGCCTTAAACCTTAAATGTTACTGTAAAGATCGATCTTGTCATCTCCTGCGAGGGTGACGTATGCCTTCTTGAAGTGGTTCATACGGCCACGGAGGATACCTGACTTGGAGTAGCGCTGCTTGCGTTTGCCGTGATAATTGACGGTATTCACGTCAGCTACGTTGACATTGTACATCTGCTCTACGGCAGCCTTTATCTGAAGCTTGTTGGCATCGCGGTCAACGATGAAACCATAGCGATTGAGCTTCTCGCCCAGATCGGTAAGCTTCTCTGTTACTATAGGCTTGATTAAAATTCCCATCTCTGTACTTTTTAGCTGTTAGCCCTCTCGGAAAGGATGTCCTGTACGCCGTCCACGAGCACCAGTGAGAATGCGTTCATAATCACGTAGGTGTTGAGTTCGTTCACGGTGGTCACCTTTACATCGGGGAGGTTGCGTGATGAAAGGAAAATGTTGTCTGAGTTCTCGGGGAGGACGAAGAGGACCTTCCTTCCGTCAGCCTTGATGGCCTTGAGGATGGAGATGAAATCCTTGGTCTTGGGAGCGTCCATTGCGAAAGGCTCCACAAGGGTAATCGCATTTTCCCGGGCTTTGTAAGAGAGTGCTGAATAGCGGGCAAGAGCCTTGACCTTCTTGTTCAGCTTGGAATTGTATTCGCGGGGCTTGGGACCGTGGATGTTACCACCGCCTACGAAAGTACCGGCCTTGAGGGAACCGTGACGTGCACCGCCACCGCCTTTCTGACGGCCGAGCTTCTTTGTAGAATAAGCCACTTCGCTTCTGTCCTTGGTCTTGGAAGTGCCCTGACGCTGATTTGCGAGGTACTGGACTACGTCAAGATAGATAGCGTGGTCGTTCGGAGTGATACCGAAAACCTTCTCATCGAGAGCGACGGTCTTTCCGGAAGGGGTACCGTCGATTTTGAGTACATTCAATTCCATAGTCTATGCCTCCAAAATTACATAAGAACCTTTTGCTCCGGGCACGGAACCCTTCACAACTACGAGATTGTTCTCAGGGATAACCTTCAGGACGGGGAGGTTGAATACCTTTACCCTTTCATTTCCCATGTGACCTGCCATGCGCATTCCGGGGAATACACGTGAAGGCCAGGAGGATGCTCCCATTGAACCGGGGTGACGGAGACGGTTGTGCTGACCATGGGTCTGGCCACCTACTCCTGCGAATCCGTGACGCTTCACAACGCCCTGGAAACCCTTACCCTTGGAAGTACCGACGACGTTTACGAGCGCGCCTTCGCTGACAACGTCAGCAAGAACGACTATGTCGCCGAGTTTGAGCTCTGCAGAGAAGTCGGTCGGGAATTCGACCAGCTTGCGGTGCGGTGTGGTTCCTGCCTTTTCAAAATGCCCTTTGAGCGGGGCGCTGGCGTGCTTTTCTGTCATTTCGTCATAGGCAAGCTGAACGGCGGCATAACCATCTTTCTCTACCGTACGAACCTGCGTAACAACACACGGACCAGCCTCAATGACGGTGCATGGAATATTTTTTCCATCAGCACCGAAAACGGAAGTCATTCCGATTTTCTTTCCAATTAAACCAGGCATCGGTTTGTTAATTAATTGTTTATAAATAATTTAAGCCTTATCCGCATAAAAATTGCGGACTGCAAAGGTACTCATAATTTTCGATATATCAATAAGTTTTCAACATTTTTTCAACCCCGGTAGCGTTTTAAGGGCTGCCGGGGCTGAAGAACACTACTTCTTAAAGATACTTCTAGTAGTCGAGCTTGGCGAAACCTTCGCGGAAGGCCTGAAGGGTCAGGGTAAGGTCGGAATCCAGGGACAGCTGGTTGACTATCTGAGAGCCGCTGTAGTCGTTGGCGCTGAACCATACCGCACCCTTTATATTCTGAAGGTAGGGATTGGCATCCCACGCGGCGAACTCGTCGAACATGTCGCTGACCCACCGGGCCTGAACGGCCTGGTTGCGCTTCAGCTCTCCGGAAGTCTCCCCGCCGGCACCGCAGGCGAACTCCCCTATGATGCAGGGCATGCTGCCGAACAGTTCCTTGTTCTTCTCATAAAGGCGGGTATAGCGGTCGCGGAAGGAAGTCACTGAAGTACCGTTGTTGAACTCGTAGCTGGTCAAGCCCAGCACCTGGACATAGTCGCCTCCCGGATAGTAAGGCAGGTCCTCGCCCCAGTTGGAATAAGGACAGCTCACGTCCTGCGGGTTCCATATCCATATCACGTTGTCCACTCCGTTTTCGATAAATATGTCATACATGCGCCTCCACGTGAGGCGGAAGACCTCGGGATCCAGCAGGGTCATCATGCCGCAGTAGCTGGTCCAGTCGGTGTTCATCTCATTGTTGAGCCTCAGCAGCACAGGTGCGCCGTACTCTTTGATCTGGGAGGCTATGGTTGCGATATGGTCATCATACTTGCCCCTCAGGATATCCCACATCGGAGTGCGCACCCCTCCGGGATTGGAAGAAGAAACGCTGTTGTTGTCGGTAGTGAACTGGTAGGTAAATTGTATCACCCTCTTACCGTTGAATCCGTCTCCACCGGCCCACTCCTTCGCAATGGAAAGAGGGAAGTAACTCATTGTGGAATACCAGCTTATATGGCAGTAGGTAGGCAGTATCTCATAGCGGTGGTCCAGCCCTTCGGGACCCTCCAGGCGGGTAGTCTCGCTCTCCAGGCGGGCGGCATAACGGTCAAAGTCGTTCTCCCCGTCAAATGGCAGGGTCTGGGCGAATACACCGAAGTCCAAAGTCTTCTGTTCCAGCAGTTTATGATAATATTTGCGGGTAGCCTCGTTCCAATGGGGGTCGTCCTTGGGCTCCTGAGGGGGCAGATAGTTCCGGCTCACACCCCTGGCCGCGAACGAACGGAAAGACTTGAGAATCTCGTCGAAAGTCTCGTCCTGGCGGGTCTTTGACTTATATACCAGCAGGCCGAAATTGGCATACTGGCCGTACTTTCGGATTATCGCAATCTGGTAAACGGGATATTCAATTTCGCCGGGAATCTGTATCTCTATGGACCAGCGGGTGGTGACATAACCCGGGATAATCTCGGTGTCATCCTTTATGGTCTTGCGGTAATATATCATGTTGTTGATACTGAGGTACCGGCTGCTGCTGACATAGCGGTCCAGCCATTCTCCCGTATATATGGCATAGCCGTTCATGTCATGGGAATACGGCCGCACCGTCTCGAGGGTCGCGCGAAGCTTGGCATCCTCCCACTTGAACTCCATGCCGTACTTGGCCAGGGTATAGTCCATCTCCAGGCCCTCGCGGGGAACGGTGAGCGCATATCCGTCGCTGACGCTCACGTAGCGCATGCGGGTGTTGCGGTAGAACTCGAAACGGTTGTCCTTGGGCTCCGAGGACTTGATAAGGTCCTTGGTATATTCTCCCTCATGGAAAAATTTGAAATAGTGGACTTTGGAGGCATCGGTGAAGGTGTCGTCGGCGTATGAGGCATACCACACCGAGGCGGCATTGGTAACGCCCATGGGGTCATCCACATCGCCCCAAACTTCGTCGGCGGAAGGATCGACTGAAGGTTCTTCTGAAACATCGGAGGAAGGCTCCTCGGAGGGTTCCTGCGACACTTCTTCCGAAGGCTCTGCGGAGGGGTCAACCGAAGGCTCGGGCACTACCTTTTTGCAAGAATAGCCTGCGGTCAAAGCCAAAGACAAAACGACAAGAAGTCTGTAAAAAGTTCTCATTTGTAAAAGTTGTTTTTGAATGCCTGGAGGTCATCGTTTCCGCGTCCAAGGACGCAGCGGATGAACCAGGCGCGTATGAATCCCGAGCCGTACCCGATGAGCTGTACAAAGGACGCGGCTACGGAAAGCAGGGAAATCTGAAGAGGCCGGGAATACCCTTCCCGAATCGACTTCAGCAAGGAATCGATGAATATGGCCAGGGCATAAAGCAGCAGGGGCAGCAGGGCCCACGGCCAGAAGAAGGCCAGCACCGCCAGCAGGGTGCAGCCTATGGTAAAAAGGGCAGGCAGCAGATGCACAAGTTTCAGTGAATCAGGCCATTTCTTATAGAGGTTTATCCTGGCTATGCCCGAATTATGGACCTGCCGGAAGAACTTGCGAAGGTCCGTGCGGCGCTTGTGCCACACCCAGGCATCGGGGATAAGACGGCATCGGTATCCACACTTGAAAATCCTGATGCTGAGGTCTATGTCCTCCCCGAAACGCATGGGGGAAAAGCCCTTAAGAAGATTGAAAACCTCCCCTCGCACGCCCATGTTGAAGCTGCGTGGATAGAACTTGTCCAGGGCCTTGCCGCCTCCGCGTATGCCGCCCGTGGTGAAAAAGGAGGTCATGGCATAGCTTATGGCCTTCTGCACCGGGGTGAAGTCGGGATGGGAACGGTCGGGGCCGCCGAAAGCGTCGAGGCCGTAGTGGGAAAGCCCCGTTTCCACGGCATCGAAATAGCCCTGCGGGAGAATGACATCCGAGTCCAGGATAATGAGATATTCTCCTCCGGAGCGCTCCGCCCCGAAATTGCGGGCCGGACCGGGACCGCCGTTTTCCTTTACGAAATACTTGATATCCAAGCTGTTGGCAAATTCCTTGACCACCTCAGAGGAAGGAATGGCGCTGCCGTCTTCCACCACAATCACCTCGAAATCCCGGAACTTCTGCGCCGAAAGGCTGTCCAGAAGTTCGCGAAGTTCCCCCGGACGGTTGTAAACCGGTATTATTACGGAATATTTCATTCGAATGTGACTATGGTGACTCCCGTGCCTCCGTATCTTATATGTTCATCCTTGACGGAGGACACGCCGGATACGGTACGGATATATTTCTGAATCTCCTCGCGAAGCGCCCCCGTACCCTTGCCATGAACGATGCGGACGGAAGGAATGCCCACCATGATGGCATCGTCAATGTAATGCATCACGATTTCAAGGGCATCGCTCACCCTCTCGCCGCGCACGTCAATCTCGGGCTTGAAATTGAGCTTGCGCTCGGCTATGGAGGAATCCTGCACGAAGGTGCGCACCACGGTCTTGGACGACTCCCTGACCGAATCCCTGTACTCGTTGGAAGTGATTCTCTCCACCTTGTCCAGGGGCAGCTTGGTGCTGAGGTTGCCGACTATCACGGTCACGGCCTTGGACGAGACCTTGGACACCTCGCCGGCCAGTCCGTTCTCCTTGATACGGACCTTCTCCCCTACCTTCAGAGGAGCCGTCCTGAAGGCTTCAAGGCGCTTGCGCTCAGCCTCTTCCCTCTGAATCTGCTCATCGCTGCGGCCGTCATTGCGGCGGGCCTTGCGCTCATTGCGCCTGGCCTGGCGCTCTTCGAGCTTGCGGAGCTTGCTGTCTATATAGTCTTCCCTTTCTTTCTGCTCGTTCTCCTTGGCCGCCGTCAGCGCCCCCATGAACTCCTGCAGTCCGGCGCGGGCATCCCTGGTGGCCTCCTTCTCCGCCTGGCTCTCCTTTATGGTCCTTATGGTATTCTCCACCTGGCGGTTGGCCCCGCGAACTATCTCCTCGGCCTCTTTCTTGGCCTCGTCCAGTATGTCTTTCTTGAGCTTCTTTATGTCCTGGAGCTCCTTCTGGTAACGGTCGGTGATATTCTCCAAGGTAATGTCCGTCTTGCGTATATGCTGGAGCTTCTCGTCCAGGGCCTTGCGGTTGCGGGCTATCTTGCGCAGATTGCGCTCCATGCCCACATATTCCTCACCTGCACGGCTTTCGGCATCCTTGATTATGGACTCGGGAAGCCCCATCTTGCGGGCCAGCTCAAAGGCGAAGGAATTGCCCGGAAGCCCCATTTCCAGCTTGAACAGAGGCTCTATCTTGGCCGCGTCGAACTGCATGGCCCCGTTTATGACCCCGTTGTCGCCGGCCGCCGCATACAGCTTGAGATTGGTGTAGTGGGTGGTGATTATGCCATACACTCCCCTGCGGTCCAGCTCGCCGAGAATGGCTTCGGCTATGGCACCTCCCGCCGCAGGCTCCGTGCCGCTGCCGAACTCGTCAATGAGCACGAGCGTCCGGGAATCCGCCTTGGCGAGCATTTCCTTCATGCCGGAGAGGAAGGAACTGTAGGTACTGAGGTCGTTGTCTATGGACTGACCGTCTCCGATATCGACCATAATCCTCTCGAACACAGTCATTTCCGAAGTCTCGGAAGTAGGAATCAGCATACCCCACTGGAACATGTACTGCAGCAGTCCGGCCGTCTTGAGACAGACCGATTTGCCTCCGGCATTGGGACCTGAAATCAGCAGGATATGCTTGGCGGGGGTCAGCACCACGGTCTGGGGGACCATTTCCTTGCCTTCGCTGCGGAGGGCCTTTTCCAGCAGAGGATGGCGGGCCTTGCGGAGGTTCACCTCGCCGCTTGTGGAAATGACGGGCATGCCGGCTATGAAATCCAGAGCCGTCTGGGCCTTGGCCATTATGAAGTCCAGTTCGCCCATGCAGAAGGCTCCCTGCAGAAGGCCGGGGAGGTCGGGACGGATGAAGTCGCTGAATTCTGACAGTATGCGGAAAATCTCGCGGGTCTCGGCGAAATGCAGTTCGCTTATCTCATTTTCCAGCTCCACTATAGCGGCGGGCTGGATGAAGGTGGTCTTGCCCGTTGCCGACTCATCGAACACGAAGCCGGGAATCTTGCGCTTTTGGGAACTGACCACGGGAATGAGCATCTTGCCCTCGCGCACCGAAACGGCGGCATCCGAGGCCGCTATGCCCTCGGCCTGGGCCTGCTTCAAAATGGAAGCCATGCGCTTGGATATGGCTCCCTCCTTGTCCTTCAGGGACTTGCGTATCTCATAGAGCTGTTCGGAAGCCGTGTCCTTGACCACGCCGAACTTGTCCAGAATGCCGTCTATCCTGCGGCTGATTTCCAGAAACAGCTCCAGTTTGGAAGTCATTCTCTTCAGATGGGGATAGACCCCGTCCTTGATGCCCGAGAAGAAGACCGAGACCTTGCGCAGGGTATCGAGCATGGTGCGCAGCTTGCCCAGCGACAAGAGGTCTATGTTGGCCCCGTCGGCCTGCAGGACCTCCAGGAAATGTATGCAGTCAATGTAGCCGCTGACCGGGAAACTGTCCTCGAACATCAGTATCAGCCTCATCTCGTCCGTCAGGGCGAGACGACGGCGTATTTCCCTCTCGTCGCAGGAAAACCTCTCCTTCTCCACACGCGAAGCGCCATACTCAGTGCTGCAACGGTCGCTGATTATGGCCCTTACCCTGTCGAATCCGAGCTTGGATTCCAATACCCTTGTTTCTTCTTCCTTGCTCATCCCTTAAAATCCGCCGCCGAAGGGTCGTTCTTCAAGGAGAATTCATTGCCTATCAGCAGCTTAAGCTCGTTAATATTGTTGATTCCAGTCACCTTGCCGGCCTTGACGAAGGATATTCCTCCCGTCTCTTCGGACACCACAACCACCACAGCGTCGCTCTCTTCGCTCATGCCTATG
The DNA here is from genome assembly GCA_017479265.1 of Bacteroidales bacterium. GTDB lineage: Bacteria > Bacteroidota > Bacteroidia > Bacteroidales > UBA932 > Cryptobacteroides. Next base: position 18,928 of record JAFVCK010000062.1, on the reverse strand, counting down.
GCGGCCTTGTGGCGCATGCCGAAACGGGCCGGAATGTCAGCCCTGTCGGTAATGGGCAGTGTGCAGCGGGCCGCAACTATACGGTCTCCGCGTATTATCATGGCTCCGTCGTGAAGAGGGGAATTCTTGAAGAATATGTTGCGTATCAGGCGCTCGCTGACCGCAGCGTCTATCTTGTCGCCGGTGTTGACTATATGCTCCAGGGGCTGGTTCTGGGGGAACACTATGAGAGCGCCGACCTTGTCCTCGGACATCTGCCGGCAGGCCTCGGTTATGGAAGCGACCACCTCGGAGTGCATGTTGTGCTCTTTCTGGCCGAAGAGCTTGCTCAGCAGCACGCGCCCCCTCTTGCCGAGGGTGGTGCCTGTGCCGAAATTCATCAGGAAATGGCGTATTTCGGGCTGGAACACCACTATGAGCGCTATCACGCCCACGTCTATGAAGGTGCTCACCAGCTTGCTCATCATCTTCATGTTCAGGGCATCGACCACGACCATGAGCACGTAGATGAGCAATATGGCAAAGAACACGTTCATGGCCGCCGAATCCCTTATCCACCTGAATACCAGATAGATGATAAGCGCTACAAGCAGTATGTCAAGCACGTCGGTGAACGAGAGGTTCACCAGCCCGAAGAGTTCCAATACCATAATCGGTGCAAAGTTAGCAAAAAAAGCCTTTATTTCACAACTTGGCTTCCTTGCCTGCCTTGGACAACAGTCCCGTTATGCCGCGGGCATCCGCCTTGGGGCAGACCAGCAGGGCATCGGGGGTGTCCACCACTACATATCCTTCCAGACCCTTTAGTACAATCATCTTTTCCTTGCCCAGACCTATCACCACATTGTCCTTGCCTTCAGAAATGAGGACATCCGAATAGCCGGCCTTCACGTTGCCGTCAGGGTCGCTGCCGTACTTTATGGAAGCCAGGGTCTCCATGCTGTCTATGTCCTTCCAGCCGAATTCGGCGGGCCATACCCAGGCGCGGGAGGTCTTCTCCATCACGCCGTAGTCTATGGAAATCTTTTCGCAGCCGCTGTAGGCTTTCTCTATGAACGCCTGGGAGAAGTCGCTGCCGAAAGCGCCCTGCCATCCGTCGAACTGGCAGGTAATCTGGGGCATGTACTCCTCCATCTCGGAGCGGATGACATCGGCCTTCCACACGAAAATACCTGAGTTCCAAAGGAATTCTCCTGTCTTGAGAAGCACCTTGGCAAGGTCCTGGGAGGGCTTCTCCATGAAGGTCTTCACAGGCAGGGGAGTGCCGGGGACTATGGCCCTGCGGCCACCTTGTATCTGTATGTAACCGTATTTGGGGTCGGGCCTCAGCGGGGCGATGCCCAAGGTCATGAGCACAGGATGTCCGGCGGCATAGTCGAGGGCTTCGGAAAGATTCTTGACATACTTTTCATTGTCCGAAATGATGAGGTCGCAAGGGGTCACGGCCATGACGGCATCCGGGTCGCGGCGCAGTATGTAGTAGGTCGCGCAGGCTATGCAGGGGCCGGTCTTGCGGGGATAAGGCTCGAAGAGCAGATTCTCCTGCGGGACCTCCGGGACTATTTCGCAGACAGTGTCGCGGAAGCGTTCGAGCGCTATGATTATGATGTTTTCGGCAGGTACGACAGCAAGGCTCCTTTCGTATGCCGCGCGAAGCAGGGTCATGGTCCCTAAAGCGGTGAACTGCTTGGGCCTTGCCTCTCTCGTGATAGGCCAAAGATGGCTTCCTCCGCCTCCGGCCAGAATCACGCAGTATTGGTGTTTATTCATGGTGTTATTATTGTGTGCTACCCATAATAAATTGGCACATAAGCATTTGGCATATATTCGACAATGGCGTCTTCTCCGTCGAAGACCACCGTTGCCACATCCAGCCAAGCTTCCGTATCCTGCTCCCCCTTCATGGCCAGATAATGCTGCGCAGCTTTTGCCACCCTGTGCTGCTTCAGCCCTCCGACATTCTCCTGGGGAGAAGCGGCGAGCGGAGCCACACGGCTCTTCACCTCTACAAAATGTATTCCATCCCGAGCCCTTGACACTATGTCGAGCTCGAGATGGGAACTGCGCCAATTGCGCTCCAAAATGGTGTGGCCGTGGCGGAGCAGCCAGTCACAAACCAACTCTTCTCCGCGACGGCCTACCTTAGCTTTATGGTTCATTGCTTTCCGCCCTGTATTCCAATATGTCCCCGGGCTGGCAGTCGAGTGCCTTGCAGATGCTCTCCAGGGTAGTGAAGCGTATCGCTTTAGCCTTGCCCGTCTTGAGTATGGACAGATTGGCAGGTGAAATCCCTATCTTGTCCGCCAGCTCGCCGGAATGCATTTTCCGGCGAGCCAGCATGACATCAACATTCACGATTATCGGCATCAGTCTTCCCTTTTGGGCTCTTCTTCCTTAACCTCGGCACCCTTGAGATATGACGGAAGGTCCATTCCGGCCATCTTGAAGAGGTCCTCCAGCGGAGGAACGGACTTCATCATACCGGAAATGAAGTTGGAGGTAGCTGTCTTGCCGTTAGCGGTACTGCCTGAATCCCAGACGGTTACCTTGTCGATATTGATACCCTTGACTGCCTCGACCTGGGTCTTGACGAGCTCGGGCAACTTGTCTGCTATGAGCATGAGCACGGCCTTCTGGGGATCGCCTGCGGCGGAATTGACCAGCTGGCCGAATCCCTGTGCCTGCTTGGAGAGAATCTCCAGCATACCGCGGGCCTGTGCGTCCATCTTGGCGAATATTGCATCGGCCTCACCCTGTGCCTGGCGGCGGAGCTTCTCGGCCTCGGCCTCGGCATTGATGATGGTCATTTCCTTCTCCACCTGGGCGGGAACGACCATGTTGGCGGTCTGGGTGGCCTTCTCCCTTTCGGCACGGGCAAGCTCGGCATCACGCTCGGACTTGTAGGCCTCCTCGAGGGCCTTTGCGGCCTGCACCTTCTCGGCTGCAACGGCTATCCTCGCGGCCTCTGCCTCCTTCTCGCGGCGCACTGCGTCGGAGTTGGCTATGGCAATCTTGGCGGCATTTTCACCCTCGACGGCCTTGGCGTTGGCATCGGCGGTGTTGATACGGGTGTCCCTTGCGGTCTCGGCGATACGGATATCCTTGTCCCTGTCGGCCTCGGCCTTTCCGATTTCACCGTAACGGTTCTGCTCGGCGACGCTCTTCTTGGCATCGTTGATGGCCTTTGCGGCGGCTTCCTTTCCGAGGGCCTCGATATATCCGGACTCGTCGCGTATATCGGTGACGTTCACGTTGATAAGCTTGAGACCTATCTTGCGGAGCTCAGCCTCCACGTTGGTACTGACGTTGGCCAGGAACTTGTCCCTGTCGGCATTGATTTCCTCTATGTCCATCGTGGCGATGACCAGACGCAGCTGACCGAAAAGGATATCGGTGGCGATGTTCTGGATATTGTCTATGGACAGGCCCAGCAGACGCTCTGCGGCATTTGTCATGCTGTCAGGCTCGGTGGAGATACCTACCGTAAAGCGGCAAGGCACATCCACGCGGATGTTCTGCTTGGAAAGGGCGTTGGTCAGGTTGCACTCGATGGAAATCGGGGTCAGGTCCAGGAAGGAATAGCTCTGGAACACGGGCCAGATGAACGCCGCGCCACCGTGTATGCACTTGGCTGAGGAATTGCGGCCCGTCTTACCGTAGATGACCAGAATCTTGTCCGAAGGACAGCGTTTGTAACGCTTCAGGATGGCTGCCAGGGTGACGAAAATCACCGCAACCAAAATGATGATGATGTAAAACAGAGGCATATTGTCAGATAATTAATGAATTCAGCTCCTCAACTACAAGAGTGTGGTTGTCAATTACTTCCAGCACCTTGATGGAAGTCCCGGTGGCGAGGGTCCCGGAGTCTGTCACGGCATCGTACTCGCGCACGGAATTGTCTATGGTAATCTGCACCTTTCCGGCTCCGGCACGCTCTCCGGGTATAGTCAGATACACCTTGCCCTGGCAGCCTGCGGCTGACTTGCGGACATCGATGTTGCCGGAGGCCTGCATGCTGCTAAGCCACTTGAAGAGCAGCATCACTATGGCGACCAGGCCTATGCCTACCAGAACGGAGACAAGCACCAGCAGCACGGTGGATTTCACCTGAGGCTGGAGAATGATGGCGGTCCATCCGAAACCGAGGATGAAGTTGATGAGGTTGCGGAAGGTATAGAGGCTCTGTCCGGAATGGCCTATGGCGGAGGCATCGTCCGGAATCTCGGCCGAGGCGTCGAAATCAGCGCCGCCGAGGTCCGTGTCGAAATCGCCGCCTGCGTCGGCCCCGAGGAAGGTGGCCACGGTCTGGATGACGAAAACCAGGGAAGCTGTAAGGGTCAGTCCCCAAAGTACTTTCATTATAAGGCTGAGTCCAGCCCACCATGCAGCAATCATAGCAGAAGAAGTTGTTTTAAAATGTTTTATTACCGCAAATATAGATAAAATTATTGAAAAACAACAAATAATTTAAAAAAATTTGCTATTTTTCTTTCCGCTGGAGCTTACGATGGCGCACCTGCGGCGGGTCGGACAGTTCCTTCTTCTCATAAAGGAGCAGCTTGCAGGCATCCTTGAGGTCCACCTTCACATAGCCGTTGTCGCGCAGACGGTTCTTTCTGGTCTCGTCGGCATCGGTCTTTATGAACACGAAGTCAGCCCTGCGCTCCTGCACGCACTGCTGCTGGTCCTCGCCCATGCGCTTTGTGTACCCGCCCTGCAAAGACCAGTAGCGGCAGGCAGGAAGTGCCTCAGAAGAGAATCCGAGAGCCTTGTCGGCGCAGCCGTAATACAGAATCCTGGGCTTGTGCATCTTGGAGGCCATGTACCCGTCCATCTTATGGCATCTTTCCCTGCGGTCGTTCATGGGGGTATGGCCGAAATATTCCTTGGTGTACCACTTGCGGAGGTTCCAGCCCACGAAACCGAAGATTACCAGCATCAAGACCGCGGCGAGGATATTTGGCCACTTGTGCTTTTTGAAAGCGAAGAAGAAGCACAGGGGGATGAATACCATGAGGGGTCCGCAAATAATGATGTAATATCCTCTGGCAAAGTACATTATAAGGCTTATGAACCACGCCGAGACTATCAGCGGGAACCACTTCCACTTCTCAAGCCACAGGGCCGAGGAGCCGCAGCCGGCAAGTATCATGACCAGTATCCAGACAAAGTCGTGTCGGCCCAGCATCTGCATGAAATAGCTTCTCTGGCCCTGGAGGTTGGCTATGGTCTGGGGGGTCTGTATGAAATAGTCGTCTATGAAAGGCCAGAGGCAGCCCTTGAACAGGAAATATATGACAAAGGGCAGCACTATGACGGCTCCTCCGGTTGCTCCCGACCAGAACTCGGGCCAGAACGCCCTCTTTTCCCGGTACATCTTGACCAGCATGAAGGCCAGGGACACCAGGAGCATGACGCTGCTGTTGTACTTTATCATCAGGGTGCCGCCAAAGCACAGTCCCCAAAGGAAGAGGGCCCTGTGCCAGTCGCGGTCCGTAAGGTCGTCGCTGTAGAGAATCTTGCAAGTCTGCCACAGGGCGAGCGCCATGAATATAAATGAGGTATCCTCGCTCTTTGTCTCGTAATGCATGTCCGGGATGAAGAGGAAGGGAATGGTCAGCAGGAGCACCAGTGCGGCGGACCAGGACTGCTTGGTGAAAAGCCTGACAGTCAGGAACATGCACAGGAGGCTGGCTATGTATCCTATGCCGTTGAGCAGCATTACCCCGAGATAGTCGTGGGGACTGATAAGATATGCAAGGCCATAGACAAGCCAGAGCAGGGGGCCCTTGGAGTCAGCGAAATCCACGTAGGGGGTCATGCCCGACATCCAGGCCTTTCCGCAGGTAAAATACCAGGGAGTGTCACGGCGGTCTATATGGTCGCGGGAATAGAACACGTCGTGAAGGGGCGAGTCTTCGCATACAAACCAGTAGAATGCCACGAATGCGGCGGCCACGAGGGCGAACCACACGAAGTCGCGCCATCCCGGGCCCTGCTTTTGAAGAACGGGTGCAGGCTCCTGCTTTTTCTTAGCCTTGGACTTCATCTCAGATCAGTACGGTTTTGATGTCATAATGGGAGGAACGCCTCTTCTTTATGCCCGTGTACTCGCCCAGAATGCCTACGGCGAGCTTGAAGGACTTGGCGAAGGTGTATGAAGTCTCGCCGGCGGCCCTTTCATTGCGGACATAATAGACCTTGGCCGAGGGGAATCCCATCTTGGGCACTATGCCCCTCAGATAGATGTCGTCCTCGCCGTACTCGGCCAGCTTGAGCATGGAGGCCTTGCCCATGAGGCGGTAGTCGGCATGGTCAGGAATGACCTTGGTGCCCAGCAGGCGCATTATGCCGTAGAAAAGGTGGGCGGTATTGCGCTTGAGGAAGGTATCGCTGCTGCGGTTGCTGCGCACGCCGTAAACAACTTCCGCACCCTCGGAGTGCTTCTGTACCATTTCGCGTATGGCATCGGGGTCGTCCTGAAGGTCGGAGTCAATGGTAATCACCGCGTCGGCCTTCTCCCGAGCGACCGACATTCCGGCCAGAAGGGCGGCCTGGTGACCGCTGTTCTGCACAAGGTCCACTCCGCAGACGCGGGGGTCCTTGGCATGCATCTTCTCTACCAGCGCCCAGGTGCCGTCAGTGCTGCCGTCGTTCACGACCAGGATGCGGCTCAGCGGGGAAATCATGCCCTCCGCCTCAAGGGAGTCCATGATGGACAACAGTTTGGAGAGGGATATCGGCAACACCTCTTCCTCATTGAGGCAGGGCGTTACGATGTAAAGCGTAATCATTTTTCAACTTGATTGACAAGATTGCGGGCAAGTTCCAGGAATGCGAGGCCGTCGGGTCCGGAAGAAAGAGCCACGGGCTCACCGTCGTCTCCGCTCTGCCTTATGCCCTGCACGAGGGGTATGCGGCCGATGAGCGGAATCCCGAAGTGGGCGGCCATAATGGCCCCGCCGCCTTCGCCAAAGATAAAGTACTTGTGGTCAGGAAGTTCCGCAGGAGTAAACCAGGACATGTTCTCCACCAGTCCGAACACCTTGCGGTTGATTTTTTCGTTGCGGAACATATCCACTCCCTTTTCCACATCGGCCAGAGCCACAGCCTGCGGCGTGGTGACAATCAACGCTCCCTCCATGGGGATGTCGCCCACGAGGCTTATATGTATGTCTCCCGTTCCCGGGGGCATGTCTATGAGAAGGTAGTCAAGCACTCCCCAGCGGACCTGCAAAATCATCTGCTTGAGGGCGTTGCAGGCCATTGGACCGCGCCATATAAGGGCCTGTCCGGGAGATGCGAAATATCCTATGGACATCCACTTGACTCCGTATTTTTCTATGGGCATTATGACCTCGGAGCCGTTTTCCTCCACGGCATCGGGCACGTTGCCTTCGGTGGCCGTCATTATAGGCACCGAGGGGCCATATACATCGGCATCCGCCAGTCCTACCTTGTATCCGAGTCGGGCCAGGGCCACGGCCAGGTTGACCGCGACGGTGGATTTGCCCACTCCGCCCTTGCCCGAGGCTATGCCTATTATGTGACGCACGTTGTTGACCTCGTCAAGAGTGAGGTCGTTGACGTTTTTCTTCTTGGGCTTTTCCTCCTTGGGCCTGGCGCTTACCGCCTTGACTTCTATCTCCGTCCCTGCGGGGGTGTTTCGATATATGACGGCACGGGTGCTTCCTACCAGATATTCGGCAAGCGGGTCCCTCCCCTGGCCGAAGCCGAGGGTCACCGTTATCTTGTTCCCTTCTACCGTAACATCCTCAACCATACCGAGTTCCACGATGTCCTTGTCGCCCTTTCCCGGGTGACGGACATCGCGGAGCATGGACATTATTTCTTCCACTGAACTCATTTCACTATCTTCATTTCATCCAACAGGTATCCTGCACCTCCGAACTTGTCAACTATGAACAGCACGTACCTGATATCCACGCAGATGCACCTCTGGAGGTCGGGCTCGAACATCACGTCGCTGGACATCGACTCCCAGTTGCCGTCGAAGGCGAGTCCTATGAGCTGTCCCTTGGCGTTCATGACAGGAGAACCGGAGTTGCCGCCGGTGATGTCGTTGTTGGTGAGGAAGCAGGTGGGCAGCCGTCCGTCCTTGTCGGCGTACTGACCATAGTCGCGGGCCTTGTAAAGAGCCTTGAGGCGGGCGGGAACGCGGAATTCGTAGTCGTCCGGTTTCTCCTTCTCCATCACGCCGTTAAGGGTGGTATAGTGGTTGTACAGCACTCCGTCCTTGGGGGAATAAGGCAGGACAGAGCCGTAGGTGAGGCGCATGGTGAAGTTGGCGTCGGGATATGAAGGCTCGCCCTTCTTCCACTCCAGCTGGCCGGCGGTAAAGTCGCGGGAACCCTTGCGCAGGGCATCCTGGGAGCCCATGAGCTGGGGATAATAGCCCATTATCTTGCCCACGATGGCGTTGAAAAGGGTCACAGCAGGGTCGGAAAGAGGCATATACTCTATCTCATCCAGCCGGGCGGGGTCGGCGAACCGGCTGTTGTCGAAGAGCCAGTCCACATACTCGCCGAAATCCATGTTGGCAAAGTCACCTATTTCATCGAGATAATCCTCCTGGGCCGCATTCTCGCGGTAGAATTCCAGCATGGCCTCGGCCATGGACTTCTCGGTGGGGGTGTCCCAGTCCTTGAAAAGGGCCTTGGCGGCCTCCTTGGCCGTTGCGACTGCGGCGGCAGTGTCGGCGCTCTCACGGAGGGCAGAGCGGAGAGCCCTGCTGTAAGCACCTAATACAGAGTTGGTTCCTATGCTATAGAGAGACTCTACGATAAGGGTATATTTGGCATTTGCAGGAGCCGAGGCCTCGGTCGCAGCGGTAATCCTCTCAAGGGCATCGCCGTATTTCTGCACACGCACGGGGTCCCCCTCGACCCAGTCCATGAACTCCTTTTCACGGGCCTTCTCGCGGCCTATGATGTCCAGCTTGTCAAAGGCCAGCTGCTCGCCCTGCCACTTCTTCCAGCCATTGGCCGAGGAAGCGTACTTGTTGGCATATTTCAGACGGATGGAGGGGTCGGACTCCATTCCTTCCAGCATAGCCTTCTGGCGCACGGTGCGGGCCTTGACCGAAATGCCGTAGCCCGCCATCATGTTCTCCAGCTGGGCGGCTGTCTGGAAGCGCTGGGTGCGTCCAGGATAGCCCATTATGAAGGAGAAATCGCGCTCCTTGACTCCCTTGAGGGAAATGGTCAGGGACTTGCGGGGATGGTAGGGCAGGTTGGAATCGCTGTACTCCGCAGGCTGGTTGTCCGCACCGGCATAAACCCTGAACATAGAGAAGTCGCATGTATGGCGGGGCCACATCCAGTTGTCGGTCTCGCCTCCGAACTTGCCCAGTGATGCGGGAGGTGCGCCAACAAAGCGGATATCCCTATATACCTTATAGACAATAAGATAATATACATTCTCATTGTAGAAGCTGGCAATCTCCGCGCTGCTTCCCTCAACGGCTGCCTCGGCATCCTCAACGAGCTTGTCTCCAGCGGCGTTGCGGGCGTTCTCGGCAGCCTCCTCGCCCTCGGGAAGGGCGGCCTCGTAAGCGGCGTTCATCACCGCCGTCACGTCCGTCATGCTCTCGAGGAAGGTCACGGTAAGACCGGGAACAGGGATTTCCTCAGCCCTTGTCATGGCCCAGAAACCGTCCTCCAGATAGTTGTGCTCGGAGGAAGAAAGCTTCTGGATGCTGGAATAGCCGCAGTGGTGGTTGGTGACGAGCAGTCCCTCGTCGGAAATCATCTCGCCCGTACAACCGCCTCCGAATTGCACTATGGCATCCTTGAGGGAGGAATGGTTGATATCATAAATGTCCTTGGGGGAAAGCTTGCATCCCAGGGCCTTCATGTCTTTTGCGTTATACTGCTTGAGGAAGGGCAGGAGCCACATTCCTTCGTCTGCAAGAGCGGTAGCAGCCAGCGTCAGGGCGGCTACCATGGTCAGAAACACTTTCTTCATATAAAAACCTTTTCTGCAAATATACCCAATTATCTCGTACAATTCAAGGGTTTCAGTCAAAAAGACCCGGCTCGAGGGCCTTGGGCCGGAAAGTCTGCCTATGCCAAGGGGTATAGCCGTAGAGCCTTATGGCCTCGATATGTTCTGCAGTGGGATAGCCCATGTTGCGCTCCCAGCCATACTCGGGATACTCCGAGGCGAGCTTTATCATGAACTCGTCCCTGTAAGTCTTGGCCAGGACGGAGGCCGCGGCAATGGATGCATAAAGTGCGTCGCCGTGGACTATGGTCTTGTAGGGATAGCCGTCAAAGGGCTTGAAGCGGTTGCCGTCTATAAGCAGGAAGTCCGGCCGGACGGAGAGTTTGCGCACGGCCCTCTGCATGCCCGCGATGGAGGCCGCGAGTATGTTTATTTCGTCAATTTCCTCCGCGCTTACGGCCTCTACCGCCCAGGCTATAGCTTCCTTTTCTATTATGGGGCGCAGCTGCTCCCGGGCCTTGGCGCTCATCTGCTTGGAATCGTTCAGCAGGGGATGGCGGAAGTCAGGGGGCAGAATCACCGCGGCGGCATACACGGGTCCGGCCAGAGGTCCGCGCCCCGCCTCGTCGCAGCCGGCCTCCACGAGGCCTTCGTTCAGATATGGCTTAAGAAGCTGTTTTGAAATAATTGCTCTCATTTTCTATGGCCCTTTTCGGCCATCTTCTGCATCCTCATCGGTTACGAAGCCACTGCTTCGCGCCCTCTTCGGATTTGAAGCTGGCTCAAAAATGGCTCATATAAAATTTCGACAACCATTTCAAAACAGCTTCTAAGTTCCTGTTTCATTGCTTTTTACAACAAAAGGCAGTACCGGAACCCGGAACTGCCTTTCGGAAATGATTGAGGGATTAGTCCTCGGCCTCTTCCTGGGCTGCGTACTCGGCCAGAAGCTTGGTCTGTACATCAGCAGGCACAGGCTGATACTCTGCAAAGCGCATCGTGAAGGTAGCGGAACCTGCGGAGAGGGAACTCAGCGTGGTAGAGTACCTGTAAAGCTCTGCGAGAGGAACCCTTGCATGAAGCACGGTGAAGCCCTTGTCCATGTCCTGGTTGATAATCATGCCGCGACGGCCGTTGAGGTCGGACATGCAAGGTCCCACGTACTCTGAAGGAGTGAGGATGTCAACATCGTAGATAGGCTCCATGATCTTCGGTCCTGCATTGCGGAAGGCCTCCTTGAAGGCGTTGCGTGCAGCGAGGATGAAGGCGATTTCCTTGGAGTCCACGGGGTGCATCTTACCATCATAGATATATACGCGGATGTCACGTGCGTAGGAACCTGTAAGAGGACCCTCGGACATCTTGTCATTGATACCCTTGAGGATGGCGGGCATGAAGCCTTCGTCGATGGCGCCGCCTACGACGCAGTTGATGAACTCGAGCTTGCCGCCCCACTCCAGTTCGAATTCCTGACGGTTCTTGACCTTGAGTTCGGTATCCTTGCCGTCAATCTTGAACTTGTTGGAGAATTCGACACCTTCCACGATAGGGCAGATGAGCATTGCGACCTCACCGAACTGGCCGGCACCGCCGGACTGCTTCTTGTGACGGTAACGTGCGGTTGCAACCTTGGTGATGGTCTCACGGTAGGGAACCTTCGGAGCATAGAGCTCGATGTCGAGCTTGAACTCGTTGTTGATTCTCCACTTGACGAGGTTGATATGCTGCTCTCCCTGGCCGCTGAGAATGGTCTGGCGGAGCTCCTTGGAGTATTCTACGATAACGGTGGGATCCTGGGCTGCGAGCTTGTTGAGGGCATCGCCGACCTTGGCCTCATCGTTCTTGTCGGTAGCCTTGACGGCGCAACGGTACTTGGGATCGGGGAATGCGATATGCTCGATGGCATCGACACCGGCCACTGCCAGGGTGACATCGGTCCTTCCGGCCTTGAGCTTCATGACGCAACCCATGTCGCCGGCGTTAATCTGGGCGACCTTCTCCTTCTTGGCACCTGCAACCGCATAGATGGCGGACAGACGCTCGCCGTTGCCGGTCTCAGGGTTGACGAGGTCGGCACCTTCCTTGAGGCAGCCGCTCATCACCTTGAAATAAGAAACCTCACCGAGGTGCTGCTCTACGCTGGTCTTGTAGATGAATATGCTGAGAGGCTCGGCGACATTGCACTTGACTGCACCGCCCTCGATGGTCTTAGCGGCTGAATCCAGAGGTGAAGGAGTGCCGGTGATGATGAACTCCATGAGTCTCTTGACACCGATGTCGTTCTTTGCAGAAAGGCAGAACACGGGCATGAGCTCACCCTTGCGGAGACCGAGCTCCAGACCCTTGTTGATTTCCTCGTCGGTCAGGGACAGCTCCTCGAAGAACTTCTCCATGAGAGCGTCGTCGCCTTCAGCGGCCTTCTCCATGAGTTCCTGCCTGAGTTCCTCGGCCTCGTCTGCATACTCGGCGGGAATGTCAAGCTCCTCGCGGGTGCCGTTGGCATCCTTGAAGCGGTAGAACTTCATCTTCAGCACATCGACGAATCCGTTGAAATCAGCACCGGGATTGACGGGGAACTGAATGAAAACGGGCTTGCTGCCGAATGCCTCCTTGATGGACTCGCGGGTGGTTTCCCAGTTGGCCTTCTCATGGTCGAGCTGGTTGACTGCGAGGATAAGGGGAACATTGTAGTTGGATGCGTGGCGGGCGAAAATCTCAGTGCCGACCTCGACACCCTGTGCCGCATTTACCAGAAGAACGCCGGATTCGCACACCTTGAACGCCGATACTGCACCGCCCACGAAGTCGTCTGAACCGGGAGCGTCGATGAAGTTGATCTTGGTGTTCATGAACTCTGCATACAGAGGGGTGGAATAGACGGACTTCTGGTTGTTCTGTTCGAACTCCGTGTTGTCCGATACTGTGTTCTTGCCCTCGACGGTACCTCTGCGGTCGATGACCTTGCCTTCGAAGAGCATAGCCTCCGCCAGCGTGGTTTTTCCGGACCTCGAGCTTCCGAGGAGAACCACGTTGCGGACATCTTTGGTTTCGTAAGATTTCATTATAACGCGTTATTAATTGTTAAAATTCTTTCGATATTTCTATATCCTTGCAAAAATAGCAAATTAATCCACCATTACCAAAAAGAAATAGAAATATCGGCCAAAAACCCTCATATCCCATACTTTGACATCAATCTCCGGGGCTCGCTGGCGCGGTAATAGCGCAAAAGGGCGCGGCCGCTGAAACCAAGTTCCTCGCGCACCAGGGCATCGAGTTCGTCCCGGTCCGCACCTATCCACCGGCATATAAGAGGGAATGAGACCCGGCGGTCCAGATAAATCCTGTCTTCGACTATCATCCTGACAAAGATTTCGTAAGCGTGCATGGCATCTGTTTTCATATCGCATGAATGTTTTTCGACAGCAAAGATGCATCAAACTTATATGCAAAGCAAGAGAGGATGTGTTGTATTTTCGCGCATTGTCCCAAGTTTTTACGTATTTTACTGTTTTTGCACGATTTTTTTACACAAATGACAATTTTTTCAACGCATTGCACAGAATTTCAATGCATGAAACAATGTTCTTATAGAATACTTTTGCATCCACAATTCAAGCGTTTCAACTTATGGATGACAGTTCTATCAAATCTAACATCAGCAGCGAAAGGGAGAGCAAAGGCATCACCCAGGCCGAACTGGCGGACATGCTTGGAATCGACCGCAACACCTACCGCAGCCTGGAGAAAGGTGGGACCAGGATACTGAATTCCCATCTGGACCGTCTGGCGGAAGTGCTCGGAGTCACCAAAGAGAAACTGGTGCTGGGATACGAGCCCCTGGGTCCGGAGGAAAACAAGAAGTTGGGCGACTACCACGACCTCTGGCAGAAACGCTACGAGGGGCTGCATGAGACATATACCGAAGAGATAGCCCGCCTGAAAAATGAAATCAGCCATCTGCGCGAGATGAACGAACTTCTCAAAACGCAGATAGCTGATAAACAGGACCTTATAAACTTCCTTAAGAAAGGGGGAAACTAGTTTCTGCTTATAATCGCAGTCCAGCCGCCGCCGGAAGCCATGTGTATGTTCACCCTGCCGTCAGAAGGCACGGCGAGTGTCTCATGCTTGAAGTCGCGGGCCGCCTTGTCGGCGTTGAGGCCGTCCTTGAACACTTCCATTTTCCATGAACCGCCGCCGAGTATTCCGCCAAGGTCCAAGACCATGTCGCGGCCGTTCCAGTCAGTAATGGCTCCCACATACCACTTGTCACCCTTGCGGCGTGCTATGGCAACATAGTCGCCGATTTTTCCGTCTATGGCCACGGTCTCGTCCCATACGGTGGGGCAGTCGGCTATGAAGCGGGTGCATTCGGGCTCACGCAGATAGTTGGAAGGAGAGTCGCAGAGCATGTTGAAGGGGGACTCGAAAATCACGTACTCTGCCAGCTGGCGGCAACGGGTGCCCTGGCTCATGCCCTCGGAGTTGACGCTGCGATAGGAAGCGAAGGAGCCGTTGCGCATTGCGCCCTGGGTGTAGTCCATGGGGCCGGCGAGCATACGGATGAAGGGGATTATGGTCTCGTACTTGACCTGGTCGAAGGCTCCGGTGGCAGGGTCGAAAACGCCCCACTTGAGCTGCTCAAGGCCGTGTACGCCCTCGTAGTTGAGCACGTTGGGATATGTCCTGTGCAGTCCCGAAGGCTTGAAAGCGCCGTGGAAATCCACGAACAGATGATACTTGGCGGCAGTCTCGGCGGCCTGGCGGTAGAACCTGACCATTTCCTGGTCGTCACGGTCCATGAAGTCCACCTTGAAGCCCTTTATGCCCATCTCGCTATAGTGCTTGCAGACACCTTCCATGTCGCGGTTGAAGGCCCAGTAGCCGGCCCAGAGGACAAGGCCCACTCCCCTCTCCTGCGCATATTTGGAAAGCATGGGAAGGTCAATCTCGGGAATGACCTGCATGAGGTCGGCCTGCAGGTTGACAGCCCAGCCCTCGTCCAGAATGACGTATTCGATACCGTACTTGGAAGCGAAATCAATGTAATACTTGTAAGTGTCGTTGTTGATGCCGGCCTTGAAGTCCACGCCGTACAGGTTCCAGTCGTTCCACCAGTCCCATGCCACCTTGCCGGGCTTAATCCAGCTGTAGTCGGCAGCAGGGTCGTAAGGGGCTCCGAGCAGCCACACCAAGTCGTTGTCAGTCAGTTCCTTGTCGCTCTCGGATACAACGGCTATCCTCCAAGGGAAGGAGGTGGGACCGTCCACCTTGGCTATATAGTCCTCACGGCTGCGGACAACGCCCTGCAGCATGTTGTGGCCGGCCTGGTCCACCTTCTTGGGATAGGGGGCATAGTCGGAAGTGAGGACATTGTCGCCGTCACCGTTGTAAAGATACATTCCGGGATAATCCACAAGGTCTGACTCGGTGATACAGACCTTGAGGCCCGAGGGCTCCTCGACTACGAGGGGCAGGAAAGCGAGCCTGCGCTTGTCCCACTGCGATATAGGATAGTGGACATATATGTTCTCGAAAGAATTCCAGTATTGGCGGGTGAAGTCCTTGTCGTCGAAGTCGCGGACATAGGGAATATAGCCCGTCCAGTCGCCGGGGAATGCGAAATCGGCCTGCTCTTTCCTAACCTCGCGAGCGCCCGTCATGGTGGAGGCGAAACGGTAGGCTACACCTGCGTCATAAGCCCTGAAAATGAGGTCGAAGTTCTTGAATTTCAAGGTCATTTCGTTGAAATTGTCCCTGACTTCGGCTTTCTTGTACACAACGGGCACGAGGGTCTGGTCAACGCTCCTGCGCACCACCTTGCGGACCTTGTCGCCGGAGCCGAAAACGGTACCGTCGGTGAAGGTCATGCTTATGCCCGAATCCTGGAGCAGAACGGTCTGCCCGTGGGAAAGGGTGTAGGTGATTCCGTCCCCTACCGTGACCGCCAGGGAGAGTTTCCCCGAGGGCGAGAGAACGGTGTATTGCTTAGGTGCGGCCAGTGCCACGGCTGCCAGTGCAAGCAGCATGAGTGTCAAAGCGATTCTTTTCATAATCATGTGATATTTAATTCTTTCTTCATGTTGCGCAGCAGGTCGAAGGCCTGCATGGGTGTCATGTTGTCCATATCCACCTTGCTCAGGGTGTCGCGTATGGAGGAAAGGGTGGGGTCGTCGAGCTGGAAGAGGGACAGCTGTATGCTGCCGTCGCTCTCCAGTATGCCCGATGGAACGGTGCGGGAGCGGCGTATCTCTCCGTAATTGGCATCCTTGGCTTCGAGGGCCTTGAGGGTCTCTTCGGCGGAGTCGAGCACCTGCCGGGGCATGCCGGCAAGCCTCGCCACATGGATACCGAAACTGTGCGCGGTGCCTCCGGGGACCATCTTGCGAAGGAAAATCACCTGCTTGCCGGATTCCTTGACCGCAATATGGAAGTTCTTGACCCTAGGGTATATTTCCTCCAGGTCGTTAAGTTCGTGATAATGGGTGGCGAACAGGGTCTTGGCCCCCTGCCCGTATTCGTGAATGTACTCCACTATGGCCCTTGCTATGGACATTCCGTCGTAGGTGGAAGTGCCGCGGCCGATTTCGTCCAGAAGCACCAGGGAGCGGGACGAGAGGTTGTGCAGGATCATGGAAGTCTCCAGCATTTCCACCATGAAGGTGGATTCGCCCCGGGAAATGTTGTCCGTGGCTCCGACGCGGGTGAAAATCTTGTCGGTGCGGCCTATTACCGCACTCGCGGCCGGCACGAAGGACCCTGTCTGGGCCAGCAGCACGATAAGGGCGGTCTGTCTGAGGAGGGCCGACTTACCCGCCATGTTGGGGCCTGTCAGGATTATAATCTGGTCCGAGGCGGAGTCCATGGAAATGTCGTTGGGGACATATTCTTCGCCGGGGGCCATCATGGTCTCGATTACCGGATGCCTTCCGGCCTTGATTTGGAGTTCCCTGCCCTCGGTGAGCTGCGGACGGCAATAATTGTTGTCCATGGCCAGACGGGCGAAGCCCGAGAGTACGTCCAGGCGGGCTATTATGGCAGCGTCGGACTGTATGGAAGGGATGTTCCTCTGGATTTCCCCGACCAGGTCGGCATATATCCCGGCTTCCAGGGAATATATCTTCTCCTCGGCTCCGAGAATCTGCTCTTCGTAGTCCTTAAGTTCCTGTGTTATATATCTTTCCGCACTCACAAGGGTCTGCTTGCGTATCCACTCCGGGGGGACCTTGTCCTTGTAGGTGTTGCGGATTTCGATGTAGTATCCGAAGACGTTGTTGTAGCCTATCTTCAGCGAGGGAATGCCGGTCAGTTCGCTTTCGCGGCGCTGCATTTCGAGGAGGTAGTCCTTGCCGCCTGAGGATATCTTGCGCAGGCGGTCCAACTCCTCGCTCACGCCGGCGTTGATTACCGGACCTTTTCCGAGGGCGGCGGCAGTGTCGGGCAGAATGGTGGCATCTATTTTCTTTCGAAGCGCTGCGCTGCCGCTGAGCTTGGAAGTCAGGCGGCGCACATCGGCGTTATCCTTGCCTATGGCCTTTATGGGCTCGGTCCTGCCGAGTCCACGGGAGAGCTGCAGCACTTCGCGGGGGGAAATCTTGCCTGCGGCGGCGCGGGAGACTATTCTCTCCATGTCGCCGACTTCGCTGATATTGTCCTGAATGGCATCCAGGTCGGCGGGATTGTCGTGGAAATGGGTTACGACGTTGTACCTGGCTTCGATTTCCTTGAGGTCTATGCTCGGCATAGCCAGCCAGGAGCGCAGCAGACGGGCTCCCATGGGGGATACGCATCTGTCCACCACCTGTACGAGGGACACTCCGTCGCTGCCGGCGGCGCTCTGGAAAATCTCCAGGTTGCGCACCGTGAAGCGGTCCATCCAGACGAAGCGGCCTTCGTCTATGCGGGATATCGAGCAGATGTTGCCGAGGCCGCTGTGGTGGGTCTGCTCCAGATATACCAGCAGGGCTCCGGCGGCGCAAAGGCCCAGCGGATAGGCATCCACGGCATATCCTTTTAGGGAGTCGGCCTTCAGTTGCTTGCGTATGCGTTCAATGGCGGAGTCATACACGAAGGCCCATTCGTCCACGGTGGAGATGTACCAGTTGTCGCCGAATATGCTGCGGAACACCTTTTCGCATCCTCTTGTGACCAGGACTTCCTTGGGGTGCATGGAACTCAGGAGGGTGGCGATATATTCGCGGCTGCCTTCGCTGACCTTGAAGCTGCCGGTGGAGACATCCAGGAAGGCTACTCCGCAGGTGTTCTTGTCGAAGGATACGCCGGCGAGGAAGTTGTTTTCTTTCTGCTCGAGCATGGCTTCGCCGAGCGCAATTCCGGGCGTAACCAATTCTGTGACACCGCGTTTGACGAGCTTGCGTCCGGTCAGGCGGGGGTCTTCGAGCTGGTCGCAGACGGCCACTTTGTAGCCGGCGCGTATCAGTTTGGGGAGGTAGGTTTCGAGGGCGTGGTGCGGGAAACCGGCCATGGGGATGGCGCCTTTGTCGCCGTTGGAGCGTTTGGTCTGGACGAGGCCGAGGACACGGCTGGCGAGGATGGCGTCATCGGAGTATGTTTCGTAGAAATCTCCGACGCGGTACAGCAGTATGGCTTCGGGGTTCTGGGCTTTGACCTCGAAATACTGTTTGATCATCGGAGTATCTTCTGCAATCTTTACCATAGAGGGCAAAGATAACAAAAATAACCGGCATTTCATATTACGGCTTGCCATTTTTGAGGCGCATACCCTTCGAACACCGCTTTCCCTGTTATCTTTGCCCTGCGGGCTGTTAATCAAGGGGGAAGGGTTTCCCCCTGTGACCCCCTTCTGTCGCCGGAGGCTCCGAAACAAAAATAACCAGCATTTCATATTACGGCTTGCCATTTTTGAGGCGCATACCCTTCGAACACCGCTTTCCCTGTTATCTTTGCCCTGCGGGCTGTTAATCAAGGGGGAAGG
>JAFVCK010000061.1 GCA_017479265.1 Bacteroidales bacterium | reverse complement strand
CTGGATGCTGACCATCGGGATGTGGCGAATAACGAGCTCTTCTCCTACATCTTCAATAAGGACACGGTGGACAAAGTGCTCCGTAACCTGATGGAGACCGGCTACCGTATCGATGCCGGAGAAAAGCTTGGCAAGACCATCCTCTTTGCAGCCAATCATGACCATGCCGTGCTGGTGGTAGAGCGCTTCCACGCCCTCTATCCGGAACTGGGTGAGGACTTCTGCGCCCTCATCGACAACCAGGTGAAATACGCCCAGAATCTTATCGACCGCTTTGCCTCTCCGGATAAACTTCCGCAGATAGCCGTATCCGTGGATATGCTGGACACCGGCATCGACGTTCCCGAGGTACTGAACCTGGTCTTCTTCAAGAAGGTCCGCTCCAAGATCAAGTTCTGGCAGATGGTCGGCCGTGGCACGCGTCTGTGCGAAAACCTCCTTGGGGATGGGCTCCACAAGATAAACTTCCAGCTAATCGACTGGTGTGGAAATATCGAGTACTTCGGTGAGGAGTCAGGCGTTGACCCGCTGCCGGCACTTCCGCTTTCTGCCCGTTTGTTCAACCTCCGCCTTGCCGTAGCCTGCGCCCTCCAGCATGCGACATACCAGCAGGAGGAATTCCCGAAGAAACTGCACGACGAATTGAAGTCCGTTCTCCGGACGCAGGTGCTTTGCCTCAAAGACACCCGGATTGGCGTCCGCCGGCATTGGGAACTCATAGACAAATATCGGAAAGAAGAAAACTGGGCCTACGTTTCCGAGGTGGACAGGGCAGACCTTGAAAATGCGGCCTCGCCGCTGCTTCCCATGCAGACAAACGACACCGCAGCACTCCGCTTTGATGTGCTGATGCTCAATATGCAATTGGCCCTTGTTGATGAGACGCAGAAGGCGCCGCTCCGCAGCCGGATCAAGGTGGCGCAGATTGCATCGGCCCTGCTTGAAAGGGCATCCATCCCTCAGGTTGCTGGGAAGATGCATCTTCTGCAGGAAATCTCAGATCCCAAGGTGTTTGAGAGCGCCTCGCTGGATTATCTGGAAAAAGTGCGCCTTGAGGTCCGGGACCTCGTTCAGTTTATCCTTGGCGATGACCACCGTACATTTACCCTCAACATCGAGGATATTGTGGAAGACCTTGGCCCCGTAGATGCTCCGGTTCTGGTCGTGACTTATAAGCAGCGTGTGATTGACTTCCTCCGGGAAAACCGCAACCTGCCGGTCATCCGGAAACTCATCAACATGGAGCAGCTGACCCATGCCGACATTATCCAGCTGGAAACCATCTGCTGGCGCGACCTGGGCACCAAGGAAGAATACCAGGCCTACGTCCGCGGTTGCAAGATGATTTGCGGCGATGTAGTGGCTGCATTCATCCGTTCCATTGTAGGCATCGACAGGGACAAAGCCCTGCTGCAGTACGGCAAGTTCCTGACCGATACGGTTCTCAACCCCGAACAAGAAGAATACCTGGGCACCATCATCTCCTACGTCTGTGAGAATGGTGACATCACCGGAAACACAATGGTCAATGAGCGCCCCTTCGTGGACTTCCGGTGGCAGCAGGTATTCGGCTCTGACCTGATGAACGTCAGCCGCTTCATCAATAACCTGCACAGCGTAATTGTGGCGTAAAGCCCCGCTTGGCAAGAAAACGATTATTCTACTTTACAGCAGCTTCTTGCGGAGGTTCTCGATCATATCGACTGTCATGGTCTCCATGTCGTAGGAGGGCTTCCAGTCCCATTCCTCGCGGGCGCAGCTGTCGTCCATGCTGTCGGGCCAGGAGTTGGCTATGGCCTGCCTTACGGGGTCCACTTCGTAGCGCATGCGCAGTCCGGGGATGTGCTCCTTGATCTTGGCGCGGATCTGCTCGGGCTCGAAGCTCATCGAGGCGACATTGAAGGAGTTGCGGTGCTTAAGGCGGGAAGGGTCGGCCTCCATGATGTCCACGGCTGCCTTGAGGGCATCGGGCATATACATCATGTCCATGTAAGTACCTGCTGCAATGGGACATACGAACTCTTCTCCCTTGACTGCCGCATAGTATATCTCGACGGCGTAGTCGGTGGTGCCGCCGCCGGGGAGGGTAGTGTATGAAATGAGTCCGGGGAAGCGGACGCTGCGCGTATCGGTGCCGTATTTATGGAAATAGTAGTCGCTGAGGAGCTCCGTTGCGACCTTGGTCACGCCGTACATGGACCTGGGCCTCTGTATGGTATCCTGGGGAGTGCCCTGATGAGGGGTCTCGGGACCGAAGGAACCTATGGACGAAGGGGTGAACACGGCGCATCCCTTCTCGCGGGCGAGCTCGAGGATATTCAGCAGACCGTTCATCTGTATGTCCCAGGCCAGCAGGGGCTTACGCTCGGCGACGGCGGACAGCAGGGCGGCAAGGTTGTATATAGTGTCAATCTTGTACTTGTCGATAATCTCGCCGAGCATGGCCGCATTGCGCACGTCGGCCTCTGCGCTGGGGCCGCTCTCAAGGAGAATGCCCTTGGGCTCAGCGCCCTGGATATATCCTGCTACTATATTACCCTCCGGATAGAGTCCGCGGAGCTTCATCGTGAGTTCTGAACCGATTTGACCGGTCGAACCTATGACCAATACGTTTTTCATATACAAAACAAAATGCGATGCAAATTTACAATTTTTCTTATAAAACGTTAGATAATCCGCCCGAAAAATGATAACTTTGTGGGGTATGGGCATAAAAGTCCCTGAAATATTGAACGATAAACACGAAAAGATATGTACGGTAAATTCAAACAGCACCTTGCAGACGAACTGGCCTCCATCAAGGAAGCCGGCCTTTACAAGAATGAACGCAACATCGTTTCGGCCCAGAGCGCCGAAATAGTCCTCGAAGACGGCTCCACCGCCCTTAATTTCTGCGCCAACAACTACCTTGGCCTGGCCGACTCGCCCCGTCTTGTCGCCGCCGCCACCGAGGCTATGCGCACCCACGGCTTCGGAATGTCCTCGGTCCGCTTTATCTGCGGCACCCAGGACCTGCACAAGCAGCTTGAAAAAGCCATTTCCGACTTCTTCAAGACCGAGGACACCATACTTTATGCCTCCTGCTTCGATGCCAACGGCGGAGTGTTCGAGCCCCTGCTCACCGCAGAGGATGCCATAATCTCCGACTCGCTCAACCACGCCTCCATAATCGACGGCGTAAGGCTCTGCAAGGCAGTTCGTTACCGTTATGCCAACGCCGACATGGCAGACCTCGAGCGCTGCCTCCAGGAGGCCCGGGCCCAGAGGTTCCGCATCATCTGCACCGACGGAGTGTTTTCGATGGACGGCAACGTAGCTCCCATGGACAAGATTTGCAACCTCGCCGAAAAATACGATGCCCTCGTGATGGTGGACGAAAGCCATAGCGCAGGAGTCGTCGGAGCCACGGGCCGCGGAGTTGCCGAGCAGTTTGACTGCTATGGCCGCATAGACATATTCACCGGCACGCTCGGAAAGGCCTTCGGCGGTGCCGTGGGCGGATTCACCACCGGCCGCAAGGAGATTATCGACATGCTCCGCCAGCGTTCCCGTCCATACCTCTTCTCCAACTCCCTGCCCCCTATGATAGTGGCCGGCGGACTGGAGATGTTCAAGATTCTCTCCGAAAGCAACGAACTGCATGACCGCCAGCAGGAGAACGTGCAGTATTTCCGCGAGAAGATGATAGCCGCCGGGTTTGACATAAAGCCCACGCAGTCAGCTATTTGCGCAGTCATGCTCTATGACGCTCCGCTCTCCCAGAAGTTTGCCGCGGCCATGGCCCGGGAAGGCATATTCGTCACAGGATTCTATTATCCCGTCGTCCCGAAGGGACAGGCCAGAATCCGCGTACAGCTCTCCGCAGCCCACAAACGCGAGCATCTGGACAAGGCAATCGCAGCCTTCATCAAGGTCGGACGTTCTCTTGGCGTAATAAAGTAGCCTATGGCAAAACTTCCTGAAAACGCCCAGCGCGAGCTCAAGCCGGGCGAGAAGTACGAGCCTTTGCTCAGCCCCGGGTCCACCTTCAAGGAGGTGACCCCGTATTCCGTCGCCATCGGCATACTGATGGTCGTAATCTTCTCTGCCGCAGCTGCTTACCTCGGCCTCAAGGTCGGACAGGTGTTCGAGGCGGCCATACCTATAGCCATAATTGCCGTGGGCCTTACCGGGGCCCTCGGCAAAAAGGACGGCCTCGGCCAGAATGTGATAATACAGTCCATTGGAGGCTGCTCCGGGGCAGTGGTGGCAGGAGCGATATTCACCCTTCCGGCCATTTACATACTCGGGGTCGAGGTGAATTTCTGGCAGATGTTCCTTTCCTCCCTGCTCGGCGGAGTGCTCGGAATACTGTTCCTGATACCTTTCCGCAAGTATTTCGTCAAGGAAATGCACGGGAAATATCCCTTCCCCGAGGCTACCGCCACCACCCAGGTGCTGGTCAGCGGAGAGAATGGCGGAAGCAGTGCCAAGACGCTGGTGCTCAGCGGCTTGATTGGCGGTCTGTATGATTTTGTAGTGGCCACTTTCGGGGCCTGGAGCGAGACCGTTTCCACCACCGTCATGGGCCTGGGCCAGACCATAGCCGACAAGGCCAAGGTGGTGCTGAAGCTCAATACCGGCGCGGCCGTCCTCGGCCTCGGATATATAATAGGTCTCAAATATGCCTTCATTATATGCTGCGGTTCCCTGCTGGTATGGCTCGTCGTCATTCCGCTTATGAACCTTATATGGGGCGGTCAGGTGGTGGACCTTATGAATACGGGCCTCGCCAGGACCATAGGAGAAATGTCGCCTGATGAGATTTTTCGCACATACGCCCGCCATATAGGCATAGGAGGTATAGCCACGGCCGGCATCGTCGGCATAGTCAAGTCCTTCGGAGTCATCAAGTCCGCAGCGTCGCTGGCAGTGGGCGAATTCCGCCGTAAGGGCGGTGCGGCCGATGCCAAGCCCCTGCGCACGGATGAGGACCTTCCGATGAAGACCATAGTTTTCGGCATAGCCATAGCGCTTCTGGCCATATTCGCATTCTTCGCCTTCGGAGGTGTCGTCGATAACGTGTGGCAGGCCCTCGTTGGAGTGGTCATCGTCGCCGTCATAGCCTTCCTGTTTACCACCGTCGCGGCCAACGCCATAGCCATCGTGGGCTCCAACCCTGTCAGCGGAATGACCCTGATGACCCTGATCATAGCCTCCCTGATACTGGTTGCGGTCGGCCTCAAGGGCAAT
>JAFVCK010000060.1 GCA_017479265.1 Bacteroidales bacterium | reverse complement strand
ATCGGATTTGAAAATGCTGCCGGTATTCCTGCCGATGGCGTTGTCGCTGCTGCTTATATGCGTGTCAGCGCAGGCGCAGGAGCAGCATCCCGACTCTCTGGATGTGTTCTATAAACATTTGCAACTCAATGAGATAGTCGTCACCGGACTAGCCGGTGAAACAAGAATAAAAGAAATGCCTGCACCCGTGTCGGTGATTCGTCCCGCTGACCTTGCCTCCCGCTCCGGAGGCAACCTGATAAGCGCCATAGCGACGGAACCTGGCATAAGTGAAATCACCACAGGCGGCGGTATATCCAAGCCGGTAATCCGAGGAATGGGCTATAACCGCGTCGTGGTGGTCAGCGACGGAGGCCGTCAGGAAATACAATATCCTCAATATAGACCCTGCAAAATAGCATGGGCCATATAGGGTGAAAGCGGGAGGGAGTTATTCCTCCCGCTCTCCATCTACGGACGAAATGCTTATCGTAGCCTCTTCTGCATTACGCCCCTGATGCACCTTGACGTTGCGGTAGATATAGGAGCCGAGTTTCTCCTGTGTATCGCCGTTTATGACATCCCAGCGGATTGAATAAGTACCCTCGGCAAGGGCGATGCGGGCCTCGTCTCCCTTTCCGTATGAAGAGGTGAGAGTAGCGACGGGATCCTCGTTCTCATGCCCTGATACATAGTAACTTACGTGCGACATTTCGTTGCTCGAAGCATTGCGCAGGTTGATGAATCCCCAGGGAATGCGGTTGGGAGCCTTGATTTCCCAGCTGAATTCGGAAAAATCTATGTCATAGTCCTTCCGGTTGCTGTCGTATTCCACTGAACCTCTCCAATGATACCATGAACTGTAACTGAGCTTAACTTTGGTCTTGAGCTTGAATGATTTGGTATCATTGTCTCCAACCGTTGAGCCGGGAATATGCCAGGTCCACATGGTATGGGCGGAGAATTCGGTACGGACCGGGGCGGGGAAGTCCTCGTTGTTGATTTTGTCCCAGTTGTCATAGTCGTCGGTCAGCTTGACATTGTTGCTCCAATAATGGTACTTGACCGAAGGCGTGGATGAATCCAGGGAATAGTCTATGGTCTCGAGGGTATAGTTGGTCGAACTGGTCCAGGTGCCTCCGACAGACAGGCCGGCATTGATTACGCCTCCTGCGGATTTGCCGCCATAACCGCCGCTGACAGAGCCGGTTACGGAGATGCTGTGGCCGTTGGAATACTGCTTGGAACTGTTCTTGTTCTCGGGAATCGGCCTATCGAAATATGAAAGGCCCGGTATCGGGGAACCGTCCGTGTTCACGAGGCTGGTCTCAACGTCCATGGTGTTGAACCAGTATCCATATACGCGATTGCGGCATCCGCCGTGGCTGCCCACGAAAGGTCCCCACATGCTGGCGTTGTGAGGGGTGATGGTAGATACTACAGAATAGTAGTCACCGGCGTTGTCACCGTTGGAAGACTGCATGTAGCAGGGGAATACCCTGAACTCCACGTCTATGCTTCCGCTCTTGGAAAGTACGTCGGGGTCGCACCAGGTGCCCTTGTCTATGGTCTTGTTCAGTGAATAGGGGAAGTTCTGGTGCAGCGGCAGGCCTGCCTGTTCAATGTTGGCCTTCAAGTCTTCGTAGGAAGTAGCCTTGGTCAGGGTCTGCTCCATGCAGGTCTTTTCCAGCCAGGTTACGAAGGCATCCAGACGGGTATAGTAGTAATTGAGATTGAAATCCGGCTCGTTGTCATAGTCGGACATCACATATCCGCTTTCCTCCCCGAGCGTCAGGCACTTCTTCTGCAATTCTATCCACTGTGACTCGCTCATGCTGGGCTCGATGTCTTCGAAAGGCTCCACTTCCGGCTCTTCCCACATGGTGTAGGTGATTCCAAGTCCCCAGCTGCTATGGCAGTGGAACAGAGGCTTATACTTGCTCCCGCCCTCGAAAGTGGCAATCACGGGGGCGATTCCGATGGAAGTCACGTCCATGTCGCCGGGATACACTATGAAAGCCCCGTTTTCAACGGCTTCGGCAAGGGCGGGTGAACCTGCATCGGCAGGGCTGATGAAAGCGACCTTGACGCTGCTTATCTCGCCTCTTACCGGGAACAATTTGTCTATGGCCGTCTGCATGTCCTCGGGATATGCGGACAGGTCGCCTATATATGCAGGCAGGCGGAAACGATTCCAGTTGGCAGCCTCGTTGACTACTATATGTGTGCCCTGTGGCTCATTCAGGAGAAGGTCCTGCTCCTTGTGGGAGTTGCATGCCGCCATGCAGAGCAAGGCCGCCGCGAGGGGAAGAATGGTGACAAATCTTTTCATAACATGAATTCTTTTACAGTCTTGTCCGTTTTATAAATCAGACAAAAGTAGTATAAATTCGCCAAAAAACTTGCACAATGCCGCGACAATTTGCTGCTGATTTGCCGATTATGCGACAAATTATTCCTTTTGCAAAGCTCTCAAAGACTCGATTTCCTCTTTCATGCGGGTGTTTTCGGCGCTCAGGCGGTCGAGAGCTTCTTAGCAAAAAGCATTATCGAAAACAAGGATAATGTCAAAAGTTTTTGATTTTTTTTCTAAATTTGCCGGACGAAAAATGTGGAGGTGTCCAGAAAAGGTCTCATATCGGCTTTCATAATGCTGTCGGTATTCCTGCCGATAGTGTTTCTGGTGCCCTTCCACCATCACGGCAGCGAGCCCGTCGGGGATGATAAATGCGAGCAGTGTCCGGGGCATTTCGGCCAGAACGCCGGTACCGACGACTGCCTTCTGTGCAAGGTGCTGCTCCAGCAATATGTGGCCTCGGAGGGCCCCTGCGAGGATATTCTCTCCGCAGACCTTTCCATCATCCCTTGCCTTGCGCCGGAGGATGCCGTCAGCTGCTATATTCACCATTCATCCCCAAGGGCCCCTCCAGTTTCATTCTGTTATCAGGCATAGTTCTATTATCAGTATCACCTTTTGCCCTTTTCCTTAACAGAATAGAATGAAAAAGACAACAATGGCGTTGTCGCTGCTGCTTATATGCGTGTCAGCGCAGGCGCAACAGCAGCATCCCGACTCTCTGGATGTGTTCTATAAACATTTGCAACTCAATGAGATAGTTGTCACCGGACTGGCCGGAGAAACAAGGATAAAAGAAATGCCTTCGCCGGTGTCGGTGATAAGGCCGGTGGACCTGGCGGCTCGCAGCGCAGGCAATATAATAAGCGCCATAGCGACGGAACCTGGCATAAGTGAAATCACCACAGGCGGCGGCATATCCAAGCCGGTAATCCGAGGAATGGGCTACAACCGCGTCGTGGTGGTCAGCGACGGAGTCCGTCAGGAAGGCCAGCAGTGGGGCGACGAACATGGCATAGAAATCGACGGTGCGGGGGTCCATTCCGTGGAAATACTGAAAGGACCCGCCTCGCTTATGTACGGTTCGGATGCCCTTGCCGGAGTGCTTATCTTTCACCCTGACCCTGTGCGGGCCCCGGGAGAAATAGGAGGAAGAATCTCGACAGAATATCAGACCAACAGCGGCCTGCTGGCCTATTCGCTTGCCACTGACGGCAATATGGGAGGCTGGATATGGGGCGGAAGGTTCTCGGACAAATATGCCCACGCCTACAGAAATTCCCTGAACTCCTCCGTGGCCAATTCCGGCTACCGCGAACGCTCGGCCTCAGTCATGGCAGGCCGCAACGGCTCATGGGGCAGCAGCAGGATAAGGTTCAGCTACTTCCATCTCACCCCGGGAATGATAGAAGGAGAAGGGGATAATTTCGGATATTCCATCGCCCTTCCCTTCCAGCAGGTGAGGCATTATAAACTCGTGTCTGACAATACTTTGAACCTCGGTCCCGGACACCTCAAACTGATTCTCGGCTGGCAGCACAACCGCCGGCAGGAGTTCGAAGAAAGCGACAAGGCGCCGGGCCTTGACTTCAGACTGAATACGCTCAACTACGACATCCGCTACCAAAGCGCCTTTGACGGCGGCTGGAAAACGGCTTTCGGCCTTGGCGGAATGGCCCAGAAGAGCGACAACCTCGGCGAGGAATACCTGATTCCTTCCTATGGCCTCGTGGATGCGGGACTCTTCGCGACAGCCACCAAGGTGATAGGACTTTGGACCCTTTCCGGCGGACTGAGGGTGGACATGCGCTGGCTCCACAGCCTGCCCGTCGAGGGCAGGTTCGAAGACTTCTCCCGCCGCTTTCCCGGAATCAGCGCCAGCCTCGGAGCGGTCAGGCCGCTCGGGGAACATTTCATGCTGAGGGCCAATGTCGCAAGGGGATTCCGCGCCCCGAACCTGGCCGAACTGGGCTCCAACGGAGAGCATGAAGGGACCTTCCGCTATGAGGTCGGAGACAAGGACCTTAAGCCCGAATACAGCCTTCAGGGCGACATAGGGCTGGATTTCACCTCCAAATATGTCTCCTTGCAGGCGGCCCTTTTCTTGAGCCGGGTTGACAATTACATATTCTCCGCCCGCAGGGGGGATGTCACCGACGAAGGGCTTCCGGTATATGTTTTCAAGAGCGGCCTTGCCCATCTTGGCGGCGGCGAAATAGGCATAGACGTGCATCCCGTGCATCAGCTTCACCTAAGCAGCGCATTCTCCTGCGTGTATGCTATGGAAAAGGGAGGCGACTGCCTGCCCATGATTCCCGCGCCGAGGCTTTTCTCCGAGATTAAGTGGGAAATCACCCATGACGGACGCTTGTTCAACAACAGTTTCATTTCCATGAACCTTGACTGGAACATGGCCCAGAACCGCTTCTATGCAGCCGGAGGCACTGAGACCGCGACTCCTTCATATCTTCTGCTTGGGGCGTCTGCCGGGACAGATGTCGTTATACGTGGAAAGACCCGCTTTTCGCTGTATCTGATTGGCTCAAACCTTACGGACAAGGCTTACATGCCGCATCTTAGCAGGCTCAAATACATGGGCATAGCCAATATGGGACGCAATGTCACCCTGAAATTGACTGTACCTCTGTAAACAGCTTCTTATTGATCCAGTCGTGCAGTATGGCGGGAGCGGCGAAAGAGAATAGATATATCAAAAGGCAGAGCCACCAGGGGAGCACAGCAAGAAGGGCGGCGCAGACTATAAGGAGCAGCGTCGGGTTCACAAGGGTGTAGCAGACGAACCTTATGGCGTTGATGAAAGCCCTGTCGCGAAGGCCCCTCTTGATATATGCAGTAATCAGAAGGGAAGGGGAGAGCACCACCGCCGCTGCAAGGAAAAGCGGGAAGGTGACGGTCAGCAGGGCGGCCTTTATGACAGGGGAAGAGGAAGGCCTTGCAGGCGGAACGTCGTCGACGCTGCCGGAGGCGATTTTGCTCACCGCATCCTGCATGAATTCAAGGCGGCCAAAAAGGGTCCGGGGCTTTGAAGGTGCGCTCCCGTACATCCTGCAAGCAAGGTCCCATGTCTTCGCATAGTCCTCATTGTCAGGTATATAGATTATCGTTTCCTTCATTCTGGTGGTGAGTTCCGCCATAATCTCCGAAATGAGTTCTTCCTTGTCTTTCTGGTTGGAAGATTGGATGCAGATAGGCCGCCCTACGTTCACAAGCAGCCTTGAGCGGTAGCGGAAATAATCCTCATATTCCAGACCCGTTGGCACTATGTACACCTTGGTCCCCCGAGAGACAGTCCCGAGTGCTATGCGGGCTATGCCCTTGTGCAGGGGCAGCAGGCTGTGCATGGTCCTGTGCGTCCCCTCTGGCAATATGCAGAAAGGAACGCCGTGGGAGAGGGTCTCTTCGCATTTAAGGAATATGGCCTCGTTCATCTTGATTGTGTCCAGGCCGTCGCGCTGCCTGTAGATAGGCATTATCTTGAGAAAGGCCAAGGCCTTGGCTGCCAGCTTCTTGCGGAATATGTCAGCCCTTGCGACGAACACCATTTTCCTGTTTTCAATGGAGAGCACGGCGAGTGCGTCCATCAAGGTGTTGGCATGGTTGGGCGCGAAGATGACGGCTCCGTCCGTGGGGATGTTCTCAAGCCCGTGATACTCCACCTTGCGGTAGGCACGGCGGAAACTCCTGTTGATGTATGGCAGCAGGAAATCGTAGAGCCTGTCTTTGTCCCAGATATTGCTCATCCCAGCAGAGTAGCGAGCAGCACGCCGAGGTAATTGCCTGCTGCATAGCCTATTATGCCTATGCTAAGGCCGGGCATCAGAACACGGCTGTTCTTCATCGAAGCGGCAATCATAGGCACGAAAGGAGGTGAATTGATATAGGTCACGGAGGCTATGACGGCAGTGTCGGCATCCACCTTGAAGAACCTGGCGCTGAGCAGCTGCAGGGTAAGCGACACGACCTCCACGAAGGCCAGGAAGCCTATGGTATAGAGCGCTCCGCTGAAATCCAGTTTGCGCACATCGGCCATGGAAGCCACCACGATGCTGAAAATGTATATGAAATACATTCCCATTTCGTAGCCGTACTTCAGGGAATGAATCTTCTTGTTGAAGGATGCCGCTATTCCGAGGGTGGTAATCGCGAGGATGAAGAACATCATGAAGGTACCCGGAATGAGGGCGGACAGTCCGGCTCCTATGCCTGCGGAAATGGCTATTATGACTATGGTCACGCCCAGAAGGAGCAGCACGTCGCGCAGGCCTTCCTTGCTGAAAATGCCCTTGTAGGGATTGGCCCCGGCCTTGTCCAGTTCTGCCTGTATGGCGGCCTCGTTGTTGTCCAAGGTCTTGACAGGCAGCACCTTGCGGGCGAGCCTTATGCCAATGGCCATTATAAACACCAGGTAGGTGAAGGACACCATCATGTCGTAGGTGTTCAGAAGGGCGTACTGCCCTCCGTCCACGTCCAGCATCTTGGAAACGGCGGCCATGTTGACCGTGCCGCCTGTCAGGCAGGCGGTATAGAGCCCGGCTACCTTGGGAGCGTCGCCGATATGGGAGGAGAATATTGGATATCCCGCCACCACGGCGATGACCACCGCCAGAAGTCCCGTCACCATGGCTATCAGGGTGTCGCGGGTCTCGCCCTTGCGGTAGGTAAAGGAGAACAGCATGAGCGGTATGGCAAGAGGCACCATGCTGTTGGACAGGGCGTTCTGCACCTTCAGGGTGGAATCTCCGGATGGCAGTACGCCAATGTTGGCTATTATCGCGCCGATGAAGTAAAGCATGAGGATAGGACCTATCTTGCCTATCCAGCGGACCTTCCTGCAAAGCCACAGCACTCCGGCGGGGGCAAGGCAGAAGAAAAGGGCCGGCAGTATAATCCTGACCACCTCCATGCTACTCGTCATCCAGGTCTCCGGCAGTGGCAAGAAGACCTATGTATCCGTCGAGGAACTTGCCGAAGCCCTTGTGCAGGCCGCGCCGGGTGTGGTTCGTGCTGAGCACTTCTCCCTCGGGGCTTATGGCCACCCAGAAATCTTCGAATACCGTGACTACGTCCTTGTCCTCGGCGCTGCCCGAGACGGTGTAGTCATAACAAACTATCTCAGAGGACTTTGCTTCAATGGCGGGGCGCATTTCCTCAAGGCCCTTGAGTATCAGAGCGTCCTTCTCCATGCCTTTCTTGTGCTTTTCGGCATTAGCCTCCATCTTCTTGGCCTTGTACTTTTCGTAGTACTTGGTATCCTGGTCCTTCTTGACCTTGAAGGCCTTGATTCTCTGCTCGTACAACTGGCCCGTGGTGAGGGAATCCGCCTTCACTATCTTGGTGACCTTAAACGTGGCCTCCGGCCCCACCCGGGCCTTGATATGGCTTAGGACGGCCTCCTCGAGAGGGGTGTATTCCGGAGATTCGGAGCAGGCCGCGAGAGCTAATGCTGCGAAGGCGGCCGCTATAATTCTTCTAATCATAACCTGCCTTTTTTTGCAAATATAGGAATTATATTTTCATTCCATCTATTTTCTTGATTTTTCTGACCGGGTCGCAGGTGAGTCCTATGCCTCGGTAGTTTGACAGCATAATTTTCGATTTTTTTGTTAGAAGTCCCTGTGGGGGCTTTTTTTTGTCAAATATTATTTTTATATTTGTGGTATATAAAGGTATATATTACAGATATGAGACTTGTTGTCAAGCAAAGCGGTCGCTTTACATACCTCTATGCCATCAAGGGGTACCGCACGGATGATGGAAAGAGCACGACGAAGGTTGTGGAGAAGTTCGGCACAATCGAAGAACTGCGGGAGAAGTT
>JAFVCK010000059.1 GCA_017479265.1 Bacteroidales bacterium | reverse complement strand
CTCTCCGGGGCCGCGCCGGTTGTTGGGCCCTCCGGTCGGGGCTCCGCCCCTCCCTCCAGGCCCAACAACTTGGACTCAACTACAAAGATACAACATTCAATCTTTTTCTACCCCTCCGTGTCTACTTTTACGAGAGCAGCAAGGTGGAGAAGGATGCTTGATACCAGCTTGGAAAATTCAAACTGGGCGCGGATGTATCCTTGCTCTATCATCCACTCACGGATTTGCCCCTCTCTCTGCCCTCTGTAGGCAATTGCTTTCCGGTCCGGATGCTTGCGATGTCGCCGAGTCTTATTGTCATAGGGCAAAGATACATCCGCAGCCCTGCCCGGCAAAGGACAAAAAAAAGCCCCGGATTGCTCCGGGGCCGGTGGCCGGTCTCCGCTGCCGGCCTGGTGTCAAAAGAAGAGTTATGAGCTCTTGCGGAGTCTATAGTCTCTCGGCAGTTGTGCGAAGGCAATTGGCAAGGTCGCATAGTGCCTCCTTTAGTATCTTGACCTCTTCGTTGCTGAACTCTGTCTCGATTATTGCTGAAACTTTGTTGTTTTTCTTTCCAATTCTTGAAAGGACTTGAAGGTTACTCCAATTCCATGTCGGACTCAAATTCCAGAGAGCGGAGAATAATATCGCAGTCCCGCTTGAATTGCTTGTCCATATATGCGACCAGCGCCTGTAGGGCTTGCGCTTTCTTCCCCCTATATAGTTTCTCGGGGTGTTCAGGAAGAATCGTGCAAGACTCAAAAGTTGGAAATTTATACCATTTGAAGTGGCCCGGATAAACTGCAAACATGTTTATTACAAGAACCGGGGTTCCCCCTTTGGGGTATCTGGCGGTGATGCTGGTAGTGTATTTTATATTTTCGAACCTGACGCTCCGTCTTTTTATAGGGAGAACCAGGTCATGGATGCTGCCGTCAATAAAAGATGGCTTCCAGTCCAGGACATCTGGATAAAAGACATCCTTGCCGGTATTAATGTAATCGATGGCTGACATCAGGCGTGCTTCCAAAATGTCGGGGGCCAAAGGAACTTCGAATTCTGCGCTCCTGGAATAGTTCTGGGCAACCGCTGAAATCGATACGACCGCAAGGAGTATGGTTATTATTGCCTTTTTCATAATGCTGAAACTTTGTTGTTTTTCTTTCCAATTCTAGAAAGGACTTGAAGGTTACTTGGACTCCTTAAGAAAAGAGGGTTCAAACTTTGACGGCCGGGCGAGGCCTTCCTCCATGGATTCGCACATCCGGTCAAAGTATTCGCTGACGGCCTTCACGATCTTCATCCCGAACTTATAGTCGCGTCTGGAATACAAGTCAAAGTAAAGTTTGCCATTCTCGCCGCAGAGCGGTCCTATTCCGGCATTGAACACCCAGACGATTTTCGTCAGGCCTACCCGCAGACTGCCATCCTCGCATAATATGTATATGTCGAAATTGACGAGAGGGTGTCTTGGAATCAGTCTGAACCGGAAATCGGCACGCATGGAACCGTAATTTGAACACCGGAAAGCCCCGTCACTTTCGGAAGGCATCTTGGGGCTGGACGACAGACCGAATTCCTTGTAATTATTCTCCAGCCATTCCACGTATCGGACATAAATATACCTTGCAGATACATCAGGAACTTCGAGTGTATCCGTGAATGACAGTATTTCATATTCCTGAGCCCCGGCGGTAAGTCCGGCGGCCGCCATCAGGAAGGAACATATCAGCAGAAGTATGGTCTTTTTCATAACGAATCATTCAACATGTGTCCAAGGTCGGAACTATTTCTGACAAATGCAAAGATTTCAGCGAAAAAATTCGTAACTTCGCAGTTTGGGAAAACAATAACACAATATATGAAACAAGCAATTATGATTTTTACATCGGCAATGATGCTCGCCGCATGTTCGGGCGGAGAGAAGGTTTCGGCAATTGACCTGGCCAACCTTGACACGCAGGTTACCCCGGGTCAGGATTTCTACCGTTATTCTACGGGAGGATGGCAGGACAGCCACCCCCTCGGAGCGGAATATGCCCGCTTCGGCAGCTTCGACCAGTTGCGGGAAAACAATGTTGAGAGGCTCAACGATCTTTTCGCCCAGATGACCAACATGAAGACAAGGCCCGGCTCGACTGACGGAAAGATAGTCCTTCTCTATACGCAAGGTCTTGATTCAGTGAAACTTAATGCCGAAGGTGCAGCTCCTCTGAAGAAGTATCTCGACATGGTGTACGCCCCCTCCGACAAGGAAGGCTTCGTGCGTATGGTGGCCCGCCTCCACAACGAGAGTATAGGCTCCTTCTTCGGCGCTTATGTGATGTCCGACCTCGCAGACAGTGAGAACCAGATTCTTTATATCGGCCAGGGAGGCCTTGGAATAGGCGACCGGGACTACTATGTGGATGCTGCCAATGCCGCCCTCAAGGAAGGCTACCGCAAGTACCTCGACAGGATTTCCGGCCTTGCCGGTTTAGAGAATCCCTCGCAGGTTGCGGACAATGCCCTGGCGGTTGAGGACGTTCTCGCCGAAAACTCTTGGGACAGCGTAAGGGAGAGGGATTACACCCAGCTCTACAACCCCTTCAGCAGCGCGGAACTCATAAGCGCCTATCCCGGACTGCATCTGGATGCATACTTCGAGGAAAGGGGCATTCCCGCCCAGGAGAAGGTCATACTCTGCGAACCTTCCTTCTTCGAAGCCCTGTCCGCATATATTGAAGGCACGAGCCTCGATGTCCTGAAGGACTATGTGGCAGCGCATGTCGTCTCCGAAGGCTGCGGAGCCCTCAGCGACGAATTCTACGATGCCCACTTCGACTTCTATTCCAAGCAGATGTCGGGCATACAGGAGCAAAAGCCCCGCTGGAAGAGGGCCATGCAGGTGCCCAACACCATTCTTGGAGAGGCTGTGGGCAAGATGTATGTCGAAAAGTACTTCCCCGAGTCTTCCAAGCGCAAGATGGTCACACTGGTGGAGAATCTGCGCACTGCCCTCGGCCAGCACATCGAGACCCTCGACTGGATGGGCGACAGCACCAAGGTCAAGGCTCATGAGAAACTGGATAATTTCACCGTGAAGATAGGCTATCCCGACAAATGGAAGGACTACAGCAGCCTTGAAATCAGCCCCGAAAACAGCTATTTCGACAACCTCCAGGCTGCAAGCCGCTGGTATGTAGCCGACAATATGTCCAAGCTCGGAAAGCCCACGGACAAGACCGAATGGGGCATGACCCCCCAGACGGTGAACGCATATTACAATCCCACCACCAACGAGATTTGCTTCCCCGCCGCCATACTTCAGCCTCCTTTCTTCAATCCCGATGCGGACGATCCTGTGAACTACGGCGGAATCGGAGTCGTAATCGGTCACGAAATGTCCCACGGCTTTGACGACCAGGGCCGCCTCTTCGATGCCAAGGGCAACATGCAGAACTGGTGGACCAAGGAAGACGACGAGAAGTTCAGGGCCAAGGCCGAAGTACTTGCAGCGCAGTTCGATGAGATTGAAATTCTGCCCGGAGTCCACGCCAACGGCCATCTCACCCTCGGCGAAAACATAGGCGACCACGGCGGAATCAGCATAGCCTACACCGCAATGGAGAATGCCCTGAAGGAGCATCCCCAGGGCGAAATCGACGGCTTTACCCCCGGTCAGCGCTTCTGGCTGTCTTATGGTGCAATCTGGGCCCAGAACTCTACCGATGAGGAAAAGGCCCGTCTTACCAAACTGGACGAACACTCCCTGGCAGAGAACAGGGTCAACGTCTCGGTGCGCAATTTCGCCAAGTTCTTCGAGGACTGGGGCATAGGCGCAGACGAGCCCATGTACCGTCCTGAAGAGGAAAGGGTCCATATTTGGTAACTTCCTCATTCATAAGCAAGAAAATCCGTTTCGGAGGGACAGCGGTGCAAATATCCATCGCTGTCTCCTATCTTGTTATGATACTTGCGGTGGCGGTATCCTCCGGCTACCGTGAGGAATTGCGGGACGCGATATCGTCCCTGACAGGCGACGTAATCCTGGATATGCCGGGCCAGGGCTATTCCTCCAGTCCCGAGCCCCTGGACATGCAGGCCCCCTACATGGACATGGTCAGGGGAGTGCGCGGAGTGGGCTCCCTTACCCCCGTCGTGGCGGCGGCAGGCATAGCCCGCAGCGGAGACGATATATGCGGAGCCATCTTCAAGGGGGTCGAAGGCTATGACAGCCTGCGCATTGCCATTCCAGCCACCCTGTCCGACAAACTCGGGGTGGAGCAGGGAGACCGCCTCACCGCATATTTTACGGGAGACAGGGTGAAGGTCAGGAACTTCACCGTAGCCGAAGTCTATGGCCGTGGGCGCAGCGACGACCTTCGCAAGACCGTCCTCATGGGCGAAAGCGCCATGGTGGTATATGCCGGGCTGGACGACATGAGAAGGGTGCTCGGCTGGACCGGCTCCCAGGTGTCCTCCGTGGAAGTCAGGCTGACCCCGTCCGTCAGGGACATGAGCGAAGACAAGGCGGGCGAGATAGGCACCATTGCCGGAGCGTTCGCCGAGGGCGACGATGTCCTGCCCGTGGTCACTTCCTCGCGAAGGCGCTACGACAGGATATGGGCCTGGCTGGACATAGTGGACACCAATGTGCTTATCCTCCTGGTACTCATGACTATAGTGGCCGGCTTCAACATGATTTCCGGCCTGTTGATACTGCTGTTCCGCAGTACCTCCAAGATAGGCATTCTCAAGTCCCTCGGCATGACTGACAGGTCGCTCTCCTCGGTATTCCTCAGGGTATCCTCCCGCCAGGTGCTCAAGGGCATGGCCATAGGCAATGTCCTTGCCATTCTGCTCTGCCTTGTCCAGGACAGCACCCATGTCCTCAGGCTCGACCCCGAGAACTACATGCTCTCCTTCGTGCCGGTCAAGATAGATATCGCAAGCGTGCTGGCGGCTGATGCCGTTTCCTGGGTCGTAATCATGCTGTTGCTGCTGATTCCATGCCTCTTCATAGCCCGCATAGACCCTTCCAAGACAGTCCGGGCACAATAGCAATTTTGCAAATCCGCATATTTTATAGTAACTTTGAAAGTTTGTTTATAGACACAGATGGAACTCAATAACGCATACTGCTCCGACAAGTACCAATATACGATGGGCAAATCCTTCTTCGAGACCGGCAGGACCTCGCAGAAAGCCATATTCAACCTCTTCTACCGCAAGGCCCCCGAAAACAACAACTGGGCCGTGGTCAGCGGTACCGACGAGGTGCTGGAAATGGTCAGGAACCTGGGCAAGGCTCCCGAAGGATTCTTCGAGCGCTTCATTCCCGGCGAAGACTATGCTCCATTCCGCAAGTACCTCTCCACCATGAAGTTCACCGGCAGCATATATGCTATGAGAGAGGGCGAAATAGCCTTTCCCAACCAGCCCGTGGTAATTGTCGAAGGCCCTCTTGTCGAAGCGCAGGTGCTGGAGACCCCCATGCTCTGCATAATGAACCACCAGATGGCCGTAGCCACCAAGGCTTCCCGCGTGTGCAGGGCTACCGACCGTCCCGTCAGCGAATTCGGCTCCCGCAGGGCCCACGGTCCCTGGGCGGCGGTCTATGGGGCGAAAGCCGCCCAGATAGCCGGATGCGCCAGTTCATCCAACATTCTCACAGGCGTGATGAACGGAGTCCCTTCCACGGGCACCATGGCCCATAGTTTCGTGACCTCCTACGGCAGTTCCGTCGAGGGCGAGCACAAGGCCTTCTGCGACTATATCGCCACCCACAGGGGGGAGAACCTCATACTTCTAATCGACACCTACGACACCCTCAAGTGCGGAGTGCTCAACGCGATACGCGCCTTCCGCGAGTGCGGCATAGACGACAGCTATCCCTACGGATACGGCATACGCCTGGACAGCGGCGACCTTGCCTACCTCTCCGTGAAGGTCCGCGACATACTCGACGCCCATGGCATGAAGAACTGCAAGATATTCGCTACCAATTCTTTGGACGAATATCTGATTACGGACCTGGAGCGCCAGGGCGCGAAGATAGATTCCTACGGCGTGGGCGATGCAATCGCCACCAGCAAGGCGGCCCCCTGCTTTGGCAACGTATATAAACTGGTCCAGATTGGTGACGAGCCCGTGCTGAAGCGCTCCGAGGACACCATAAAGCTCATCAATCCCG
The DNA here is from genome assembly GCA_017479265.1 of Bacteroidales bacterium. GTDB lineage: Bacteria > Bacteroidota > Bacteroidia > Bacteroidales > UBA932 > Cryptobacteroides. Next base: position 104,581 of record JAFVCK010000059.1, on the reverse strand, counting down.
GCTTCCAGATTACCTACAGGATACTCAAGGAGGGCAAGTTCAAGGCAGATGTCACCTGCCTTCGCGGAGACGGGACCTCCCGCCGAATAGAGGCAGGGGAGAGCTTCACCATCTACGACGAGCAGGACCGCTACAAGTACAAGACCTTCACCGAGGGCGGCTACACCTGGAAGGCCCTCCAGCAGCCAATGCTAAGGGACGGCGAGGATGTATGGCAGAGGTACAGCCTGCCCGAAAAGAAGGAATACTTCAAGGATTCCCTCTCGCGCCTGGACCCTTCCGAGCGAAGGCTTATAAACCCCCATTATTTCAAGGTTGACATTTCCGAGGAAATGCGTACCGTAAAGCTCGGAATACTCGAGAGGATAAACAACGAAATATCCTCCTTTGCTATAGACTGAGCCTTTGGCAAGGGAATTGCAGTTTGGCCAACAAGAAAGACAACTTAATACACATATCATCATGAAAAGCGCAGTTAAATATGCTATCGCAGTCCTGGCAAGCCTTATGCTCGGACTCGCTTTCCACAGCGCAAACGCCGCCTCTTACTATGCCGGCGGCAATGAAACCGTATTTGCACAGGACGGTGAAACGGTCAGCGTAACGCTCAAGACCGTCGGTCCCAACAAGGTGAAGGTCATCAAGATAGTCCGTACTTATCTGGACCTCGACCTGCGTGCTGCAAAGGACCTCGTGGATTCCGCTGAGAAGTCTCCCGTCGTCCTTACCGAGTCCCTCGATGCAGAGAAGGCCGCAAAGATGAAGGCCGAACTCGAGGAAGTAGGTGCGAAGGTAATCCTCAAGTAGGCTTCCCCGGGGCGAAGGACAGATGCGGGGAAAGATAGAAAGGGTTTGGTTCCCGGTTCTGGCAGTGGCTGTTGCCGCTGTCCAGACTTTTGGTATGGATATCGCCAGGAACGGCGATGTCCTTGAATCGCTTTCCGCTTTCCATCCGCAGGCCGACACTGTCATATACACCAACGAGAAAGTCTTCACCAAGTTCCGTGCGGAGGGCTTCAAGGCCGAGGCGGATTCCCTGGAGGGGGTCGAGGACAGCCTGGCATTGGAGGACACCCTTCCCGTGCTGACTGCCCGCGACACCATTTTCCCGCCCGATTCCCTCAAGGACACGGACCCCTTCCGCTACAAGTACTACGTGGCCCTGGTGGACTCCCTGACCCATGTGCAGGTGAGGGATTCGCTTCGTGCCGCAGGCGATTCCCTGGACTGGCCCAAGCTGGATTCCATCTACTTCGCAGACTCCGCCATCCTGGCCAAGAAACGCTTCGAGGAGTGGTACAATTCCCTCAGCAAGGATGAGCGCAAGCGCTATGACTACGAGCAGAAAATGAAGCGCGAGGTCCGCAGGGCCGACAGCATCTACAGGGTGAAGGACAGCCTCCAGGCCATAAGGGACAGCATCAGGGAGAACACGCCGCGTATCCTGTCCACCTACGCAGTCCCGGATTCCATGTTCTACAAGCGCATATTCAGATGGAACACGGAACCTCTCTTCAATGAGCTGAAATACAGTGACATAGATACCAATTACAACTATTGGTTCAACGACTATCCTTTCATGCGCAGGGATGTGATGTCCAGCTACCTGGGCATCTCGGGCTCGCCGGTGCAGCATTTCGACTGGTTCAAGCGCCAGAGTGTCGAAGGGGTGTCTTTCTTCGCCCCTTACGAGGGCTGGACATATTCGCCTTCCACCCTGCCAAAGTACAACACCAAGACTCCCTACACCGAACTGGCCTACTGGGGCACCCTCTTCGCCAACACGCAGGAAGAGGAGGGCAACGTTCACATAATGACCACCCAGAACATTCTCCCGCAGCTCAACATCATGCTCGAATATGACCGCTTCGGCGGCAACGGCCTGCTGATACGCGAGGATACGGACAACCGCACTGCCGTGGCCGCGGCCAACTGGCTGGGCGAGAAATATGCCGCCAGCGCAGGATATATACACAACAAGGTGGTAAAGAGCGAAAACGGAGGTGTTTACGACACCTTCTGGATAAGGGATACTACCGTGGGTTCCAGGGAAATAGCGGTCAATCTCAGCAAGGCGGCCAATACGGTGCGCAAGAACACCTTCTTCCTGGACCAGACCCTGAGGATACCGTTCACCTTCCTCAAGCAGTTCGACTATTTCAGGGAAAAACGCGCGGACAAGGTCTACAGGGACAGCGTGATGGCCACGGGCGACAGCCTGTCCATCGTGAAGATGGAGGAATACCTCGCCGGAAGGGAGAAAAAGCGCGAGGAGGCCAAGGCCCTTGCGGACACCCTCGACACCGATGTCACTACGGCCTTCATAGGGCACAACAGCGAATTCTCCGTCTATAGCAAGACATATACGGACGCAACTCCGACTTCCTCTGCCGAGCTCCTGAGATTCAACGAGTTCTGGAACGACAAGTACTACATCAACCCCTCCATGTCCATGGACTCTCTGAGGGTGATGAAGCTGGAGAACAAGATTTTCCTGAAGCTCCAGCCCTGGAGCGCCGACGCCGTGGTATCGCGCCTCAATGTCGGAATAGGGGACAGGCTTCTGAATTTCTACATGTTCTCCCCCGAGAGCTACCTGTCAAAGAAAAAGAACACCGTGTGGAATTCGCTCTATCTCTATGCCGGAGCAGGAGGCCAGCTGGGGCGTTTCCTATGGGATGCCAGCGGATATTATACCTTCCTCGGCCAGGAAATCAACGACTTCGGCATAAAGGCGGACGCATCCTATAGTTTCTATCCTTTCCGCCGTTACAGGAAGAGTCCCGTGACCCTTTCGGCCCATTTCGAGACCACCCTCGACGAGCCTGACTACTTTGTCCGGAATTTCTACTCCAACCACCTCAAGTGGAACAACGATTTCGGCAAGATTTCGGTGACGAGGGTGGAAGGCAAGCTTGACATTCCCCGGTGGAACCTCGACGTGGAGGCCGGTTATGCCCTGCTCGGAAACAACATATTCTTCGGGGACGATGCCATGCCTTTCCAGCACCCCTCGGTGGTCAACGTTTTCAAGGCTTCCATACGCAAGGAATTCCGTTTCGGAATAGTGCATCTGGACAACCGAATACTCGGACAGTTCTCCACCAACCAGCAGGTCCTGCCGCTGCCTCCGGCGGCCCTTAACCTCAAGTGGTTCATACAGTTCACAATAGCGAAGGTAATGAACATGCAGATTGGCGTGAACGGGCTTTACACCGTGCCCTGGTACGCTCCCGGCTACGACCCCGAACTCGGCGTGTTCCACAACCAGAGCGACGAGAAATACAGCAACGGCCTGGTGTTCGACGTGTTCGTCAACGTGCAGTGGAAGAGGGCCTGCATATTCGTCAAGCTGCTCAACGCCGGCATGGGCTGGCCCATGACTTCGGCCGACTATTTCAGCGCAGACGGATACATAATGCCTCAGAGGGCTGTCAAGGTGGGAATCTACTGGCCCTTCTATATCCAGCCTCACAAGAACTCCAGCGTCAGCGGACGCGCAGGCTCCGGCCTCGGTGGAGGCGGCGGTGCAGGCCGAGGCGGAGGTATGGGCTCTCTTAGGAGGTAAAGATGCATTCCGGATGGTTCAAGGCTATGATTGCGGTGGCGGTGCTTTTCGTGCTGCCGGCCGTTTCTACGTTCAAGGACGGAGACATACGCTACATGGGAGGGGACCATCTTCGCTGCCTGATTGACCTGGAATGCTACAATCCCCGCTCCTTTTCCTATCCCGTCGGATATAACTACCAGATGCTCAGGGAATTCGCTTCCACCCAGCACAGGACGGCCGACATTTCCCTCGCCGATTCGCTCTCGTCAGCGGAAGAAGCGGCCATAGTGGTGCGCCCCTACAGCGACTCCCTCCCCGGCCTTGTCTCCCATGTGCTTGCCGACAGCACCGTGTGGGTGGTGCGGGACGAGGAAATGCTGAGGGTAGTGAACCGCTGGCTGAAGATATACTCCTATACGGCTGATTACAAGGAACTTGTGGCAAAATTCTCGCCTTCCTACGAGCCTTTCAGGAGGGCTGCTTCCGGCCGGCAGTATCCCTTTGCCGGGCCATACGACGACCTTGTCATGGCCTATGCCTCTTCCCTTGGCTGGGACTGGCACCTGCTGGAGGCTCTGCTATGGCAGGAATCGAGGTTTCACATAGAAGTACATTCGAGAAGGGGAGCCGCCGGGCTCATGCAGATGATGCCCGCCACGGCGAAGCGTTACGGCGTGCAGGATGCCCTGGACCCCGAGGAAAACATAGCCGCCGGAGTGAATTACCTGAGGCGTTTGCAGAATATGTTCGCCCCCTATGCCTCCGGTGCTGAACTGGCCCGCTTCACCCTTGCGGCCTACAATGCCGGAGAAGGCCGTGTGCTGGATTGCATAAGGTTTGCCCAGTCCATCGGTAAGCCCTGCTCTTCCTGGGCCGATCTGGAGGCAGTAATTCCGTATATGCGTCCCGATTCCCTTTCATCTTCCGACACAGTCCTCCGCCTGGGACCCTTCAAGGGCAAGGAGACCATAGCCTATATCCACCTGACGGACAGCCTTGCCTCAGCATTCAGGACCATCCGTCCCTGACTCTTCTTCCCACAGGGCGAAAAGCCTTGCGGTCTGTGCGGCTTCCTTCACGTCGTGTACCCTGAGTATGGAGGCTCCCTGACGGAGGGCCTCGAAATTGGCAATCTGCGTGCCCGGGAGGGCCTCTTCGGGGCTGATGCCGAGAGGCTTCCAAATCATGCTCTTGCGGGAAAGGCCGGCAAGTATGGGGCGGCCAAGGCTTTCCAGTTTGTGCAGGTTGGACAGCAGTTCCCAGTTCTGCTCCACGGTCTTTGCAAAGCCGAATCCCGGGTCCAGTATCCAGTCCTTTATGCCGAGGCACCCGGCCTTTATGGAAAAATCTTCGAAATATGCTTTCACACAGGATGTTACTCCGCCGGGATAGTCTGTCAGCGAGGACATGGTCGCGGGAGTGCCCCTCTTGTGCATGGCTATGTACCGTAGGCCGAGCCTGCCGACTGAGGGGAGCATATCCGGGTCGTCCTCTCCTGAAGAAATGTCGTTCACTATGAAAGGGCCGTGCAGGTCGTAAGCCTTCCTGACCACTTCGGCATGAAAGGTGTCTATGGAAAGGGGCTTGCCTTCAAGGCCGCGAAGCACAGGATCCAGCCTCCGCCATTCCTCCTCCGGGCTTACAGGAAAGCTCCCCGGACGCGAGGAACAGGCCCCTATGTCCACGATGTCGGCCCCGTCCTCGAACATCCTGAGGACAGCGTCTATCGCCTCGGGGCCGAAGTGGCGGCTTTCAGAAAAAAAAGAATTGTCAGTGAGGTTGACAATTCCCATTATGGTAGTCTTGCGCTTCATTTGAGCAGATATACATCGTCGCCCGGGGCGGCGAAACCGTATTTTTCACGTGCGAAGCGCTCGAGGGAATCCTTGTCAAGTTTAAGCAGGTCAATCTGTTCGTCCATTCTCGCTATGTCCTCCTTGTACATCTCTATCTGCCTGCGCTGGCGGCTGATTTCGGCTCGTGAGCGGGCCCAGCGCCAGATGCTGTTGGGCAGCAGGAAGCCGGCCAGCACCAGGAAAGCGGCCGTGGATACTACGGCGAAACGAACGAATGAACGGTTTTCCCCGTTCCATATATCCTTGATTTTACCCATTTTATGCTACTTTGTCGGCAAAATTAATTAAATTTGCACAAATAATCAATACTAATTCTGATGAAACCTACATTACTTGTTTTGGCCGCCGGAATGGGCAGCCGTTACGGAGGACTCAAGCAGATGGACGGCCTCGGCCCCTCCGGAGAGACCATTATCGACTATTCCATCTATGATGCAGTTGCAGCCGGCTTCGGCAAAGTCGTTTATATCGTCCGCGAGTATTTCAAGGCCCAGATGGAAGAAACCGTCAAGCAGAAATACAGCGGAGTGAAATGCCTCGACGGGACCCCTCTGGAGTTCGTTTTCGTGACCCAGGAACTGGACAAGATTCCCGCAGGTTACGAGGTGAATCCCGAGCGTCAGAAGCCCTGGGGCACGGCCCACGCGGTGCTGATGGCCGCCGATGTCATCAAGGAGCCTTTCGCCGTCATCAATGGCGACGACTACTACGGCAAGGAGTCTTTCCGCATTCTGGGCGACTGGCTGAGGGCCCAGGAAGGCAAGAGCGGAGCATACAGCATAGTGGGCTTCGAACTGGACAACACCCTCTCGGAGTCCGGCACCGTTTCCCGCGGTATATGCCATTATGATGAGCATCAGAGACTTACCGGAGTGGTGGAGCATCTGAACATAGGCAAGGAGGCTGACGGCAAGGTCTATGGAGACAATTCCGACAGCGGCCGGACCCATATCGAACTCGACGGCAAAGCCCTCTGTTCCATGAACATGTGGGGATTTACGCCCGATTACTTCGCCAAGAGCGCGGAGCTTTTCAAATCCTTCCTCGCACAGAACGGCAAGGAACTCAAGAAGGAGTTCTACATTCCTTTCGCTGTCGATAACATCGTGAAGGCAGGCGAGGGCGTATGCGATGTCCTTTCCACTCCTTCCCGCTGGTTCGGAGTTACCTACAAGGAAGACCGTCCCGGTGTCGTGGCGAAGTTCGCCGAACTGGTTCAGAAGGGAATTTATCCTTCACCTTTGTACAAATAGTCTATGGCATTCTTCCGTAAAGGCAGACGGAGCTATGACCTCTATTCCACACACGCTTACTACGTGCCTGGAATAGGGGGCATGTTCGTTCTGCTCGCCCTGCTTTTGGCCGGTTCCCTTCTCGGGGGCCTGGTGGTCGGGTTGCTGAGTGCCGTTGGAGTCACTCTCAACAACGACTGGGTGATGATTGTGAGTTATCCTCTTATGTTCATCCCGCCTATGATGTATGCATCCTACGCTGGCAGGAGGAATATAATGTTCGACAAGGGCTATTCCCTTGACAACAGCCATTACCATCCCTACGGAGGATTCTCTCTCGCAGTAATCGCAGTTATAATGGTGCTTTCCAGCGCCTTCGTGCTGGATGCGGTGAACAGCATTCTGCCTCCTATGCCCGAGTGGCTGGAGGAGACCCTCAAAGGGCTGACAACCGGCAATATATGGCTGAATTTCATCTGTGTCTCCATATTCGCTCCTATCTTCGAGGAATGGCTCTGCAGGGGAATGGTGCTGCGCGGACTGCTCAACTCCACCCGTGAGGACGGCACTCCGCTGATGTCCCCGACCGTGGCCATCGTCGTGTCGGCCCTGTTTTTCGCAGTGATTCACCTCAATCCCTGGCAGGCTATAACCGCCTTTGCCATAGGTCTTTTGATGGGTTATGTCTATTACAAGACCGGGTCCCTGAAGCTGACGATGCTGATGCACTTTACCAACAATACCTTCGCCCTTGTGCTCGGACATATAGATTCCCTCAAGGATGTGGAGAACCTCCGCGATGTGATGACTCCATGGGTCTATGCCCTTGTCTGGGCACTGAACCTTGTGATAGTGATAGCTGCATTATATGCCTTCAGGAATGTGGAGACTGTCCGTGCGCAGGGCTCTTGCGACGAAGTGTCACCTGAGATTGAAGACTGATGGAAGGCCTTAGAGAATTGTATCGCGACCTCTGCGGGGAATATCCCGTGGAGGTCATTGCGCTCCAGGCTTCCGGGAGCCACCGCAAGTATTTCAGGCTCAATGGGAAAAGGGTGCTTATGGGGGTGGTCGGCACCTGCTTCGAGGAGAACCGTGCCTTCCTTACCCTCGACTCTCATTTCCGCTCCCGGGGCATAAACGCTCCCGAGGTCCTGGCCGTGAGCGGGGACGGAATGCGCTATGTCCAGGAGGACCTTGGCGACACCCTGCTTTTCGACGCTATCGCCCTTGGACGCGAGTGCGGGCATTATTCCGATGAGGAAAGGGCTCTTCTTCGCAAGGTCATTTCCAAGCTTCCGGACATTCAGTTCGCCTGCCGCGAGGGCTTTGACTGGAATGTATGCTATCCCGAGCCTGCCTTCGACGGGAGAATGGTCTCTTTCGACCTCAATTACTTCAAGTACTGCTTCCTCAAGGCTACTGGGCTGGAATTCGACGAGGTGCGCCTGCAGGACGATTTCGACGCTCTCCAGAAGGACCTGACCGCGGACCTTGGCGACACCTTCATGTACCGCGATTTCCAAGCCCGCAACGTGATGATAAAGGACGGGGAGCCGTGGTTCATAGACTTCCAGGGCGGCCGCAAGGGTCCTGTCTGGTACGACCTTGCTTCCTTTGTCTGGCAGGCCCGTTCCAGATATCCCGACGAGCTGCGCAAAGAATTGGAAGACAGCTATATAGCCGCGCTGCGCAAATATGTTCCCGATCTTGACGAGGAGGCTTTTGCGCAGAATTACAGGCTCTTCGTTCTGTTCCGCACCCTGCAGGTCCTGGGGGCTTACGGATTCAGGGGCTATTTCGAGAAAAAGCCCCATTTCCTTGGCAGCGTGCCCTTCGCCATAGACAACCTGCGCAAGCTGCTGCGTACTCCTTTCGTGAGGTATCCCTACCTGAACGAGGTGCTCACCAAGCTTACGGGCATGTCCCAGTTCTACCAGATAGCGGAGGACAAGCGCCTGGAAGTCAGCATATTCAGCTTCTCGTACAAGAAGGGGATTCCGGCCGATACTTCCGGCAACGGCGGAGGCTATGTCTTCGACTGCCGTTCCATCAACAATCCCGGCAAGTACGACTATTACCGCAATTTCACCGGTATGGACCCCGAGGTCATAAAGTTTCTTGAGGATGACGGGGAGATGACGCGCTTCATGGAGCATGTATATGCTATCGTGGACCCTCATGTGGCCCGTTTTATAGAGCGCAAGTTCACCCATCTGCAGGTGTGTTTCGGCTGCACCGGAGGCCAGCACCGTTCGGTTTACGGGGCGGAGCATCTGGCGGCCCACCTGAGCGCGAAATTCGATGTGAAGATAGTGCTGCGCCATAGGGAACTGGACATCGAAAAACTGTTCTGAGGCGCTATGAAGGCTATGATTTTTGCCGCCGGTCTGGGCACCAGGCTGCGTCCGCTGACCGATACCATGCCCAAGGCTCTCGTCCCCGTTGGCGGGAAGCCCATGCTGTATCATCTTGTGCAGCGCCTGAAGGCCTCGGGATACGATTCGATAGTTGTCAACGTGCATCATTTCTCGCAGATGATAAAGGATTATCTGGCGGCGGAGGACAATTTCGGCGTGGATATTCAGGTCTCCGACGAGAGCGGGTTTCTGCTTGATACCGGCGGGGGAATACTCAAGGCCGAGCCTTTGCTGGGGGAGGGCAGTTTCCTAATACACAATGTGGATATATTCTCCAATCTGGAGCTGTCATCGCTTGTTCTTCCCCAAGGGGCGCTAGCTTCTCTTGTGGTGAGCGAGAGGAAGACTTCCAGGTATCTTCTTTTTGACGCTGACATGCGTCTTGTGGGGTGGACCAATGTCTCTACGGGGGAGGTGAGGAGTCCCTGGCTCGGCCTCGACCCTTCTTCCTGCCGTGCCCTGGCTTTTTCCGGGATACACCTTTGCAGCCACGGAATCTTCGATGCATTCCGCCGTCTCGGCTTTGAAGGGCGCTTCCCCATAATGGATTTCTATCTGAAGGCCTGCCGGGACTATCCCATTCATGGCATTGCTCCCGAAGGACTCAAAGTCCTGGACCTCGGCAAACCGGAAGCCCTTCAGGCGGCCGATGATTTCCTTGAAGGCGTATAGTCATGTTCAAAAAATAACCTGCATCACTTGAACACGTAGCCACCCTCGGCTCGTAAGAGGGAGGGGCCCGCCGCTTAGCGGTGGGAGGGGCCGAACGGAGTGAGGCGGTTCATAGTGATGCAGGTTATTTTTTTTCTAACCTGCCTATAAGAACGACAAAGGCTGGCTCCGAAGAGTCAGCCTTGTGGTACTGGGTAGGAGAATCGAACTCCTATTGCGAGATTGAGAATCTCGAGTACTAACCGTTATACGAACCCAGCATTTCGATTAGGGATTGCAAAGTTAAGCAAATTTTCCCACTTTCCAAATTTTTTCGCATGATTTTGCGAAAAAATCGCCGATTTTACCCCATTCTTTGACCGCCGTGGTAGCGAATCAGCCCCTCCATGGGAGTCTTCAGTATGGTCCCCACCTCCATTCCATACTCCTGCGCCACACGCTCGAGTATGTTCTTGAAATAATATCCCACCGAACCGACGCAATTGAAACGGTAGCGGGTATAGTCAGGATAATGGCTCACTATGTTGCTGAAGAAATCGCGGAAACAACTGAGCACCAGGGCATAGAAATACGGATGGGTGCCGAGGTTCTCGCTTATGAAACTGCAATATTGAGCGCAATAACGGTTGGGGAAGGGCTTGGTATAAATCTGGGCTATCAGTTCGCTGGAGCTCTTGCCAAGCAGCCTGCCCACCATTTCGCTGACCTCTCCGGGCATGTCTGCCCGCATGTAATCGCAAATCATTTTCTTCCCTATGTAGGCCCCGCTGCCCTCGTCCCCGAGGATGAATCCCAGGGATGAGACATTGTACACGTCCTTCTCCCCGTCGTAGATGCAGGAATTCGTCCCCGTCCCCAATATTGCGGCAAAGCCCCTGGAATGTCCGAGCAGGGCCCTTGCGGCTCCCAGCAGGTCCCTTGCCGTGAAAACGACATCGACGTTTGGGAAAATGCCGGTCAGGAAGTCGCGCAGCAGGGCGGTGTGAAGTTCCGTCACCCCGGCCCCGTAGAAATAAATCTCCTCTACGCGGTCGGCTGGGAAGCCCTCGGGGAGACTGGAGCGCAGGTCGGCCGCAATCTCCTCGGTGCCTATGTAGTTGGGGTTGTATCCCTGGCTGAAAAAGCCGTATAACTTGTCACCTTCCCTGCTTACCAGGGCCCACTCTGTCTTGGTGGCTCCGCTGTCTGCTATAAGTATCATGCGTATCTGTTTTAACGGTTTTGCCCTACGGGTCGTAACCGGACGAGCGCAAATATACTAAAAATGGGGATTACTTTTCATTAATAAGCAAAAAATTCTTAACTTTGCCGGACGATAATTTTAATAATAAAAACATAATGAACGTAGAGAAAAACCAAATCGACGCCCTTGACTGGCAGGTAAGCATATCCATAGCCCCCGAAGACTATGCCGCTTCCGAGAAGAAGAGACTTTCCGAGCGTCGCAGGAATGCGGACTTCAAAGGCTTCCGCAAAGGTAACGCCCCCATGGCGCTCATCCAGAGGGTTTATGGCGAGCAGGCTCTCGCCGAGGCAGTGAACGAAGTGATTTCGGAAGGCCTTAACAATGTAATCAAGGAAAACAACCTTCGTGTAATAGGCGAGCCCCTTTCCAGTGAGGACCAGCCCGAAATCGAATGGAAGTCAGGCAATTCCTTTACATTCAAGTTCGACATAGCAACCGCTCCCGAGCTTACTTTCGAAATCGGCAAGGATGACAAGCTTCCCCGTTACGCCATCACCGTCACCGAGACTGCCAAGAAGGAGATGAAGGAGAACATGCTCCGTCAGTTCGGCTCCATGGAGGAGGGTACCGAGGCAGGCGAGGAGGACTTCGTGATAGCCGACCTCACATCCGAGGCCAAGACCGTTGAGGGTGCATATATCTCAGTGCGCAGCGTAGAAGGCGACGCTCATGCCAAGTTCCTCGGAGCCAAGGCCGGCGACAAGTTCGATATCAACGTCAACGAGGCCTTCAAGAACGAGTCCGACAGGGCCGCCATGCTCAAGGTCAAGAAGGAAGAACTCTCCGGAATAGCCCCCGAGTTCCAGGTCAACATAGTGAATGTCAAGACCTTCGTGGCCGCAACTGAGAGCCAGGAGACCTACGACAAGATGTTCGGCGAGGATAAGGTCCATCGCAGCGAAGAGTTCGACGCGGCTGTCGCCGAGCAGCTCAAGGCCAACTACGCCCAGGAGGCCGACTACCGCCTCGACCAGGACCTGAAGGCATACTTCATGGACAAGGCTTCCATCGCCCTTCCCGAGGCTTTCCTCCGCAGGTGGCTCATCTATGTCAACGACGGCAAGTTCACCGAGGAGCAGATTGACAAGGAGTTCGATTCCTTCCTGAAGGACTACCGCTGGCAGATGATTCGCTCCTATGTTATGGACAAGTACGGCCTCAAGGTAGAAGACAAGGACATCAAGGAAGCAGCCCTGGGATATGCTTCATACCAGTACATGATGTACGGCATGGGCAATGTTCCCCAGCAGTTCCTCGAGCAGGCCGCCCAGCAGATGCTCTCCGACCAGAACCAGGTTCGCCGTCTGGAAGAGACCGTAGAGGACAGGAAGACCTTCGCAGCCCTCAAGGAGAATGTTACTCTTACCTCCAAGAAGATATCCCTCGAGAAGTTCCGCGAACTGAAATAATATCAAATATGAAAGACGAATTCTCAAAATTCGCAGTCAAGGGCCACGGCATAAGCTCCGTGACCCTTGACCGTTATCGCAGCGCCACCGACGCTTATATCAATCCCACCATCATAGAGGAGCGCAAGCTCAACGTCGCCTCCATGGACGTGTTCAGCCGCCTCATGATGGACCGCATCATCTTCCTGGGCGTTCCCATCGACGACGATGTGGCCAATATCATACAGGCCCAGCTCCTGTTCTTGGCCTCCACCGACAGTTCGGCAGACATACAGCTCTACCTGAACACTCCCGGCGGTCAGGTTTCCTCCGGACTGGCCATCTATGATACCATGCAGATAGTCGAGCCCGACGTGGCCACCATCTGCACAGGCATGGCCGCTTCCATGGGCTCCGTGCTTCTGTGCGCGGGTGCCAAGGGGAAGCGTTCCGCCCTGCCTCATTCCAGGGTTCTGATTCATCAGCCTCTGGGAGGCGCACAGGGCCAGGCTTCCGACATCATGATAGCCGCCAAGGAGATTGAAAAGACCCGTACGGAGCTCTACAGCATCATTTCCGAGCACAGCGGACAGCCTTTCGAGAAGGTCTTCGCCGATGCGGACAGAGATTACTGGATGACTGCACAGGAGGCTCTCGAATACGGAATGGTGGACGAGGTGCTCTCCAAAAAGAAACGCTGATGGCAGGCAGGAAAAGCAACCAGCCGCATTGCAGTTTCTGCGGCCGCCCGGAGTCCCAGGTGCCTTTCCTCTTTAGGGGAGAGGATGGCAATATATGCAGCGACTGCATAGAATACGGCTATGAGTACATGCGCGAGCTGACTGCCTCCGCAAAGGGCAAGGCCGCTCCCGCGAAGATAAAGAATGTCCTCAAGCCCGCTGAAATCAAGGCTTTCCTGGACCAGTACGTCATCGGGCAGGACAGGGCCAAGAAAATGCTTTCGGTGGCCGTTTACAACCACTACAAGAGGCTCAATCACAATCTCTCCGGGAATGGCGGGGACGATGTCGAGCTGGAGAAGTCCAATATACTTCTGGTAGGTCCCACCGGCACGGGCAAGACCTTGCTGGCCAAGACCATAGCCCGCCTGCTGGACGTGCCTTTCACCATAGTGGACGCTACGGTGCTCACCGAGGCCGGATACGTGGGAGAGGACGTGGAGAGCATACTGTCGCGCCTTCTGCAGGAGGCCGACTTCGACCTTGCCAAGGCCGAGAGGGGAATAGTGTTCATAGACGAAATCGACAAGATTGCCCGCAAGAGCGACAATCCTTCCATCACCCGCGACGTGTCCGGAGAGGGTGTGCAGCAGGCCATGCTCAAGCTTCTGGAAGGCAGCATCGTGAACGTTCCGCCCAAGGGGGGCCGCAAGCATCCCGAGCAGGAATTCGTCCATGTCAACACCCAGAACATACTCTTTATCTGCGGCGGCGCATTCGAGGGGATAGAGCGCACCATTTCCCAGAGGCTCAACACCCAGATCATAGGCTTTGCCAATGCAGGCAGCCATCGCATAGACAAGGAGAACCTGCTCCAGTATGTCTCCGCCCGGGATTTGCGCACCTACGGCCTCATTCCTGAAATCATAGGCCGTCTGCCCGTCATCACCTATCTGGACGCTCTGGACAGGGATGCCCTGCTGCGTATCCTGGACGAGCCCCGCAACGCCCTTCTCAAGCAATACACCAAGATGTTCGAGCTGGACGGCATCACGCTCGTCATAGAGGACGACGCCAAGGCCGAGATAGTGGATACGGCCATACGCAACCGTCTGGGAGCCAGGGGATTGCGTGCCATTTGCGAAAAGGTCATGGCCGATGCCATGTACGAGGCGCCTTCTTCCCGCAAGAAGACCTTCACCCTTACTGCGGACTATGTAAAGGATAAACTGAAAAACGACATTATATGAGACTGAAAAATTTTGCAGCATTGTTCCTGATGGCGGCGCTTCTTTGCGCAGCGCCTTCATGCAGCGGCAACAAGAGTGGAGCGGACCCTTCCGAAAGTCCTTCCGTCGGGCCTTCCGAAGAGCCTTCTGCAGTGCCCTCGGACGAGCCTTCCGCTGAACCTTCAGATGAGCCATCAGTCGAACCTTCGGTGGAACCTTCCGAAGAGCCTTCGCTGGAGCCTGTCGAGAATTCCTATACCTTCGGTTCTTTCGAAAAGGACCTGGGGGAGGGCAAGGTGGCCAGGGGACATTGGTGCAAGATTGACCTCAGCGACGAAAGGCTGTTCTTCAACTCGGTCTATACCACCCGTCTGGAGACCCTCCCCGGCATGTACAACCATTTCATGGAGGAGGACATAACTCCCTACGTCATTATCAATGCCGGCTATTTCGGCGGCACCACAGCCGTGAGCCCCATAATCCACAACGGTACGTTGATGACCACCGGAGCGGACTCCGAGGGCAAATATGACGGTCATTATCTTGTCCGTGCAGCCTTCGGAATGATGCCCGACGGCAGTTTCGAGTGCCGCTGGGTATATCCCTGCCCCGACGACGTGTACCGCCGCCTGTGGGCCTTCCCCAGTCCTCTTGGCAACGACGACAGGACCGATACCTACATGACCTCGGCCCCTACCACCAAGACAGAGGGTGCCCAGGTCTGGGAGCCCGACGAGGCCATAGGCGGAGGCCCCATGCTTCTGCTTGACGGAGAGGATGTTACGATAGAGTCCTATCACAAGGAAGTCCATGCCATAGGAGGTCGCGGAGGCTATGCCCGTCATCCCCGCTCCGCCATAGGAACAGATGCCGACGGAAAGGTGATTTTCCTCGTTGTTGACGGCAGGACCGCGGCCGGGGGAGCAGGTGCTACAATACCCGAAATGGCTGTTTATATGAAGGAACTCGGAGCAGTGAGCGCAATCAACCTCGACGGCGGCGGTTCCACAGGTATGGTCGGTCCCGAGGGTACATACGTGGACCATCCTTCAGAGACCCGCAAGGTGTCTTCCGCCTTCATGATATCCGACAAGGAAACCCGCCGCAGTTACATCAGGTATTGATGCGCCCGGGGCGGGGTGTCATTCTGAGCGGCTCCTGAGCTTGTCAAAGGGGGCCGCGAAGAATCTACAGGTTCCTGAAAAAGTACATGCTCACCTTGTCCATGAGGTGTACCCTGTCCTTGCCGAAAACATTGTGCTCGGCCACGGGGTAGGGGAAATAATCCAGCTGGATGTTCTCGCTGATGCACTTCTGGACAAAACTCAGAGAATGTTCCCAGACAACGGTATTGTCTATCGCTCCCTGGCATATAAGCAGTTTACCCTTCAGTGAGGAAGCCTTGTTGATAAGTGAAGTCCGCTCGAATCCTTCCGGGTTCGTGCGGGCCGTTTCCATATAGCGCTCCCCGTACATCACCTCGTACCATTTCCAGTCTATGACCGGACCTCCGGCCACTCCGACCTTGAACACGTCCGGGTGGGTGGTCATCAGGGAAATCGTCATGAATCCTCCGTAGCTCCAGCCGTGTACGCCTATCCTGTCAGCATCCACCCAGGGGAGGCTGCGAAGGTAGTCTATTCCCGCCATCTGGTCCTCCATCTCGGCCTCTCCGCAGCGGCGGTGTATGGCCTGCTCGTATTCGAGACCCTGGTTCTGCGTGCCCCTGTTGTCCTGGACATAGACCACATAGCCCCTCTGGGCCATGTACATTTCCCACATCCTGATGCCGCCCAGCCATGAGTCCGTAACCATCTGGGAATGAGGACCTCCATAGACATAGACTATAACGGGATATTTCTTGGCGGGGTCGAAATCCAGCGGCCTGAACAGCCTGTATGCATTGCGGTAGCGCCCGTCGGCCGAAGGCACCGTTCCGAACTCAACCTGCGGCGTGGCATAGTCCTTAAGAGGGTCTTCTATCTCCTTGTGCCACAACACTTTCCTGCCGTCCGAGGAACGCAGCTCGGCCGTGGCGGGGACATTGAACGAAGTGTTCAGGTCCAGTATCCATTTTCCGTCCGTAGAGACCGCTATGCTGTGGCTGCCCCTCTCGTGGGTGAGCCTTTCGCTGCGTATCCTCGCGGCCGATGCCTGTCCTGCCTTCCCGCCCCTTGCCGGAGTGATGTCCAGCCTGTAGAGGTGGTTCTCCACGGGGGAGGGCTCCGCCGAGGTGTAATATACTGAATTGCCCCGGGTGCAGAGGTAACTCACGTCCGCATCGCAAACGGTGGCCCTACGCACCGTACCGAGTGTGTCGCAAAGGTAAAGGTTGCGGTATCCGTCCCGGCTCGCGGTCCTGTAGAGGAAAAGATAGTCTCCGCCTATGAAATGCAGGGGGTCCAGAGGCTCAGTGTATTTGTCGCTGTCCTCCGTGAGCAGAGTCCTGACGAAGGAACCGTCCGAGGCCCTGTACATGTTGAGCCTGCAATGCTTTTGGCTGCGGTCCAGCACCTGTATGAATATATATTTCCCGTCAGGTCCCCAGGATACGCCGGTGAGGTACCTGTCCTCTTCGAAATCGTCGGCGGCCACATATACGGTGCTGCCGTCAAGGGTGTTGAAAATGCCCAGGGAGACCCTCTCCGAATCCATCCCGTTCATTGGGTATTTGATGCTCCTGAGGGTCCCCGTGCGGGTGGTGATGTCCAGAAGGGGGAAGTCCGTGACCAGGGATTCGTCCTTGCGGTAGAATGCCAGGCGGGTCCTGTCCGGAGACCAGAAACATCCTCCGTCTATGCCGAATTCATTGCGGCTTACCGTTTGTCCGTATGTTATGTCCGGGCTCTCGGAAATCGCGACGCTCAAGGGAGCGGAGTCCCCGTCCTTGTAGTAAAGGCTCTGTCCGTCAAGAATTTCCTTCCTGTCGGGCTCTGCCTCGCGGAAAGATATTCCATCCTCGGCGGCGGCCTTGAGCTCTTCCGAAATGGCTTTCCGGATGCTCCAGGCAGGAAGAATGTCGCGAGACAGGATGGTCTCTTCCATGGTCAGCATCTTCCCCTCCGGGGAAGCGGGACGCACGTCTCTGACCTCTGCTTCACCGGGACCTCCGGCGAGCAGCAAAGCGCTCAGTATCAGTATTTTCATTCTGATATGTTATCTACCGATATTATCCTGTCAACTACCTTTTTCTGCATGCCTCTCCAGGGGAGTGCGCCGAGGTATTCCTTGTAGTGCAGTTCGACCTGCTTGCCGCTCAGCCTCATCAGGGAATCCGCCACTGCCTGGTTCTCGACGGAGAAATCGAAAATGTAGGACTCTATCGATGTGCCCGCTCCCACGGCCTTGCCGCTGCGGAATCCGGACTGGATAATCCTGCCCTCGTATGTCTTGAAGACATATCCCTTGAGCATGAACTGGTTCAGTTCCCCGGCCCTTACGCCGTCTCCGAATACGAAATAGAACTTGAAATAGCCGAATCCTGCCAGCGCCAATGCGAGTATCAGCGTCAGGATTGCGATGAATCTTCCTTTGTGTCTCATTTCTGTGCGTGTTGTTAACGAAATGCAAATATAGTAAAAAAACTCATACTTAGGCTCTTTGGTGCACTGTGGTACGAGGCCTTTTGAAAAATGTCAAAAAACTTGTTGAAAATTTTTAAGATTTATGTATTATTTCTTGAAAATTATTCTTACATTTGTCAATGTGTATCGTTTTAGATGCACGGAGTTTTTTGAAATTTGAACCAAACTATTTAATAACCAAAGTTCATTTTATGAAAAAATCAATCTTAGGTATTCTGATGGGCGCCGCCCTCCTGGTGGTGGGCTGCCGCGCCTCTGCAGACCTGGAGAAAAAGGTCGATGATCTCGAGAAGGCCTTCACTGAGTACAAGACTCAGATGAACGGCCAGATTGATGGTCTGAAGAAACTTGTCGAAGCCCAGGCTTCCAAGCTTACCATCACCAAGTATGAGCAGTTGTCCGACAAGAGCGGTTGGACCATCACTTTCAGTGACAACACTGCCATCACCATCCTCAACGGCCAGCCCGGCCCTGAAGGTCCTGAAGGTCCTGCCGGTCCTTCCGGCGACCCTGGCCAGCCCGGAGCTTCTCCTGAAATCACCGTGGACCTCAACGACGGCGTTTACTGCTGGAAGGTCAACGGCGAGTGGCTCACCGGCACGGACGGCAAGCCTGTTCCTGTAACCGGACAGCCTGTCGTTCCCCAGTTCAGGATCAACGACGGCCAGTGGGAAGTTTCCGTTGACAACGGCGCTACCTGGAAAGCCTGCGGTTCCGCAGTTTCCGAAGGCGACACACTCTTCGCTACCGTCACCCCTGACGAAGAGAAGGGCATCGTTACTTTCGTCCTTAAGGACGGCACGACTTTCGTGATTCCTCTCGAAAGGCCTTTCGCCCTGGTATTCCCTAAATATAAGGACATCGGTATCGAGCCCGGCGCAACCATCGATCTTGAATACACCGTTACCGGTGCTGACGAGACCACCGTCGTCGATGTAATGGCTGTTACCGCCAACTACATCGCCGAGGTTGAGGCCGAGTCCCCTGCAAAGGGTGTCGTAAAGGTTACCGCTCCCGACCCTATCGCTCCCGGCCGCGTGCTCGTATGGGCTGACAACGGCAAGGGCAAGGCTTCCATCAAGGCTCTCACCTTCGAAGGCGGCGAGGCTCCTACCTATGAAATCACAGTCGGCGACGCAGATGCAGTCGAGCCTGATGGCGAGACCATCGAAGTCGCTGTTACCTCCAACATGGTTTACGAAGTCGAGGTCAAGGGCTCCTGGATACACTATATAGGCACCAAGGCTGCCGAGACCAAGACCCTCCTCTTCGAGTTCGATGCCAATGAGACAGGAGAGGCACGTACCGGCGAGGTTGACATCGTGGGTGCCGAAGGCACTGTCTATCAGACGATTATCTTCACCCAGGCTCCTATGCCCGATGTCGAGATTCCTTACACTTTCAAGGCTGATGACGAGTGGTTCGCTACCCTTCCTGCAGCTGACGGTACCGTCATGGCCGCCAAGGGCGATTGGAACCGCAGCGTAGCAATCACAGACAAGTATGTCTTCATGCCTCGCGCAAAGGGCGGCTCCACCGACATATTCTACTTCCCGTTCAAGAACCCCACGGCCGTCAAGGCTCTCGACATGACCGGTGTCGAAGGCGGTACACATACCATCACGGGCTGCCAGGCAGTCAAGAATGGTGACGGATACATTTTCCTCGCCAACAACCTTGCTACGAACGACACTCAGACTTTCACCGTTTACGCTTGGGACGATGTCAATTCCAAGCCGAGGGTTGTCCTCGCATTCAAGTGGGATGGCGGCGGCCTGCGTCTGGGTGACAGGCTCACATTCAACGGCACATGGCAGGACGGTGAAATCATCGGTGTCAACTACTTCAACTATCATCAGTCCTACATATTCAAGGTAAAGGACGGTGTTGTGGACCAGACCCCCGTTGTCACCGACAACCTCAATGTTCCCGACGACATCATTGCTATCAATGGCAAGACCTTCAATTCCACGATTTGCTCCGAACTGGTAAGGTACACTGCCGACGAGTACATCCTCACGGCCAACGTATATACCTATCTTCCTACCATCTTCACGCGTGCGGACGACAACTTCAAACTCTCGGCAATCTGGCAGGCAGGCTATCCCGGCCAGACCGCTATAGTGGACGAAGTCGAGGTTCCTCTGCTCAAGGGCGTTGCCAACGCAAGGTTCTTCGAACTTGGCGGCACCACCTACTTCGCTTTCACTACATGGAGAGCAGCCTACACCCAGCTGGATGTATGGGCCATCGCCCTGGATCCTTCCAAGACCCTTGCCGAGAATCTCGCAGGCAAGAGCTTCTACGATGCCCGGATTGTAGCTACCCTCGGTACTGACGAAGGTGCCAATCCCAACGGCAACGGTACTTCCGGATTCGACGTAGTCGTCGTTGACGATACAGCTTATCTCGTTGCAGCAGCTACCAACAACGAAATCGGTGTTTATGCCCTTAATGTTGCCGAGGGCAATGTTATAGGTCCCGGCGATGCCACCGTTGTTCCCGGCGGAGACTTTTAATATGAATATATAATATTAGGTATATGAGAAAAAGCATATTATTTGGTATGGCGCTCCTTTCCATCGCTGTAGTTTCCTGCACGATGGAGAAGGCCGCGCCGGTAGAGGTCCCCGTGAATGGCAGGATTGTCACCCTCGGAGCCACCATATCTGACACCAAGGCCGCTATCAGCGATGAAGGCAAATTCACCTGGCAGGCCGGTGATGCAATTTCAGTTCTGAATACGGACGGCGGATTCGTCGAGTTCGACCTGACTTCCGGTGCAGGTACTTCAGAGGCCGTATTCCAGGCATTCCTTCCTTCAGAAATGATTCTTGATGATGTCGCCATTTCCCCCGCCGCAGGTGAACATTATGTCACTACCGGCGAGGATATCATGGTGAGACTGCCTCAGGAGTACACATGGGCCGAAGATGTTACCAACGTTCCCCTTATCGGAGTCGTTGACGGTGACAAGATAGCCATGCGCTATATCGGCGGTGTCATCCGTATCCCTCTCGTTGATGTTCCTGCTACCGCTGCGACCGTCTTGTTCGCGGCAGCCGACTATATCACAGGAGCTTATGCCGTAGATCCTGCCGATGCGGAGTCCGTTCTCGAAGGCGAGCCCGAGGAGGCAGACAATACTATCATGATCAACATCCCCGAGGCAAAGAGCGAGATGGTTCTCAACATCCCCGTTCCCGTGGGTGAGTATGAGGGCTTCGAGCTTATGGTTCTCGATGCCGACGGCGAGGTACTCTTCGACAAGGAGTCCGAGGCCGCTGTCGAAATCGAGGCAGGTACTCTCGTAGCATTCAATCCTCTGTCCCTCAAGGAAGAACTTGTGATTACTCCCGTGCGTATATGGGCCAAGGGCCGTACCGATCTCGGCATCCCTGTTCCTACCAACAGCCAGTCTTACATGGCCGCCATCCAGGGTGGCAAGGTATGGGTTGCAAACGAGGACAAGGTTTACGGATATGATTTCCTTACAGGTGATGCTTACAAGACCGTTACCTTCCCTGTTCCCGTACGTTCACTCGATTCTGACGATGCAGCTGAAAACGTTATCTGGGCTTATGAGCGCGGATTCCAGGATGGTGATGCAGAATGGGCCGCACCCGAACCTGTATATGTAACAACCGGCTCCATCGAGGAGGTCGGCGGTACACTTGAAGAGCCCGTCGGATTCAAGCTCCTGATGAATGCCAACAACTCTTTCTCGGATGCAGCAGGCGGTCCTGTCATGTCCAACTTCAAGATTACCGGAAGTGCAACTGGCGATGCCATCATTACTTACGGTGTCAGCAGTTGGGGCCGTGGCTATGCTGTTCCCCTTGAGGTCAAGAACGGTGCTGCAACCGGACGATATATCTGGATAAGCACTACCGGCGTAGATCTTTGGAATGCATTCAACACCCAGGCCGAGCCTTATTCAACCAATCTTGAGGATGGTATCTTCTATACTCACTATTCAGGTCCTGCATATCCTATCTGCTTCTCCAACAATCTCACTATCGGATGGGCAAACGGCGTAGCACAGAACAACTTCGATGCTCTTGAGCCTGTCATAGACAACAAGAGGGCATGGGCTGTCTATAGGACCGACATCGTGACTTACAAGGACCACAGGCTCTATGCCTTCCTTACCACTGTCAATGACCGTGCTGCAGAGGCTTACGCTTTGGCACCGTTCCTTGATATCTATGATGTGACGGATCCTGCCGCACCTGAACTGCTGGTTACCATAGATTCTCACGACTTCCTTATCGGAGATCCCATGGAGGTTGAAAAAGATATAGTCCCCGGTACCATCAAGCTCCAGGTCATAGATGACGCTCTATATGCTGTTGCTACCGACGGTGTACTCGGCGTAGTCAACGTATTCCAGCTTGCTGGCGAGACTCCCGAGCCCGGTGAGGAAGCTTCCGGTTCCGCAACAGGTCCCGACTGGACAGTCAATCCCGGTGTTGATTTCTAACCCAATAGCGCTAAACTGATATGAAGAAAAGTTTATTTATAGGTTTGGCCCTCCTCTCCATCGGTGCAGTATCCTGCACCATGGAGACGGCGGCCCCCGAGCAGGCTCCCGTAGCCGACAACATGGTCATTCTCGGTGCTACCGTTCCTCAGACCAAGGCGGCAGTTTCCGATGAAGGTGCTTTCTCATGGCAGGAAGGCGATGCCCTCTCCGTATGGACAGGCTCCGCTTTCGCCGAGTTCAAACTCACCGAAGGTGCAGGACAGAAGACTGCTCAGTTCGCAGGAACTATTCCTGCCGGTGCTGAAATAGGTGACATCGCAGTGTATCCTGCAGGTGCACACGCCTACGCTGGCGGCGAGGTTACAGTCAATCTCCCTTCAGAGTATGTATTCGAGACCGACAACACCAATGCTCCCATGGTGGGTGCAGTTGTCGATGGCAACATCGCCTTCAAGGCGGTCGGCGGCGTAGCACGCTTTGTAGCCGGCATTCCTAACGGCGCATCCAAGGTAGCCCTCTTGACCGGCAAGAAGGTCACAGGCGACTTCGTTGTTGCCGAGGATGCCATCACCGTTGCCGAGGAAGATGCAGCCGACAAGGTAGTCTATACCTTCACCGAGGTTGTGGATCCCGTCAACATGGTGTTCAACTTCCCCCTCCCTGTGGGCGAGTACACTATGACATTCCAGATTCTCAACGCCGAGGACAAGGTGATGAAGGAACTCGCCGGCAAGGCAGCTCATGAAATCAAGGCTTCCGAAGTCCTCATCTTCAACGAGCTGGCTCTTCCCAACATGCCTGTCAAGCTCAATGGCAAGTATGAGTACGAGACCATCGCCGAGGCTTTCGCTAAGGCTGCTACCCTGACCGATGCCGAGTCCATCGACATCCTCCTGAACAAGGGCACCTTCAACGAGAACATCGTCATCGACGGCACCAAGTTCACCGTACCTGTCAGCATCAGCGGCGTAAGCCCTTATGACACATACGTGAACGGCATGATAGCCATCTACAGGAACCCTGCCACCATCTCCAACCTTACCGTTTACGGTTCGGGTGAGTCGAAAGTCAACGAGGTCCAGGACATAGTCACCAGCAGTTACAACTATGTCGCATGCGTATATCTGCTTGACAGCGGATACGGCGTGACCATAGACAAGGTGAACATGACTCCTCAGACCACCACCGCATCTGATGCGACCTGCTTGTATGCTATCAGCAGCGGCGAGGGCACTGAGCGTGATGTCGTGAAGAACTGCGTCATAGGTTCCTACAGCGCAGCCCGTCGTCTTGCACAGCTCTACGGAGCCAACATCAGTCTGGAGAACAACACCTTCCAGGGACCTTACAGCAGCTATGCAGTTCGCTTCGGCGCACTCAACGGCCCCTTCGATGCCATCGTGAAGGGCAACTCCTTCGGCGGCACCTCCACTACTGCCATCAACCTCAACGGCGACACCTCCGACTGTAAGCTCGTTCTTGGTGACGGCGTTACCGATGACAACAAGTACGTGGCCGGCTACACCAACCGAGTGACAGGAACCAAGGCTGAGACCTTTACAATGCAGCCTGACAAGGACCTTCCTTACGTCAATACTCCTCAGCCTTCCGTAATCGTTGATTACGAGCTTTCCGCTACTTCCATCACCGAGGCTCTTGCAAAGGCAAAGCAGTACGGCCTCACCAGCCCTCGCCTTGACCTGAATGCATCCGATGAATTCGCAGAGGACGTGGCCATCAGCGGTGCCGACTTCAAGACCGTTACCATCGTTGGAAAGGGCCAGGACAAGACCAAGCTCACCGGCTCCATCGAGGTCAAGGGCGCGACCCTGAAGATTTCCGAGCTGACCATAGTCACTTCCGACGCGGCATCAGGATCCGTTCCTCCTCAGCTTGAGCCTACAAGGGATACTTACAACCATCCTTTCGGCATACTGATCGGCGAGAGCGGCTTCGGCTCCATCATCAAGAATGTCACCTTCGACATGGCCAATTCAGCTGCAGGTGCAATCTCCGCAATATACATTGCTCCTTACACCAACGGCTTCCTTGCTGACGAGGTGTCCGGCTGTACCTTCCTTGGCACTACCGACGGAATGCGTCACATCCAGGCCTACTCCGTGAAGGCCAAGATTGAAGGCAACAAGTTCTACAATCCTTATTCAAGTTATTCCATCCGTCTTGGCAACAACGATCCAGATCATCTCAACGAGGTTACCCTCAAGGGCAACGAGTTCTACAATGCCACTGCCGCTATAGCCACCGGTGTCGAGTTCGCAGCAGGTACATACGTACTTGGCGACGGCGAGACCGATGACAACGTATTCGAAGAGGGCAAGTTCGCTCCTGCATACAAGGCCAAGGGTGCAACCGTCGAGGGCTTCACTCCTGCAGTCACCATCGACGACAATGTCATCACCGTAGTGACCGAGGAAGTTGTCGAGAACATCGAGCTTGCAAAGGTATGGGGCAGGTATTCTGCTTCCACTCCCGAGTGGTGGGACAAGATGGCTGGTCTTAGCGGTGATATGTACCGCTGCGCTACCATGGATGACGAGTATGTCTATATCCCCAAGCAGGTTGGCGGTGCCGAGGCTGTCGTCTATTATTTCCCCATCAACAATCCTGATGATATCAAGACTCTCCCTGCCGGCAATGTAACCAACGATGCTACGCATATCGTTTCCTGTGCCCGAATAGTCGAGTCTGCAAGCGGCAGCAAGCTCCTTGTAAGCAACCTGACCACTGGCGCTACAACATGGCATGTATGGAAGTGGGACGATGTCAACAGCGAGCCTACCTGCGTGCTGAGCTACTCTGCACCTGACGGCTGCCGTCTTGGTGACAAGTTCGACTTCATCGGCACATGGGAGGATGGTGAAATCCTCGCCCTGAACGGATATGAAGCCGGTCGCGTCTGGATATTCAAGGTAAAGGACGGAGTTGTCAACTCCGAACCTGTCAGGACAGCATTCCTCGGCGGCGTAGGCAGCAACTTCGGCAGCGTATATCGCTGGTTCGATTCCAACCAGTACATCAAGCTTGGCCACAATGCCAATCAGCCTGCAATGATTTACGACCGCACCGATGACAACTTCGCTCTTGCAGAGAACGGCACCGTCGCATGCGATGTTGCAGACAAGTCCGGTCTCAAGAGCAACGAGTCCCACACTATCAAGAATGTGGCCCACGCTCTCCGTACCTTCGAGTTCAATGGAAAGGCTTATGCTGCATACGTAGGCAACTATGACTGGAACTATGAGACAGTCCTTCGCGTTCTCTCAGTGGACAAGTCCAAGACCATGGTCGAGGCTCTTACCGGTCTTGACGTGACCACGGGCTATGCCGTTTCCCTGTCCAATGCAGCAGGAGAACTCGGTGTGCGTGCTCCTTATACTTCCGGCAACGGTTCAGCTGACCTCACGGTCCGCGTAATCGGCGGCAAGACATACCTCCTTGCACATGGTCCCAACATCGGAACAGTGCTGTTCCAGGCTGTCAACGCAAAATCCGGCGCTACCGGTCCCGATATCACCGTAACTCCCGGTGTCGATTTCTAAACCCTGAATTTATATGAAGAAAGCTTTATTTATAGGGTTGGCTCTTCTCTCCATTGGTGCAGTCTCCTGCACCATGGAGAAGGATGCCCCCGAGCAGGCTCCAGTAGCCGACAATATGGTCGTCCTGGGAGCAACTCTCCCTCAGACAAAAGCTGCAATCTCCGACGAAGGTGCTTTTACATGGCAGGCAGGTGATGACCTCTCCTTGTGGGCAGGCTCATCTTTCGCCACTCTGGGTCTCACCGAAGGTGCAGGCGAGAAGACTGCTCAGTTCGCAGGTGCTCTTCCCGAGGGCGGCGAGATAGGTGATATCGCGATTTATCCTGCAGGCGACCACAAGTACGCCGCCGGCGCGATTACCATCAATCTCCCTTCCGAGTATGTCTATGAGACTGACAACACCAATATTCCTCTGGTGGGTGAAGTGTCCGGCGACAATATCGTCTTCAAGGCTGTCGGCGGCGTAGCACGCTTCACAGCAGGCGTTCCCAACGGCGCATCCAAGGTTGCCCTCGTGACCGGCAAGAAGGTCACCGGCGACTTCGAGGTCACCGAGGACGGCATCTCCGTTGCCGAAGAGGCTGCTGAGGACAAGGTTGTCTATACTTTCGAAGAAGTGGCTGACCCCGTCAACATGGTGTTCAACTTCCCCCTCCCGGTAGGCGAGTACACCATGAAGTTCCAGATTCTGGATGCTGAAGGCAATGTCATGAAGGAACTTGCCGGCAAGGCGGCTCATGAGATAAAGGCCTCCGACCTTCTCATCTTCAACGAGCTCGCTCTTCCCAACATGCCCGTAAAGCTCAACGGCAAGTATGAGTACAACACCATCGCCGAGGCTCTTGCAAAGGCCAAGACCCTCACCGATGCCGAGTCCATCGACCTTTACCTCAAGGCCGGTACTCTGAAGGAGGATGTCTTCATTGACGGCAGGGTATTTACCGTACCTGTAACCATCGAAGGCGTAAGCCCTTACAGCACGACCATCGACGGTACCATCATCACCTACAAGAACAAGACCACCCTCAAGGGCCTGAATGTCCTTGGAAATGCCAATAAGACTGCATACCAGATACAGGATGCGGAGGAGAACGGATATAACTATCCTACCTGCGTGTTCATTCTCCAGTCCGGCTACGGCGTGACGATTGACAACTGTGTTCTGAATCCCAAGGCTCTGCCAGTTTCTACAGCAACGGCCCTTTTGATTACCGGCACCGAAACTGAAGCAACGGAGCGCGATATAGTGAAGAACAGCACTATCGGCGATTTTGCCGCAACCCACAGGGAGAGCCAGATTTATGGCGGTATCGTCCGCTTCGAGAACAATAACTTCCGTGGTCCTTACAGCTCCTACGGTGTCCGTCTCGGTACCATTGGCGAGAAGGGCTTCGATGCCGAGTTCTCCGGCAACAACTTCCAGGGAACTGTATCCAAGCAGATTCACCTCAATGCCTCCGACAACTCCAAGCTCGTTCTTGGCGACGGCGTGAAGGATGACAACAAGTATGCTGCCGGCATCACCAACCGCGTTGACGGTGTCAAGGCCGCAACATTCGTGATGATGCCCGACAAGGACATGCCTTACGTCAACACTCCTCAGCCTTCCGTAATCGACGGCAGCGGCGACATTTCCGCTTCTTCCGTGACCGAGGCTCTGAACAAGGCTGTCTCCTATGGTTACAACACCATGCCTCTGACTCTCACCCTGAATGCTTCCGACGAATTTGCAGAGAACATCGTAATCGATGGCAGCAAGTTCAAGTCCGTGACCATCAAGGGTAAGGGCCAGGACCAGACCAAGCTCACCGGTTCCATAGAGGTAAGGGGCACCAAGCTCACTGTTTCCGACATGACCATCGTCACTTCCGACAAGGCTGCAGGACAGATGGCTCCTACCATCGAGACCACCCGTGACACATACGGAAATCCTTACGGAATCCTGATTGGCGAGAGCGGTTACGGCTCCATAATCAAGGATGTCACCTTCGACATGTCGAATTCCGTGGCAAGCGCAATCTCCGCCATCTACATTGCTCCTTACACCAACGGCTTCCTTGCTGACGAGGTGTCCGGCTGTACCTTCCTTGGCACGACCGCAGGAATGCGTCACATCCAGGCTTACTCAATCAAGGCCAAGATAGAGGGCAACAAGTTCTACAACCCTTGCTCCAGCTATTCGGTAGGTCTTGCTACCAACGATGCAGACCATCCCAATGAGGTTACCCTCAAGGGCAACGAGTTCTACAATGCAACAGGCAACCTGTGGCCTGGCGTACGCTTCGGTGCAGGTACATACGTGCTCGGCGACGGCGAGACCGATGACAATGTATTCGAAGAGGGCAAATTCTCTCCTGAATACAAGGCCAATGGCTGTACAGCTGACGGCTTCACTCCCGCTGTCACCATCGACGGCAATGTCATTACCGTAGTTCCTCCTTCCACAGGTCTTCTGACCCGTGTATGGAAGAAGTATGACAATGATGTTGATTGGCCTTCTGCATTCACGACTCGTGGTGAATTCAACCGTAATGCAGTTATGACTGCCGGGAATGTATATATGCCTATAGCCGGTGCTGCTGATGGTGAGTACGGTGTTGCAGTATTCGACAGGGCTACAGGTTCTTACCAGAAGACTATCACCTCCGGTATTGATGGTGGTGGTGCCTTCAAGACTTGCGGTGCCGCCAAGATTGAGGACAATGTTTTTGTCAGCAACCTTGCCATGAACGGTGCTGATTTCAAGGTGTATAAGGTTGGAGCAGATGCTGCTGAGTCCGTAATCACATATAGCATTCCTGCTAAAGCTGCTGATGGAAGCAACTCTTGCCGTCTCGGCGACGTGATTACTGCTTGGGGTACCATGGACAATGGTCTTATCATGGCTCTCAATGCCAATCATCCCAAGTATCAGGTTGCTGCTCCGAACGATACCCGTGAGGTCTATATCTGGACCGTAAAGAATGGTGTAGTTGCAGACACACCTATGGTTACAACAGTGTTGTCCGGTACATCTCAGGGTACTGCTGACTTCCAGTTCGGTGGTCTCTATGTCTATCGTCAGGCCCCTTGGGGAGACGGGTATGGTACGGTGCAGGTTGTATATGCTACAAATTATGCAGCCCGTATGTATTCCGCATGGACAAGTATCACAGAGTGGTATGGTTCAACCTCCGGTAACAGTATTCTTACCGATGACGATGTGTTCGAGAAGTGTATGATTGATCCTCATTGGATTACTGTCAATGGTACTGAGTACATGCTGTATGTCTCCAAGAGCGGGCAGAACGACGGATATCTGAGAATATTCCCTGTTCCTGCTGCCGCAGTTGAAGGCGCTCCATCTGATGAGGCCAGCTATTTCTATAGCAGGCTTGCCAATTTCAAGAGCAGGGAAGAGCTGGATGCAGCTTCTGAACTCTATCCTCTTGGCAGTGATAACGATATCACCAAGACTGCTACGATTAACACCAATAAGACCGGTTTCTGCGATGTCGTGACAGTTGGTTCCGATATCTTCATCCTCGCCGGTGTGGGAGAACTTGGAACGGTCCTCTTCAAGGTGAACTGATCCTGTCTTGCGCCAAGCGGAATCTTTCCGTCCGGCTAAGTAAATATTAGGGAGGCAGCGGGAGTTTTGGATAATTGCCCGCTGCCCCTTTTTTATATGCAGGACTGATTGATTCCCTCTAAAAGAACTTAACATTGTTTTATATGAGAAAAAGTATAATAATCGCTCTATCCATGCTTTCCTTTGCTGTGGTGAGTTGTACTATGGAGAAGGTTGCACCGGAGAATGTACCCTCTGAGAGCAAAGTCGTCGTGCTTGGTGCAACACTGCCCCAGACCAAGGCCGCAATCTCCGAAGACGGAGCATTCACCTGGCAGGAGGGCGATGCCATATCAGTATGGACGGGTTCTGCCTTCACAGAGTTCGGTCTTACCGAGGGTGCCGGAGAGAAGACTGCCCAGTTCGCAGGTACTCTTCCCGAGGGTGTCGAGGTCGGTGAAATTGCGGTTTATCCTGCAGGTAATCATGCCTATACGGGCTCTGAACTGACTCTGAATCTCCCTTCGGAGTATGTCTATGAGAAGGACAACACCAACATCCCTCTGGTAGGCGAGGTGTCCGGAGAGCAGATAATCTTTAAGGCTGTCGGAGGCGTTGCCCGCTTCAGCGCGGAAATCCCCAAGGGAGCCGCGAAGGTGGCCCTTGTCACCGGCAAGAAGGTTACGGGAGACTTCGCAGTCACCGCTGACGGCATCGCAGTTTCCGACGAGGCTGCCCAGGACAAGGTCGTATTCCTTTTCGCCGAGCTCAAGGAACCTGCTGACATGGTCTTCAATTTCCCTCTTCCCGTGGGCGAATACACCATGACATTCCAGGTTCTGGACGGCGAGGACAACGTGATTACGGAACTTGCAGGGCAGGCGGCACATCAGATAAAGGCCGCCGACCTTCTGATTTTCAACGAACTGGCTCTTCCCGCAAGGCCTGCTGTCGAAGTCAAGCCCCTGTTCGGCTTCCAGCCGACAGTCGAGAATCCCAATGGAATGACCCTCAATGCGCACAGGACCATGGCCGTGGTAGGAGACTACCTCATCCTGTCCAATGCCTTCGATTCTTCCAAGATGCCCGTTTACAACCGTTTCACCGGTGAATACCTCGGCGATGACATAGTCAACACCGAAGGAGTGGCTGACCTCCCTATATGGGCCATCGCATCAGATGATGAGGGCCATCTTGCGGCTGTATATTATGTTGACAACCGCACTGATTCCGGAGCGAACGGCGACGTGCGCACCCTTGTCTGGTACAATGGTGTGGACCAGAAGCCTTCCGCCCAGCTTTGGGCCGGAATGTGGCATTGGGTGAGCTCCACCTATGCATTCTCCAACCTCAAGATTGCAGGCGACCTCTCCGCTGATGCCGTCATGGCTACTGCCGCTCCCAGTCAGGGCGTGGCCGCGTTCGTGACATACACGGGTGGCAAACCCGATGCAACCTATCCCAAGAAGAACATATACGAGGGCTCTTCCTGGTATAGCGGAAATGTCATACCCGTGGAAGGCACAGGAAAGACGGCTGACGATATCAAGGCCATAACGGTGTCCGGCCAGTTCAGGCAGTATATCTCCTACAACGGAGCTGCGGCCTTCAATCTTGGCACAGGATACTGGTATCACGCCAACGGCACCTATCAGCACAATGCCATAGGAGGCGACTACATCGAGTTTGGCGGCAGACAGCTTCTTGGCGTTCTGAACGGCTGGTACACAGGCAAAGCTGACAGCTACGGCAACAGCCAGTTCTATTACCAGCTGGTTGTCAGCAACATAGGCTCCGCTCCCGTGGCCTCTTCCATGGATGAGGGCCTTATCTTCGCAAGCCGTTCTTCCGTAAATGGAGACGGTCTCGAAGGCATGGGCTACGGTGTGCAGGGTATGATTTCTCCTTTTGCCTATTCGGGAACAGTGCTTGGTCCCAACGCAATTGAGGCAAACCAGAACCAGATAGGCGATGTTGTCTTCGCGACCAAGAACGGAAAGGTCCAGGTCTATGGATTCGCCATGAACAACGGTCTTATAGGATACGAGATTACCTTCAACGACTAATCGACAGTCCTTCAAATGATTGGGGCGGCCCTTGCAAAAGGACCGCCCCTTGTTCATGCATGCCGCGAGGGCTATCTTTTCTTGAAGAATCCTACGGCTGTCTTGACAGCGCGGTATTCCATCTTGCGGGCCGAACCCTTGCCCTGCTCCCAGGTGTTGAGGTGGGTGCTTCCGAGCATCATTCCGGTGGAGCCGCCGCCGTCCAGGTTCTGTGCAGCGACGCAGCCTATGCTCTTCATGACCATGCCGAGGTCGGGCAGGGATGCGCCGTCGCTCTCGTCCACGCGGCCGTCGCAGACGAACAGCACCATCCTTCCGTCCTCAAGATATCCGATTGCCGTTCGGTCGGGAAGGTATCCGGGGAAAATATCGCTGGCCATCAGTTCGTAATTGGTGGTGTACCACTGTCCGTTATGGCTGTCGTCCACTACGACCTTTCCGTCATAAAGCACCATGGGACCTGCGCTGAGGGCGTTGTACGGCTCCCATGCCTGGTCGGGACCGGGGAAGGCGCTGAGCTGTGCGTCGCTGTTCTCATACCAGTACTTGGCCTGGTCGGGAACGGTAGGAAGAGGAAGGTTGTAATAGTAGGCCTTGTTCGGGCGGGCCGACCACCAGTATGCACCGGGCTTGCCGTCCTTGTCCACACCCAGGACAGCCGGCGTTGTGAGCGTCCACTGACTGTCTGAAGTGCGGGAAGAGCCGTATCCGTCTCCAACCCTCTTTCCGTCAATTACATAGGGGGATGTCCAGCCGCTGTCCCAGGCGAAGTATCCTCCGTTCACCATCACGTAGCAGTCGCCGTTGAAGGACTCGGACAATTTGTCTATGGTAGTAAGCGAAGCAGGGGAAACCATGCGGAGTTCTATGTCGCCGCTACAGTCCGCCACAGCGTACCAGGCCTTGAAAGGACGGCCCTTGAGAGGGGTCTCCGTAGCATATACCTCCACTCCAGAAGGCACTCCGGCAGGATTGGCAACCTTCTTCCACTCCAGTTCGGGCAGGGCCGGCTCGTTGTCAAGGCGGAAGGTAGAGGGCTCGCTGAAGAAATAGTTCTTGCCGTTACGGTAATATGCACATACCTGATAATCAACGCCGTATTCGAGCACTGCGTTTGGAATGAGCTGTCCTACGGTATTGGTGCCGTCAGGGAAGGAAGGACCCCAGAGCACCTGGTCCTCGACCCCGGGCAGACCTTCTGTGCTGAAGCAAAGGCCGTGTTCTGATGTGGCATTGGCCGTGCGAGCAGTATAGTTGACAAGGGCGTAGGCGTATGATGTGCTGATGCTGTTGATAACCGGAATCTTGCTCTCGTCCTGAAGGCGGTACTTTTCTGATAAAGCAAGCTTGGATGCTTTTGCGAAAACCTCTGGAACGGCCTGAACGGCAACTGTATATGTACCTGTTGCCAAACCGCTCAGGGTGCAGGAAGTCTCGCTTACCTTAGCGGCGGGGGAGCCGAATGACTCCGCACCGTCGGTGCGGGTATAGACAAAATACTTCGATGCTCCGGCCGCTGCGTTCCAGGATACATCTATGCCATCATTGCCGGCGGCCTTGATGGTAATTCCCGAAGGAGCCGCCATCTGGGACTCAAATCCGGCCTCAGCGACCTCCATGGCGGTCAGCATGGTATATTCGGGGGCGTATATTATTTCTGAATTGACCGGGCCGTTTCCAAGGGCCTGCACTCCGCACTGGAACTTGGATCCGGCGGCAAGACCCGTGAACTTGTATGAAGTTGCATCGGAGGGAAGGGGAGAGTCGAAGTTGAGCGGGGCGGTATGGAAGCCGGATGCCTCCGTACGCATATATACCCAGTATCCCTTGATGTCGGAGCCGCCCGGGGTCCAGTTCAGGGCGACGGCATCTTCATCAACCTGGACCAGCGTAAGGCCCGAGGGGGAGTCAATCTTCGGACTTGCGTTTTCTTTGGAACCTTTGCATGCTGCTGCCAATAAAAAGCAGGAAAGGACGATGATTATTGTCTTTTTCATGTTTTAAGTATGTTTGAGTGCAAAAATAGACATTATTTTTCAATATTTTTAAAAAATATGCCGGCTATTTATGATTAAATTTGTTAAATTTGCAAGAATAACACATAACACAATTATACTTAAAATAAAGTTATGAGAAATTTTCTATTGACCACGGCATTGGTCGGAATGCTATGCGGGGCAGTTTCTGTCTTCACCGCTCCTGATGCCGTAGCGGCTCCCTCGTCCCAGGGACAGGGCCAAGTCACCGTCACCGGTGTGGTCCTGGACGATATGGACATTCCTATTGCAGGAGCCTATGTGCTTGTCCGCCGTTCTTCAAGGGGTGTGCTTACTGACCCCGACGGCCGCTTCTCCATCGACGTGAAGCCCGGAGAATGGCTTATTTTCCAGTTCCTCGGTTTCGAGGACGTAGAAGTCAAAGTCGGTGACGAACGCAACCTTACAATACACATGCGTTCACAGGCCAGCGCCCTGGACGAGGCCACGGTGGTCGCCTACGGTACCCAGCGCAAGGCCTCCGTTATCGGTGCCATCACCACCATAGACACCCAGAACCTGAAAGTCCCTGTGGGACAGGTATCTTCCTCACTTGCAGGAAAGATGGCAGGTCTGGTCGTTCTGCAGCGCACCGGTGAGCCGGGTGCAGGAGCAGACTTCTGGATTCGAGGTATCTCCACCTTCGGAAGCAGCAACAACAAGCCTCTGATCCTGGTGGACGGCATGGAGCGCAGCCTCGACCTCGTGGACGTGGACGATATCGCCTCTTTCTCCATATTGAAGGATGCATCGGCCACCGCAGTTTACGGCGTGAAGGGCGCTAACGGCATAGTCATAGTTACAACAAAGCGAGGCAGCGAGTCAGCTCCCAAGGTGAACCTGAAGGTCGAGCTCGGACTGACCCAGCCCGTGAAGATTCCCCAGATGGCCAATGCCTCCCAGTGGATAGACTTCTACAATGCGGTCAATCTGGACAGCGGCGCTATAGAAGCCCCCATTTCCGACTATCAGAAGGGCATGTACATGCTTCAGCCCGGAGACCCCAATTACGACCCCGACCTCTATCCTAACGTGGACTGGGTCAAGACCATATACAAGAACCTGGCCAATACCCAGCGTTATCAGGTCAGCGTCACCGGTGGTACGAAGATGGTCCGTTACTATGTGGGCGGTTCATACTACAGGGAGAATTCAATTCTCAATCCAGCCCAGAACAAGCGCTACGACGCTTCGCTGAACTTCAACCGCTTCTCCTTCCGTGCCAACACCGATATCAACATCACCCGCAGCACGGAGCTCGGACTGTCCCTCTCGACGCAGTACACCATAAAGAACACTCCTGCTTCCGACCTGGGGAATATCTACACCTACACCCTTTTGATGACTCCTATAGCCATCCCTACGATATTCTCGGACGGAACCTATTCCCGCGGTCTGGTCGGACAGAACCCATACAACGACCTCAACCATGTGGGTTACAGGGCCAACAACCAGATAACCGCCCAGTCCCTCATCTCCCTGACCCAGCACTTCGACGACTTTGCAGACTGGCTCCAGGGTCTCAACCTCAACATCAAGTTCGCATGGGACGCATGGACTTCCACGACCCTTACCCGCAGCATATATCCTACCATATATGAGGCGACCGGCCGTCAGACCGAAAGAGACCCCGAGTCCAATTTCGGAGATGCCAGGGACTATCCCCTTATCAAGCATCAGCTCCAGGAAGGCAGCGACTACATGTCCCTGTACACCGGACACAGCAGCAACATGACCATAGAGGGTAACGCTTCCCTCAACTACGAGCGCCTTTTCAATGAGGCCCACAGGGTGAGCGGCCTGTTGCTCTTCAGCATCCGCAACTTCCAGAACAACACCCCCGGAGGTTATCTCTACGCCTTCCCTTACCGTTACATAGGTCTTGCAGGAAGGGCTTCCTATTCATACAAGGACCGCTACTTCATCGAGGGCAACTTCGGATACAACGGTTCCGAGAACTTCGCCCCTGCACACCGTTTCGGTTTCTTCCCTTCGATTGCTGTCGGTTACATGATAAGCAACGAAAGGTTCTGGGAGCCTATCAAGGATGTCGTCAACACCGTCAAGTTCAAGGCCTCCTATGGTCTCGTGGGTAACGGCGACATCGGCGGCACCCGTTTCGCATTCAACACCACCCTCAACACCGGCGCGGCCGGATTCTCCTTCGGTGAGAATGGCAAAAAGACCTGGTACACAGGTATTTCCACAGCCCAGAGAGGCGACGAGTCAGTGGGTTGGGAGACTGCAAGGAAGCTCAATGTCGGTATCGAGACCAGGTTCTTCAACCAGTTGAGCGTCAACTTCGACTACTTCCGCGAGCTTCGTGACGGTATCTACGTGGCCCGCCAGAGCATCCCTTCGGTGGTCGGCGAGAACACCGACCAGTACGCCAACATCGGCCGCCTGCAGAACCAGGGCATCGAGGTCAACGTGGAATACGAAAAGACCTTCTTCAAGGAGCTCTACGTCTCCGCAAGGGGCAACTTCAGCTACAACCGCAACCAGAAGCTCTACGACGATATAGCAGCCCAGCTCTGGGAGTACCAGAACACCTTCGGATATACAGTATATCAGCAGCGCGGTCTCATCGCTGAAGGCCTCTTCGAGAGCCAGGATGACATTGACACATGGCCCAAGCAGACATTCGGCGACGTACGCCCCGGTGATATCAAGTACCGCGACGTGAACGGTGACGGTGTAGTGGACCAGTTCGATATAGTCCCCATCGGTTTCACCCATGTTCCTGAAATCAACTACGGTTTCGGACTCAGCCTCGGCTGGAAGGGCATTGACGCTTCCGTGTTCTTCAGCGGCGTTGCCAACTACACCCGCTTCATCAACGGAGCCAACCTCTACGGCGCTTCCACCAACATGGTGCAGCTCGGACAGATCTATGCCGACGTGGCTGAAAACCGCTGGATGCCCGGAGTCAACGAGAACCCCAACGCTCCCTATCCCCGTCTTGCTACCAACAAGGTCGAGAACAACCAGGTCAACGTGACCATGGACGGCCAGGCTGCCCTGTCAACATTCTGGCAGAGGGACATGGGCTTCATGAGGCTCAAGAACGCCGAAATAGGATATACCCTTCCCAAGAGGATTACCCGCAAGATAGGACTGAGCACCGTCCGTTTCTATCTGCAGGGCGTGAACCTTCTGACATTCAGCAAGTTCAAGCTTTGGGACCCCGAGCTTGCCGCAAGCAACGGTAACATCTATCCCCAGATGCGCACCTACAGTTTCGGTATCAACCTTAACTTCTAACGGAGGACTGATTTATGAAACATTTTGCAAAAATACTTATTGCGCTGTCAATAGTGTCCGTTTCCATGGCATCATGTACCAAGAAAGACGGCACTCCCGCAGGCTTGGGCAACAAGTTCCTCGAGGTCAACCTCTACGACCAGGCCACCCTGGATGAGATTTTCGCCAAGGGTACCACAGCCCAGCGCTATCTCGCACACTTGTATTCCTTCATCCCACAGGATGAGTCCATCAACAACCGCGCCGGCTGGGTGGTGGCACGTTCCGACGAGGCCCAGTTCTCTTGGACCCAGTGGGTCAACTACCTGACCTTCCGCGAGGGTAACTATTCCTCCGCTACCAGCGTATCCTACAGCGGTTCGGTGGATACTGCCGAGTTCCTCACATGGTCCAAGCTCTACAAGGGCATTTCCCAGTGCTCCGTCTTCCTTGACAACATCGACAAGATGCAGGAATTCGGAAACAAGACCCCCGAGGAGATATCTCTTCTCATCCGCCAGATGAAGGCTGAGGCCGTGTTCCTGAGGGCATACTACTATTACTGCCTCTTCCGCCAGTACGGACCGGTCTATCTGTGGAAGGACGAGAACGGCGATGCCATCACTCCCGATATCAAGGTGGATGCGACTTCGATTGAGCGCAACACCGTGCAGGAATGCTTCGACTTCATTCTTTCCGAGCTGGACAAGTCCATTGCCGACCTGCCTCTGCACGTTGGAGACTACGGCGAGCAGGCCGCCGGCTGGCTGGGACGTGCCACCAAGGGTGCCGCAATGGCCGTCAAGGCCCGCGTAGCCCTTATGCAGGCATCCCCTCTATATAACGGACAGAACGGCACCGGACTCTATGACAACTTCGTCAGCAAGTCCAACGGCAAGAAGTTCTTCCCTGATTACGATGCCTCCAAGTGGGAAATCGCAGCCCGGGCCCAGAAGGACCTCATCGACCTCGCGGACGGCGGCGAATACGCCCTCATGGAGAATACCATTTCCGACCCCAATCCCATGCAGGTCGCGGCTTCCGATTATGAGGCCATCTTCCAGAAGCAGTGGAACAGCGAGACCATCTGGGGATGGTGGAAGAGGGAATCTTCCGAATACGGCAGCTATGTCGCAGGTGCAGGCCAGATCATTGTCTGTACACTCGCCAACGGCCTCGAACTCGCAGGTTACTCAGGTATAACCCCTTCCCTCAAGCTCGTGGACGCATTCCCCATGCAGGCTACCGGCCGCTATCCTCTCCAGCTTGGCAACATGTACCAGAAGACTAACGACCGTCTGGACTACTCCAAGCCCAATGTCGATCCGCTTTCAGGCTATAAGGCAGACGGCTGGACAGAGGATTACGAGGTCCCCGTGAATGCTTCATGGGCTCCTGCTTTCAAGGCACACAATTCAACAGTCGGACGTGACGCACGTTACTACCAGTGCCTCGTCCCGAGCGGATTCCCCTGGCCTGACAAGAACAGGACCAACGGTACCATATTCTTCTCATGCTACAACAGCGCATCCTGCTCCTCTCCCTGGGTGAGCACCGGAGATGCCAACCGCGTAGGCTATATATGGCGCAAGTGGTATCCCACCGACCGTCCTCTGAACGACTGGTCCGCATACCAGATGCAGGTGGTATATCCTTCTATCCGTCTGGCCGAGATTTATCTCAACTATGCCGAGTGTCTCATCGAGCAGTCCGCTCCCGACCTCGCGGGCGCATGCGTATATATCAACAAGGTGCGCCACCGTGCAGGCCTGAACAACATCGAGGCTGCATATCCCGGAATCGACGGTGACCGCAATCTCCTGCGCGAGGCCTTGAGGATGGAAAGGATGGTGGAATTCAACGGAGAGACCCTGCGCCACTACGACTGCGTGCGCTGGATGACCGCCAAGGAAGAGTACACCACATACAACTGGACCCTGAAGTGCTCCGCACCCACTCTGGAGGAGCAGTACCAGAGGGTGAACGACGACTATGTCGGAGGCGGCAACCCTACCTTCACCGACCGCGACTATCTGTTCCCCATCTATTCCCAGCATCTCGCAGAGATGACCAACATGACCCAGAACCCCGGTTTTTAATCCTATATGGCAATGAAAAACAATTTCAGATATATCTTCCTGGCAGCCCTCGCAGGGCTGACCCTTGCCGGCTGCCACGATTTCAAGGATGACTACATGGTGCCTGACACCGTGTACCTGCGCAGCGCCTCCGACCTTACCATCCAGGATTACTCCGTTTACGATGCAACTTCGCTCATCGGAGTAATCAAGGCAGGAAAGGGCCGTACCGCCGCTTTGGTGACCCTGGGCGTAGCCCCTACGGATACCGTCCTTGCATACAACGAAAGGAACAGCACCAACTATCTTCCCCTGTCCAAGAGCCTGTACAACGCCGACGAACTGGACGGAATGGTGCTTGGTTTCTCCGCCTCCGAGGCCCGCAAGCAGGTGCCCGTCAAATGGGACCCCAAGGGCATGGTGGACAAGATGATGGCAGAGACCGACGACTATGTGATTCCCGTTTATATCAAGGAATCCTCCCTGGACATCAGCGACAGCAAGTATCTCCTTCTAATACATCCCGTGCTCAGTACCCTGGACGTGCGTTCAGCCGACAACGGCATGACCTGCAAGAGCGGAGCCACCTTCGTCTCCCGCGAGGCCGGTCTCAAACTCGACCGTGCGCTCTCAAGGCACGATGTGAAGGTCAAGCTCAGTTTTGCTCCCAAGGCTGTAACCGTCAACGGAATAGACTATGAGGCCGCACCTGTTGGTTCAATAGAACTCGCAAAGGACGAAGTCACAATCAAGGCAGGAGACCAGGAGGTTGACATAGAGCTCAACCTCAGCATGGCTTCTTCCATAGTCCCTACCGCAACCACCTACATCTCAGGAGAAATCAAGATAGAGAGCGTGACCATAGTGGTCGATGGCGGCGATGACATAGACTTCATGCCCGTCCTTACCGACAAGATGGTCGTGCGAGTGAGAAAAACTTCCTAAGTAAATGAAGTATAGACTCTTGATAGCAATTGCAGCCTTTGTCGCGCTGCTCTCCTGCCAGGCCAAGGACCCTTCTACTGCACCTGCAGCCAAACCCGCCTTGCAGATGACCGTGGATTCTCTGGGCAGCACATTCGTGCGGCTTGACCTTAGGCTTGTAAATGCATCGTCCGCATGGATTCTGGCGCAGCAGGGGAACGCAGCTTCCCCTTCTGCCGCTGATATCCATGAGAAGGGCACCAGGTTCGATGCCGGAATACGGGTATATGGGTCCCTTGAGCCGGAGACGGAATATGTGCTGTACGGAGTTGCGGAGAATGAAGAGGGGACTCTCGGGTCCGTAGTAAAGCTCTCCCTCAAGACCTGGGCCGGTTCCCTGTACAGCTGGGAGTCATCCCGCAGCGGCGTTCCGTTCTTTGCCGACCTGGCCCTGCTGTACGGCTTCATGAGGCGCAATCCCACCTATTGGGACGAGGACAGGCTGCGTCCGTTCGTGACCTGGACAGACCCTGAGTCGGGACAGGAGAAATGGCTCTTCGATGCCTTCCTTATTCTTGAAGGCCGTATTCCGGACTATCCTCCGCGTACCTTCGGCGTTGGCGTCAAGGACTGGGACAATCCTTCCGTAGGAATGCCTCAGGCCAATCAGGAGGATGCCGGCCGCTTCCTGGACTATTGGTTCAGCGAGACCAGCGGAATCAAGGTTCT
The DNA here is from genome assembly GCA_017479265.1 of Bacteroidales bacterium. Lineage (GTDB taxonomy): Bacteria > Bacteroidota > Bacteroidia > Bacteroidales > UBA932 > Cryptobacteroides. Next base: position 64,052 of record JAFVCK010000059.1, on the reverse strand, counting down.
GGACAAGCTGGTGGGGGAGGCCGCATCCCGTATAGGCACTCCAAAGGTAAAGCCCAAGGTCATCGTGATGATGCCCGACCTTCCCGCACATGAAAGGTACAATGTAAACACTACATCTACAACCTATTGGGGCAAGGTGAACGGCCGCACCATGGATTTCAGCAATCCGGAGGACCGTCGCCAGGCCTACTATTGGTATATTGACGAGACCCGCAGGCGTTTCTTCGAGGCCGGCCTTGTGAACATAGAACTCGGCGGCTTCTACATAATGTCCGAGGAACTTCCCAGCATGCGCTCGGGAGTAGGCGGACGTGGAGGAGACTATATAGGCGGCATCCTGCGTGACGGCTGGGAGGTAGAGGCAAAAGGTTGGGACGACATTTTCCCGGCCGTGTCCGATTATATTCACCAGTATCACGAGTCCGTATGCTGGATTCCTTATCGCAGCGCCGCAGGCTACCGTTACTGGAAGGAATTCGGGATAGACTATGCCTGGATGCAGCCCAACTACTATTGGGATACATTCGGCGTGAATCCCATCAGCAGTTTCTACCAGCAGATTGCCACCTACGACCTTGCCATGGAGCTTGAGTTCGACGACATGATGATGCCAAGGCCCGTGGACCGCGACCAGTCAGAATATACCAAGACCCGTAACGGCGAGACCAAGACCGAGACCTACAAGGATTACCAGACCCGCTGGAGGGGATACATAGACGGCATGCAGAGTGCACCTGTCTATGGTACCAAGTCCCTGGCAGTATATCAGGATACCGATTCCTTCAACCACCTCAGACAGTCTTCATACAAGGAGGACCAGGACGCTTTCAACGAACTGTGCCGTCTTATTGCGGAAGACCCTCTGAAAGAAAAGAACAGATAACAATTTAATAATCACAGATCATGAAGAAAATTCTTTACACCATCGCGGCCGGATTGCTGCTTTTCGCATGCAATGCTCCCGTCGAGCAGAATCCTTCACAGGATCCCGTTGATGCCACTACCTTCGACATCGCCGAGGTAGAGCCCCTCAGCGCTGAGGCCCAGGAATTCAACGTAGAGGTAAAGACCAGCATCGATTTCGATGTTGTAATACCTGAAGATGCTACTTGGCTGACCCTCAAGGGCACCAAGGCTGTAGAGACCAAGATTGTCACCTTCGCAGTCACCCTGAACGAAGAGGACCAGATGCGTCAGACCAAGGTTACCTTCAAGGGCAAGGACGGCGTGACTTCCAAGACTCTGGCCATCATGCAGAAGGCCGGCGGCGGAATCGAGATTGAGGCCGTCAGTCTCCCCGATTCCTTCCCCGTAGAGGGCGGCACCTTCGAGGTCGAGATTTCCTCCAACGTTCCTTTCTCCGCATCGAGCGAGGCCGACTGGCTCATGGTTACCGCAGCCGAGGCTTCCGTCACCCTGGAGATTGCTCCCAACGCCGAACCCTCTGCCCGCGAGGCCGAGGTGCAGTTCTTCCGTGAGGGTACCGACAAGCTCATCTACACCATGACTGTCAAGCAGAACGAGCCCCATGTAATCCTGAACGATGCCGGTTATGCCGACCTTGCTTCCGCTCTTGAGGCTTACTCGAGCGCGACTGAAGCCTCCACCCTCATTCTTGATGCGGCTGTGCATACGGGCGACATAGTGGTCGGTCCCGACAATGCCCCGCTTACCATAGAGGGCAACGGCGTGGCCACCCTTGACGGCACCATAGAGGTAAAGGGCAAGGTCGTCACCATAGACGGACTTACCATCGCTCCTTCCCAGGCCGGTTCTCTCCCTGTTTTCGATACAGGATACAAGTATGAGCACGGTATCATGCTCCATGATGCGGGACTTGGCAGCACCATTTCCAATGTCACCATAGACATGTCCAAGCTCGCTGCTGATGCAACCGGTATTTTCCTGCTCAGCGAGGCTTCCGGATATGGCCATGACATAATCCGCAGCACCACCATAGACGGCGGCGACGGCGGTCATCGCCTCATCCAGGCTTACGGCGCGAAGGCCAGCATCACCAGCAGCACCTTCAAGTCTCCTTACAGCTCATACGCAGTGCGCATTGGCAACGAGAATTGCGATGTGACCGTTGCAAACAACGAGTTCATCGGAACTGCCGGCTGCGGAGTGCATTTCAACAACCTCTCCAACAGTACCATAACCCTCGGAAACGGTGTCAAGGACAACAATAAGTTCGAGGACGGTTACGCTGCTGCATACAAGGCCAACAACAATGTCAATGACAACAACAATACCTTCTATCCCAACGTAAGTTACGGCGAAGGCGGTGTTCTTACCATTGTGGTCGATCCCAATGCAATGGAGTCCCTCTCCCGCGTATGGGGCTACTATGACGGCAATTCCGGTGCATGGAGCAAGGCCATTTCCACATGTTCCAACTGGTATCGCAACGGTGTCATTTCCGGAGACTACATCTATCTGACCATAGCAGGTAATGAAGAGGGCAAGTATGGTGTTGCGGTGTTCAACCGTTCCAACGGGCAGTATGTCCGCACCATCACCCAGGGCTTCCAGATGGAAGGCCGTTTCTGGACCAGCGGCATAGCCAGGATGGCAGAATATGACGATGAAGGCCAGTATCTTGGAGACGTTATCTATGTTTCCAACATGGCTATGGGCGACAGTGGCCAGAAGCTCGTCATCTACCGTATGACCGACCTCGACAGCGAGGGTATCCCTACCAAGGCTGAGGTTGTAATGCCCGGATACGCAGTTCCTGCAGGCGAACGTTTCGGAGACAAGATGACTTCGTACGGCAGCGATGCAGACGGACTTCTGTTCTTCGTCTCCTTCTACTGCCCCAACCAGTACAGGACCAACATGGAGTTCAAGTTGACCGACGGCATCGTAGCCGACGAGCCTATCTACTCTCCTTATCTTGGCACTGCAGGCGGTTCTACCACTGCCAGCATCCACATGTTCGGCGCACAGACTACCGGCGATAATTCTACCCGTCAGGCCTTGTACGGCAGCAACTTCGACTTCCGTTATCTCGTGACCTGGTGGTGGGGAACTCCTGATCCCGACGGATGGTACCAGACCAAGATTGAGGACGGAACGGCTCCCAAGGTGTATGTTGCCGATGACCAGGGTGATGCGGTTTATGGCAGCTTCGCGGGTATGGGCAAGTACGATGCCAATGCCAACGACCCTATCCTGTTCTTCCTTGGCAGTGAGCGTTATATAGCTTATGTTACCGTAGAGCAGAACAGCCAGCAGCGCTCCAGCGGATACCTCAGGCTCATACATGTGCCTCTGGTGGATATTTCCGCAGACTATCCTGTACAGGCCGCCATGTACAAGATTCGTGACAACGATGCATGCTTCCAGCGCTATGCGCTCGGCGATCCCGACGACTTCTATGCAGTCGGTTGGGAGGGTACCAACAAGACCGGCTTCTGCGACGTGCTCCAGGACGGCGGCGAGACCTACATCCTTGCAGGTGTCACCTCTACCGGTATGTCCCTCTTCAAGGTTGACTAGCATAACGGTTCTATAACAAAGCGCCGCGATTCCGTAAGGAACCGCGGCGCGTTCGTTATTCAAGGGGCTACCTGAACTCGTAATAACCTGACCAATATATTGTTACATCCTTCTTGAAGCGGAAACTCTTACTGGAGCCGTCCTTGTCTCCAATCAGCATGTAATAGCCTTTGCCGTTGTTCACTCCGTAGTACTGAGTGAGGGCGGAATAGGCCGGAGTGGCAAGGCTGTATGTGCCGAGACCTTCATCATCCAGATGCGCCACCACGCAGTGGCCTCCGGCGGAATATCCCGTCATGTCCCGGACAATTCCCTTGGCGAAATAGGATTCGCCGCTCTCGGTTGTGCTGCCGTCTTCGGTGGTAAAGGAGAACTTGTTGCAGAAGCCGTTTGCAATCTGCATTCCGTAATACAGCGTTACGTTGAGGTCCTCGCGGGCTGTGGCCTCCATCCTGACATAGAGCCTGCCGCCTTTGAAGGTATATGTCACGGTCTCGTCAATGGTGAAGCGCTTGGCATCGGCGAACTTGGTGTTGGCGGCTTCGACCTTGTTATATACGGTGCAGGAGGCTTCCCTGGCGGTGAATGTGCCGCTTGTTACCTGCTCGCCGTCAACCGTTACCACTATTGATTCGGTCACGGCCGTGGGGTCGCCCGTGCCGTCGCCGTTGGAGCCGTGCCATCCGCCGGTAAAGCCCCAGGCCTTTTCGGTCTGGCTGGTCGTGGCTACGGTGCGCATGTTCCAGGGACCTACCCAGTCCGTGCAACTCTTGAAGGACTCGTTCCCTATGGTATAAGTGTCAATCTGCACGGTCTTGTTGGCGCTGACCGTGGCAAGGCCTATAGAGAGGTCCTCTCCCTTGGTGGACTTGCCGCTCAGCAGTACTGTGCGTCCCGCTACGTCCACCGTGACGCTGAATGGCTCGGAGGGGTCGTCGCTTTCACCCGAAGGGTCAGAGCTTTCACCCGAGGGGTCAATGCTTTCTTCTACCGGCTCCTCGCTCGGCTCAGTAATTGCGAATTCCACATACTCTATGGCGGAGTTCATATCCTTGCCAAGTGCCTGAACTCCAAGGCTATAGGTCTTTCCTTTTACAAGGCCTCCGAAGACATGTTCCCTTGCGGAGGCGGGCAGCGGATCATCATTGAGAGGTGCTACATGGAAGCCGTCGCTTTCGGAGCGGAGGTACACCCACCATCCCGTGACATTCTCCGAGGGGCCGCTCCAGGAGAGCCTTGCCTCGCTCATGGACAACTGTTCCACGCTGAGTCCCGTGGCTGAGGCGGGAGCGCTGTTTTTCCGGGGTACTTTGCTCCCGCATGCCGCTGCAGCGAGGGCGCAAACAATAGCGATGAAGAAATTTCTGTTCATGTTTCAGGTAATTAGTGGGAGCAAATATAGCAATTTTGCCAGTAAAATGCTAACTTTGCTACCTGTGCTTGAATAAATGCAATACTATGAAGAAGACATTTTTGATTCTGCTGAGCGCGGCCGCCATAGTACTGGCAGGCTGCAACAAGACTCCCGAACCCGCCCCTTCGCAGGACCCCTCGACATCTCCGTCCGAAGAGCCCGGCGACCAGCCCGGGCCTGTACCGCCGCCCATAGTGACCGGCAAGGTCATTCTCAACGGCAAGACAGGCTTTGATACTTTCTCGGCCGCGTACGAGGCCGCCAAGGTGACAGGAGAGGACGCTCTGCTGACCATTTCGGCAGGCACCCTGGAGGAGAACATACTCATTGACGGTTTCCCCGGGACCCTCCTGGTGCAGGGACAGACAGGTGCCGTGCTGGACGGTTCCATAGAGATAGCCCGCAGCGCCGTAGCCATTCGCAACCTCACCGTTTTCCCTGACAAGAAGCAGGCGGAAGGTCCTGAAATAGAGATACATGACCGCAACAACTTCCCCTTCGCCATCTTCGTGCATGATGCCATGTACGGCTTCTCCATGGATGGCGTGACCGTCAATGTCTCCAAGATGTCCGAACTCACCACGGCCGTGGTGCTTCGCGGCGAGACCATAGGTCAGAAGGAAGAGCTTGACAATATTTCAGGATGTACCTTCATCGGCAGCGGCCAGAGGCTGATGCAGATTTACGACGGCCAGGTGCAGCTGCTCGGCAACGCGTTTTCTGACTTCTACAGCGGCTATGCCATCCGAATAGGCGAGGACATAGGCGACGAGGCATTCTATGACAACGAGTCAGGTCCCACCGTGGTCCTTTCCGGCAATTCCTTCGCATCCGCTTCGGATGCCGCCGTCAACTTCTACATTGTCTATACTTCCGACATCACCTTCGGCGACGGAGTGGAGGATGACAATGTCAAGGGCGACGGCCTCAAGTTCCTCTACACTTGCAACCAGAAGCCCGGCGGAGATGCCGTCTGGGCGCCCCAGATGACCTTCGACCCCGCCACCAAGGAGCTTTATCCCACCGGTTCCCGCGAGGAGCCCCAGCCCGAAGGCATTCTCACCAGGGTATGGGCCCACTATGAGTCAGACGGCTGGGAGGCAGGCATTTCGGATGTCCTCAACTGGGACCGCAACGCCGTCATGGACGACAGCTATGTATATATCCCTGTAGCCGGCCAGAACACCGAGGACTACGGCCTCGTGGTGCTGGATGTCAAGACTGGCGAACTGGTCAAGAAGATTGAAGGCTCGGTGTTCCCCCAGGCTGACGGCCGTTTCGCCACCTGCGGAATAGCGCTTCTTCGCGACGGCAACATACTTGTGAGCAACATGGCCCTCAGCGGCACCACGCTCAAGGTGTGGAAACTCTCTTCCATCGATGCCACCCCCGAGCTGATACTGACCTACGACACGAAGGGCCGCTACGGCGACGTTATGACGGCCTACGGCACCATGGAGAACGGCGTGATTTTCTTCGTCAATTACAATCGTGGCGCGGAAGAGCCTCTGCTGGAGTTCCCCATCAAGGACGGCAGCGTGCAGGATGTGGCATTCTCCGCGTATTTCGTTGTGAATGAGGACATTTCCAATCTTCACATGTGCGGAATCTATCCCTACGGATTTGAAGGAATATGGTCGGAGTCCAACAACATGGAGATAGTCTATGCCGGCAACGCTCCCGGACGCACCTACGCCCGCTGGGGATATGGCAACGGCTGGTACCAGTACTACGACCTCTGGGAGACCGACAGGCTTTCCAATGCCAAGCACATAGGCATTCCTCTGGGCAACAACATGATAGACCCCCGCTGGATAGATGTTTATGGCCAGGAATACATGTGCTGGGTGTCCTTTACCAGTGCTGACCCCGTGAAGGGCTACCTCAGGCTCATGCCTCTGCCTTCACAGCCCGTGGACGATTTCGTGGCGACGGTGCTTGCGGGCAAGCTTATGGCAATAGGCGAGACCGCGGCTGATTTCGAGGCCGTGTCCGAGTACTATCCTCTGGTGTCGGCCACCGACCTTGAAGCTGCCAGCGGCAAGAGTTCCAACGGTACAGGCTTCTGCTATGCCCGCGTAATCGACGACGAGACCTACATTCTCGCCGGCCTTACCCACGGCGGAATCTCCATGTTCAAGGTGAATTGAATCCGTGGAGAGCAAGTAGCTGGTAATAAGCAAAAAGACTGGTAGGCCTTTACCCGGTGTCAGGTAAAGGCCTACCCTTTATTATGCAGTCAGCGAAGCGCTTGTCCTCCACGGATGCCAAACCTGTATTCAGTCACGGAACTGAAAACTTCTCCCGGGCGGAGAATGGTCGAGGGGAAGCGCGGCTGGTTGGGGGAGTCTGCAGCATGCATAGTCTCGAAGGCGGCGGCGCAGAACTGCTCCAGAGGCCCGTTCTTTCCCCGTATGGATGGCCCCAGATGGGTGCCGGGGTACATAAGAAGGCAAGGCTCGCTCGTCCACACCTCCATGCTTCTTCCCGACACGGGGTCCGAGAGGATGGCTGCGCGGTGCAGATTGTCCCCGCCGTCCAGAATCCAGCATACCGAAGGGCCGTGCATCAGGCGCAGCTGGGAATCGTCCATGCCGGCGCGGTATCCAATGCGATGGAAATCCTTGAAATCGAAGGGGCTTCCTTCCACCGGAAGTATGGCATCGGGGCAGTAGCAGCTGTCATTCTGTATATACAGCGAAGCATCGACTTTCAGAAGATGGTCCAGGATGGAGCCCTTTCCGCGAAGGTTGAAATAGCTGTGATTGGTGAAATTGACTACCGTGGGCCGGTCTGATACAGCCTCGTAGGAAATGCGGCAGATGCCCTCGTCCGACCAAGTGTAGGTGACGCTGACATTCATCCTCCCCGGAAAGCCGCCCTCGCCGTCTGGACTTACGCGGGAAAATTTCACCCCGCCGGGCACGGCCTCTGCATCCCAGACAAAGCGGTCGAAGCCCTCCCTGCCTCCGTGGCACTGCACGGGAATGCCGGCGTGATTCTCATTGGCTGGAAGCGTAAACACCTGACCGTCAATGCAAAAGCTGGAGCCCTTTATGCGATTGGCGTACCTTCCGACCGTGATGCCGAAAGACCTCTCTCCCTTCTCGAACTCCTCCAGGGTGCCGGCCCCGACTATGACATCCTGCCTGCGCCCATGGATGTCGGGAACTTCAAGGGCCACTATCCTCGCCCCGTAATCGCAAAGCGTCAGGGTGCAGCCCCAGCCGTTTTCGAGCAAAAAAAGCCGTGACTTCCCGCCGCCACCAAGACGGCCGAAGTCACGGACAGTCAATCTGACGGACATCCCTCTAATCCAAGCTCGTAAAGATGAAGGGCAGGAGGTCGTCTATGCGGGCGAACTTCCAAATCTGCCTTGCCCCTATCAGCAGCACGGAGATGGGACCGCCTGCAAGCTTCTGATACTCAGCCATTACCTGGCGGCAGCCTCCGCAGGGAGTGGCAGGCTCGTCGCAGATGCTCATCTTGTGGCCGCCTGTAATGGCGAGGGCCTTCATGGGCACTCCGGGATACCTCACTGCCGCGGCGAACATGGCCGTCCTCTCGGCGCACAGGCCGGAAGGGGAGGCGGCGTTCTCCTGGTTGGACCCGGGAACTATCTCGCCGTTGCCCATAAGCAGGGCAGCACCTACGTTAAACTTGGAATATGGCGCATAAGATGTCTTCTGCGCTGCTATTGCGGCTTTGGCAAGTTCTTTGTCCGCTGCGCTGAGCTCGTCAAGGGACGAAAACACTTCGTAACGGATTTCAATGCTTCTATCCATAGTGTTGTATTAGTCTTGGCCCGCCGGGACATGCCCACGGGACCACAAATATAGCAAATCTTTTGCAAATAACGTGCTACTCCATCAGCTTCTTGTACTTGAAGCGCTTGGGCTCGGTGTCTCCGAGACGCATCTTGCGGTTCTCCTCGTACTCGGAGTAGTTGCCGTCGAAGAACACCACGCGGCCATCTCCCTCGAAAGCCAGGATATGGGTGGCGATGCGGTCGAGGAACCATCTGTCGTGGCTCACCACCACGGCGCAGCCGGCAAAGGAGTCCAGACCTTCCTCAAGGGCGCGTATGGTATTGACATCCACGTCGTTGGTGGGCTCGTCCAGTAGCAGCACGTTGCCCTCGTCCTTGAGGGTCAGGGCCAGATGCAGGCGGTTGCGCTCGCCCCCTGACAGCACCCCGCAGAGCTTCTCCTGGTCGGCTCCGCTGAAATTGAACCTCGACACCCAGGAACGGGCGTTTATGTCTCGGCCGCCCATGCGCACCCACTCGGAATTGCCTGCTATGGTCTCATAGACCGTGAGGTCGGGGTCTATGCTCTTGTGCTGCTGGTCCACGTATGCTATCTTGACGGTGGGGCCTATGTCAATGGAACCCGCGTCCGGAGTCTCCATGCCCATGATAAGGCGGAAAAGGGTGGTCTTGCCGGCACCGTTGGGGCCGATTACGCCCACGATTCCTGCCGGGGGCAGCACGAAGTCCAGATGCTCGAAAAGGAGCTTGTCCCCGTATGCCTTCGCAACATCGTGGAACTCAATGACTTTGTTGCCAAGATGGGGACCGTTGGGGATATATATTTCCAGATTGCTCTCCTTCTCCTTGCTGTCAGCCGAAGCCATTTTTTCGTAGGCTCCTAGACGGGCCTTCTGCTTGGCCTGGCGGGCCTTGGGGGCCATTCGGACCCACTCCAGCTCGCGCTGCAGGGTCTTGCGCCTCTTGCTCTCCTGCTTCTCCTCCAGGGCCAGGCGCTTTGTCTTCTGGTCCAGCCACGAGGAATAGTTGCCCCTCCAGGGAATGCCTTCCCCGCTGTCCAGCTCCAGTATCCATCCGGCCACATTGTCAAGGAAGTAACGGTCGTGGGTGACGGCTATGACCGTGCCCTTGTACTGCCTCAGATGCTCCTCCAGCCACTGTATGCTCTCGGTGTCGAGGTGGTTGGTAGGCTCGTCAAGCAGAAGCACGTCGGGCTGGCGCAAAAGCAGGCGGCAGAGGGCAACGCGCCTTCTTTCCCCACCGGACAGAGTTGCTACGGAGTCCTCGGGAGGAGGGCACTGGAGTGCGTCCATGGCCCTTTCCAGTTTGGCATCTATCTCCCAGCCGCCCAGATGCTCTATCTTCTCGGTGAGTTCTCCCTGCCTCTCCATAAGCTCTGTCATCTTGTCCGGGTCCAAGTCCGGGTCCATGAAGGCATCGTTGATGGAATTGTACTCGCCGAGCAGTTCCATTACCTCGGAAACTCCCTCCTGCACCACTTCCAGCACGGTCTTGCCCGGGTCCATCTGAGGCTCCTGCTCCAGATATCCTACGGAATAACCGGGGGCCCATACTACCTCGCCCTTGTAGGACTTCTCCACGCCGGCGATTATCTTCAGCAAGGTTGACTTTCCGCTTCCGTTCAGGCCTATGATGCCGATTTTAGCCCCGTAGAAGAAAGAAAGGTAGATGTCCTTGAGTATCACTTTGTTGTTGTGCGGGAGAATCTTGCCCACACCGTTCATCGAGAAAATAATCTTTTCGTCAGCCATAATACGTGATAGTGTTTGTTGCAAACATAAGCAAAAAATGTTAATTTTACGAAAAATATTGAGGTATATGAAGAAATTGTTGATTCTTGCATTGATGGCCCTCGGCACCATGGCCGCCTCGGCCGCTACGAAGGACCTTGTCACTCCCGCAAGCGACTCCCGCATCACAATCATAGGCCGCACCTTTGTCAGCGGCGACGACGTAACTTTCGAATGGACAGGAGTTTATGCAAGAGTGGCTTTCGAGGGAAGGTACATAGCCCTGCGGGCCTCGGACACCAAGAAGAACTACTACAATGTCTGGCTGGACAAGGACACCTCCTGCGAGCCGGACAAGGTAATCGCCATAGAAGGGAAGGACAGCCTGTACGTGCTCTTTGACGAGAGTGCAATCAAGGCCAAGGGCGCTCACAGCCTGGTTCTGCAGAAGCGCACCGAGGCGGAGCAGGGGAGGACCACCCTGCACTGCTTCGTCACAAGGGGCGAGGTCCTGCAGGCCCAGGGGCTCAAGCCCAGGCTCATAGAGTTTGTAGGCGATTCATATACATGCGGTTACGGGGCCGAGAACTCCGTGCGCTCAGAACCTTTCCGTCCTGCCGATGAGAATTCCAACAAGACCTACGCCACCATCATCAGCCGCTATTTCGATGCCGACTACATCCTGGTGGCCCATTCCGGGCAGGGCATAAACCGCAACTACGACGACTTTGGCAGGGGCTGGACCATGCCGGACCGCTACAACCTTCTGTACGACACTGAAAAGGAGGGTCCCAAGTGGGACGCGCAGGCCGCTCCATACCGCCCCGACCTTACTGTCATATACCTGTGTACCAATGACTTTTCCACAGGCCGCCAGCCTTCCATCAAGGAATTCAGGGCAGACTACATCCGCCTTTTGAAGAACATCAAGGCGGCATACGGGGAGCATCACAAGATTCTCTGCATAGCCGCCCCTTCGGACGAACTGATGCGCGATTATATCAAGACTTCGATGGAGGCCTCGGGCCTTTCTGAAGTATGGTACATGGCCCTCTGCCCCTTAGGCATCAACTGGGACTCCGACCTTGGCGCAAGCTGGCATCCCAACTATGCCGGACACCGCAAGTGGGCTCACGCCATACTGCCTTACGTCGCCACGGTCGCAGGATGGCCCCTTGAGGACAAAATCCTCAAATAGTATTGCCAAATCAAGAATTATTCGTAACTTTGCGCAAGGGAAAGTCGTACACGACCAGCTCCCTCCAAACTCCCCCAGGGCCGGAAGGCAGCAAGGGTAGGAGGTCGTAGCGGTGCGATGTGCCAAGCTTTCCCTTTTTTTTGTTTTATGAAGGTCTGCATTGGTTTGTCGGGCGGAGTTGATTCCGCAGTTGCGGCCTTGCTGCTCAAGCAGCAGGGTTATGACGTGTTCGCCATGTTCATGCAGAACTGGCACGATGCCGATGCCACCCTTCACGGCGATTGCGAGTGGGAGGAGGACAGGTTCGTGGCGGAGATGACTGCCCGCAAGATAGGAATTCCCTTCTATTTCGTGGACCTTTCGAGGCAGTATCGCCAGCGGGTCGTGGACTATATGTTCGACGAGTATTCCAAGGGACGCACTCCAAATCCGGATGTGCTGTGCAACAGGGAGATAAAGTTCGATGCCTTCCTTGAGGCGGCGCAGAGGCTGGGGGCCGACATGGTGGCTACCGGGCATTATTGCCGCAAGACCGAGGAAAGGGGGATATATCACCTGCTGGCAGGCACCGACGGCAACAAGGACCAGAGCTATTTCCTCTGCCAGCTCAGCCAGGAGCAGCTATCAAAGGCCCTTTTCCCCATAGGCCACCTGACCAAGCCCGAGGTGAGGCGCATTGCCAAGGAGGCCGACCTTCCCTGCGCGGACAAGAAGGATTCCCAGGGAATATGCTTTGTGGGCAAGGTGGACCTGCCTACATTCCTGCAGCAGAAGCTTGAGCCTCGCGAGGGTGACGTAATAGAGGTGTATGATGCCTATTATGCTGACAATGAGCAGTATAGGTTTATGGAGAGGACCCTTTCGTCCATTACAGAGGACGGCTCGGCCAACATGATTACGGGCTATGTCAGCGAGGACAAAGGCTCCGGCACAGGCGTTCCCAACCATTATCTTCCGGAGCGTATAGCGGCTCTTTCGGACGGGGACCTGCTGAGGCTGTCGCAGCCCCTGCATTACGATATACGTTTCGAGACCGAGGTCTATCGCAGCGGCAAGAAGCATATAAAGAAGACGCGTCTGAAGCCCAATCCTTACGGGGCTTTCCTTGGCCACCAGGAGGGCGCGTGGTTCTATACCATAGGACAGAGAAAGGGCCTTAACATAGGGGGCCATGCCAATCCCGTGTTCGTGATTGATACCGACATAGAGAAGAATATAGTCTATGTCGGGGAGGGACATACACATAAGGGCTTGTCCCGCAGTGTTTTGCGTATCGCTCCGGAGGAGATTCATTCCATTGTGCCGGGTTCTCTTCCTGAGGTCGGCGGAATGCTTCGTGCGAGGGTCAGGATACGCTACCGCCAGCCTCTTCAGGACGCTACTCTCATAATGAGGGAAAGCGGCCTGTATATACTTTTCGATACCCCGCAGAGGGGCATAACTCCGGGTCAGTTTGCCGCCTGGTACATCGGCGACGACCTCCTTGGCAGCGGAACGATATGAAAGGAATAGATATAAAGGTTTTCCTGATGGATGCGGGCTCTTTCGAGTGGAATTTCGAAGGGACCTTCGGCACGGCCCTCGGACAGCTCGGAGCGGAACTTCGCGAATGTGGCAAAGTCCTGAAATCCACTGAATTAAGCGAAGGCGACCTGCCGGCCTCCGCAGACCCTTGCGACTTCATAGTACTCCGCAGGACCCTTCTGCGCCGTGGCTATGTCACCGTTCGTCTCGAAGAATCCTGCGGCAGGTATCTGGTAACGCTCCAGGCCTCCGCCCGCAACCTATCCTCTGAGATAGTGCGGGACATAAAGGCTCGTCTTAGCTGAGTTTGGTATAAGCCACCTTGCCGACCAGGGTCGTAGGCAGGGAATCCCTCACCTCCAGCTCCGAAGGCATTGCATATTTGGCTATATGTGCGCGGCAATGCTCCAGGATGCTCTCGCGCAGCTCGGGACTGTCCTTCCGGCCGTCCTTCAGCACAACGAATGCCTTGACCCTCTGCATCTTGAGCTCGTCCGGAACACCGATGACGCAGCTGCGCTGTACGGCAGGATGACCCTCCAAAATGTTCTCAATCTGCGAAGGATAGACATTGTATCCTCTGGTCACTATCATCCTCTTTATTCTCTGTCGGAAATACACGAAACCCTCGCTGTCCATCACTCCGAGGTCGCCCGTGTGCAGCCATACGTGACCGTCCTCATGGCGGCGCAGCGTAGAGGCGTTCTCCTCCTCGTGGTTGATATAGCCGAGCATCATGGAAGGGCCGGTGAGGCAGATTTCGCCCTCCTCTCCGTAAGGAACCTCCTCGTTGCTGCCGACCTTGCAAATCTTGAAATAGGTGTCGGGGTAGGGTATTCCTATGCTGCCCTCCTTCTCCTTGTTGTAAGGAGTCAGGCAGCAGGCGGTTACGCACTCCGTGGTGCCATATCCTTCGCGCACGCGGATGCCGGCATCGTGGTCGGCGAGGAACTTGTCGAACTTCTTCTTGAGCTCAATCGTCAGCGAATCTCCGCCCGAGAACACTCCGCGAAGGCAGGAAAGGTCGGCTCCGTCGAGGTAGGTATTGCGGGTTATGGCCTCGAAAAGTGTGGGCACTCCGGCTATGAAATTGGGCCTGTTCTTCTTGATTAGGTTGGCATAGCTCTTTACGTTGAAGCGGGGCACGAGTATGGAGGTGCCGCCGGCTACCATCATGGTGTGTATGCAGACTCCGAGTCCGAAGCCGTGGAACACCGGCATGGCGGCCAGCATCTTGGCGTGGTTGACCCTCTCGTGGGCCATGGCCTCTGTCTGGAGGGCCAGGGCGTTGAAGTTGAGGTCGGAGAGCATTATGCCCTTGGTCACTCCCGTGGTGCCGCCTGAGAACAGCACAACCGCCTCAGTCATAGGGTCTTTGCGTGCCTTGACATCTTCGCTGACGCTTTCGCCGCCCTTGATGAATTCCTTCCAGGTGAGCACTGCGCCGCCTTCGGGGTCTATCTTGGGGAACTTGCGTTCCGTCAGGAGTTTCTGACCCACATTGAGGGGGAAGGGGAGTTCTTCGGAGACCCTGGCGATGATAAGCCTGCTGATGGGCCTTTGCTTCTTGACATCCAGGAATTTGGCGTAGAACTGGTCCAGGGTGACGGCTATGTCGCAGGAGGCTTCGTTGAGGTAGAAGACTATTTCGCCGACTGCCGAGAGGGGATGGACCATGGAGGCTATGGCTCCTATGAGGTTGAGGCCGTAGAGGCAGTATATGGCCTGGGGTACGTTGGGAAGGCATACCAGCACTCTGTCTCCGGCCCTTACGCCGAGGGCGTGGAAGGCTTTGGCGGTGCGTTCAATCTCCTGAGCCATAAGGGTATATGAAATCTTCCTGCCCATGAAGCTGAGGGCCGTGAAGTCTTTTTCCCTTTCAGCGGTGGCCAGTACGGTTTCGGCCATTGAAGTTTCGGGGTAGTCCAGGTTGAAGGGTACTCCGCCGTAGCTTTCCAGCCACGGCGTGGAGATGTTGTCAATGTTGTATTTCATGTTTATTCAAATTCTACGGGAGCGGAGGCATCCAGGTCCAGCAGTTCGGGGTGGGCGAACAGATGTCTCATCAGTCTGATTGATTTGGCGAAGTAATATCCGTCGGCGATGCGTTCGTCAATGGTGAAGCCCAGCTTGAGGGTGTTGTGCATCTGGTAGGTGCCGTCTTCGTTGAATATGGGACGCAGTTTCTTTTCGTTGATTACTACGAAGAAGGAGTTGGTGCCCCAGTCGAAGAGATGGTGATAGTCGGCGCACATCTTGATGCTGCCCAGGTTGGTCAGATATACGCTGGAGTAGCAGGGGTCATCCTTGGCCATGGATTCGGGATATATGCCGAAGTATTCCATGGTCCTGAATCCCCATGCGACCATCTTGAATATGGGGCGGGGGAGTTTCTTGACTATTTCCAGGGTGTTGCCTATGCCTTCGGGTGCGTCATTTGAGCGCACTTTGGTGACGAATTTCCAGACGTAGTCGTGGACTTGTTCGAGCGGGGAGCCGCCTTCGCGGTCGAGTACGAAGCGGGCCAGGGCTTCTTCGCCGTCGTCGGAGAATTTGCGTTTGGCGTTGAAGGCTATGGCTATGTCTTTCCTTTCGTAGAAGCGCATTCCTGAGATGAACCAGTTCATCTTGGGGCGCAGGAGTATGGTTTTGGCGAGTACGGCTGCTATGACGTGGAACCAGGTGTATTTGAATTCGGGGTTCCGCCCGTTCTTTTCTGCAAGGTAACGGTCAACTTCTGTCAGGTCTATCACTTCGCTTAGTACAGCTTCGTTTTTTGTCCTCGGGCCGAATACGTAGGGCATCATTACATGTATTGCATCCAGTCCTTCGAGGTACCATCCGTCGCGCCTGTCTTTGCGGTGTTTTTTTCTTTGCTCCATTTTTTGCTTGTACAGAGAAAATAACCATTCCTCACCTGAACCGTCGGGCTGTGCCCGACCCCTCCCGGCGCGGAGCACCGGGCCCCTCCCTCTTACGAGCCGAGGGTGGCTACGTGTTCAAGTGAGGAAGGTTATTTTCTCCAAAATCTTAGTGTTATAAAATCCCACAAATGTAACTAAAAACGACCGGAATAACAATAGAAACGTCTAAAAGGATAAGCTGATGAAGGGGTAAATTATTTGCTGAACCAGGCGAAAATGCGCTCCATGAGGTCGGACAGGGCATCCGGGTCCTCTATGGTCTCCAGCGGGAACCCTATGCTCGCGGCTTTCCAAGGGCCGTCTTCGAATGAGACCGCAGCCGAAATGTTGGTATCGCCGTAACGCAGGAAACTGGACGCTCCCTTGCCGGTCGGAGCCAGCCCGTCCGGAGTCTCCACGCAGTACATTTTCTCCGAAGGCTCATGCACGTAGGTGAACGGCTCCAGACCTCCCGTCGAAGGGCCCGAACCCCACCAGGGCTTGACCACGCCCGTGCGGCTGGCATATCCCGTAAGCCACTTGTAGCCAAGTACTTCCCTCACAAATTCCTTGCTGCCGGCCCTGAAGGTACTGTCATATTGTACCGGACTTACCATGTCCCAGATGTCTGTCCCTATGTTGGAGCCGGAGACCAGCAGGCGGCCGCCTTTTTCCTTGTATGCGCGCAGGGTCTCCTGCAGCTCGGGGGTGAATACCGTGAACCTGTTCTGCACCGCTCCCGGGGTCGTGACCTGCTTGCCGCAGATAATGTCGGTGGCGAATATGTCCTCCATGGAACCGTCATTGAATGCGGCGGCAGAGCAGGAGCAGATGCTGTATCCCTTGCCAAAGAGGGCCCTGGCGTGAATGACAGGGTAGTCGAAGGTGTTGCCAGCCATCTGGAAGCCCGCCTCGTCGGTGTATGAAGAGCCGAAACCCGCATTGGTGTCGTCCGTCCACAGCAACTGGCGGCGGAACTGGTACATCTTGCCAATGTAGGTTATATCCTTCATGTAAGGCACGCCTCCGTCCAGCCCCGCGTCAAAGCCCGCGTAGGTCGGAGTATCGAACCAAGCCGGTCCGCTGGTGCGGTCGAAATTATTGACAATCAGCACTTTGTTGCGACCTGCCACTCCTGCGCACAGCACTTCGGAAGGGAAGCTCTTGCCGCCGTCGTTATAGGCCACGACCTTGAAACTGTAGAGCTTGCCCGCATGTATGGGCACCTCTGCGGAAACTACTCCGCCCGAGGTCACGGTCTCTATCTTGAGCCCGCCGTCGAAATGTCCGTCGTTAACGCGGGTATAGAGAATGTATCCCTTCGGCTTGGCCGTGGGCTCCAGAGGGTCCTGAGTGGCCCGCCACGAAAGCACGGCCTTGTCATTGCCCCCCAGGGTCACCGCGAAGGAATTCACCGGAAGCGGCTGCACGGCGTAGGAGCAACCGTAGCGGTTGCTCAGGAACTTCAGCATGCCCTTGTAAACGGCCCTGCAGACATTGAAGCGGAACTGGGGGTCCATGCCGTACTTCATGTCCGCAAAGTTCTGGTGTGCAAGCAGTTCCAGTATCATTCCCGGCACTCCCGGGGTGCGGCACTCGCTGTATGAACGGTCCCAGGTCTGGCGGCGCGTCCACTGCGGATTGTGCAGCGTGCGTATGTCCGAAACCACCTGTGACTGTATATAGTCGCTGTATTCGCGGTTTATCATCCTGTCCTCGCCGGAGGCGAACTTGCGGCTGTTCTCGCACAGCAGGGTATATATCGCCAGGGTGCCGACTATGGAATCGTTGGGAGTCACGCCTGCATCCGAATGGAAGGCCAGGGACAGGTCGAAGGGTATGCCCAGGCCCTGCTCCTTGGGATTGACCACTGAACCTCCGCTCATGCGGCGCACCCAGGCACCCCTGGTGGCATAGTCGTTGGTGTAGTCGTTGTCCCACTTGCGAAGTATGGTGCTGTCTATTCCGGACCACTGCATGTTGTACAGGGCTCCTTCGGTGTAGGCGGGCATGCCGGATATTTCCTCATGACCCTTGGGGCCGCGCACCACCTTGCCCATGCCGCCTCCGAATCGCACGGCATCTGCCGTTATGACTCCGCCCCCGTCGTTGCTCAGGGTCACGCTTCCCTTGTCCTCGAATTCGTATATGCCAAGGCAGATCCAAGTGCCCCCGCCCAGCCTCTGGTCCACCATCATATCGGTGGTGCCGCCGGCGTGCGAAATGCGGTAACGGGCCTCCTTGCTGCTGTTTTTCAGGGACTTGTATGATACATATACTGCATATTCGCCGGGCTCGGGTATCTCCGCGCTCCAGGTGACCTTGCCGTTCTTGCTCTGGCGGGCCGTTCCCATGGTGAAGGGGTTGTCATTGTCGCCATAGGCCTTCTTCTTGTCGGCGAAACCGCTGCCTGCAGACTCCCACGAGCCGCTCTCGCGGTAGGACCCCTTGCGCCTCAGAAGGCCCGTCCTCGCGCCCTCGAAGGCAGGGTCATTGTCGCAGACCACCTCATGCTTCTGCACGTCCCTTTCGCGGGGGGTCATGACATAGGCCCCGGCATTCTCCAGCATGGGGATAAGGAAGGGAAGGACGTAGCTCTGGGTGTACATGTCCTCCACCGTGGAGTAGTTCTTGGCCCTCTGCCAGCGCCACTGCTGAGAGGCCGCATCGTAGTACAGTCCGTGGCTCTGCCAAAGGGCTATGTGCCTGCCGCTCAGGCCCTTGTCGTACCTTTGCTCCCCGTCTTTCCAGACGAAGCGGTCCCGTCCCGGGTCCTTAATGCGGGACTTGCTCTCGTGAGGCTTGCCGTCGCTATGCAGAGAAGGCATTTCCAGCTCCGCGATATCGAGGGACTGGGCGTAAACCTTGCCGAGGCTGTATTCGGAATACTCCGAAGGCCACTGCTTCTTGAGCTCCTTCCTGAACCATTCTGCGTCCTTGGTCCTCCAGGGGAAATCCCCGAGGTTCTGCGTGAAATAGAAATCCAGTTCGCCGCCCCTTTTCATCACGGACTTTATCTGCACGAAGGCCTTGACCCCGGTGCGCTCCTTCATCAAGGCTGCAAGGGAGTCCGCCACGGGCTTGAAATCCTTGGAAATCTTGCCCTGTGCGGGCATCAGCAGATAAACGCTCAGAAGAGCGGCGGCGAGGAGTATCCTTTTCACTTATGTCTGAATTGTTTGGCCAGGTCTATTATAAGTACTGCTAAAGAGCTGACTGCCAGCGCCAAAGCATCGGCGCGGAAGTCCAGATGGTCGGCGGTCCGGTGGGGCAGGTAGCCTTGAATCAGCTCAGTTCCGGCTGCAAGCAGGCAGCCGAGGACGAATATGCCGAGGGCCATGAGCAGGCTATGCCAGGGCTTGACCGTATATTTGTCGATGGCCAGGAACTGCAGCGGGGGGAAGGGCAGGAACATGCAGAAATGCACTATCTTGCCCATCTGTATCCCCAGCAGCTTGCGGGGCACGTCGGGCAGGTTGTTGAAATGTCCGAAGCACAGGAATGCCAGCCCTGCTATATAGAGGACGAACAGTATCCTGAACAATATCCTGGCTCTGCGGCTCATCTTGCTTCAAGGGTGAGTTCTCCGAAATACTCGGGCCTGTGGAAGTCCGGAGAAGGGCATCCGACGAGGTTCCAGCTAAGGTAGTGGACATGCTCGGTGAGGTCGGCGCACTTGTAGAAATTGACCTTCAGGTGGGCCGGGACCACGCCCTGCTCGAATCCCATCAGGGTGAAAGGCACCACCATGGCGACCGTCCACTCGAACACCTCGTCCTTCTTGTCCACGCTCTGCGCTGGCAGGGAAGAATAGCGCCTTATCTGCGAAAGGTCGGTCAGCGAACGCACGAGGCGGTTCTGCCTTCTCTCGCCCTTGCCGCCCAGGATTTTGCCTAGGCAGTTCATCTCGAAATTGTAATAGGTCCCGTCCACGGGGTCGGCCACGAAGAACTCGCAGGTGCTGTCCTCCCACTGGCGGCCGTTGTCGGCGACATTCACTCCGCGAAGGTCCATACCGCGCACATGGAAAAGTATGGCCAGGGCCTTGCCGTCATGGGCTATGGTGCCCGCGCAAAGCGGCCTGTAAGGGAACTGGGAAGGCCAGCAGACCTGGTCCACGGCAAACTTGGAGCCCTTGGTCTCAAGGGCTGTGAGCAACCGGTCGTCAGTCATCTGGCCAAGGCCTTCGATTCTGGGTACAAGGAGACGGTTCATAACGATTGCATGTCATTGAGTTTCTTGTAATATCCGCCCCGGGCGATAAGCTCTTCGTGGCGGCCTCTTTCCACTATTTCCCCGTCCTGCATCACCACTATTTCGCGCGAATGCTTTATGGTGGACAGGCGGTGGGCTATGGCTATGGTGGTGCGGCTCTCCATCAGGCGGTCCAGGGCCTCCTGCACCAGCCTCTCGGACTCGGTGTCCAGAGCCGCCGTAGCCTCGTCCAGAATGAGTATGGGAGGGTTCTTGAGTATGGCCCTGGCAATGGAAATCCTCTGCCTCTGGCCTCCGGAAAGCTTGCTTCCGCGGTCACCTATGTTGGTGTCATAGCCCTGCTCCTTCTCCATTATGAACTCGTGGGCGTTGGCTATGCGTGCGGCCTCCTCGACCTGCTCGCGGGTCGCGCCCTCCACTCCGAAGGCTATGTTGTTGAAAATCGTATCGTTGAACAGTATGGGCTCCTGATTGACGTAGCCAATCAGGCCGCGAAGGTCGCCAAGGCTCACGTCCCGCAGGTCCACCCCGTCGATGGTTATTGAGCCCTTGGACACGTCGTAGAATCTCGGAATCAGGTCCACGAGGGTGGACTTGCCGGCTCCGGACTCTCCGACAAGGGCCACGGTGGTGCCCTTGGGAATATCCAGGCTTATGTCCTTAAGTACCTGACGGCCATCTATATAGCTGAACGATACATGCTTTATGGAAATGCCCTTGTCGAAGGAGTGCAGGCGCACGGGGGTGTCGCTCTCCTTGATGTTGTTCTCGCTGCGAAGAATCTTGTCTATCCTCTCCATGCTGGCCAGACCCTTGGGAATGGAATAACTCGCGCGGGAAAACTCCTTCAGGGGGTTTATCAGGCTGTAGAGGATGGTCATGTAGA
This sequence comes from Bacteroidales bacterium, assembly GCA_017479265.1. GTDB lineage: Bacteria > Bacteroidota > Bacteroidia > Bacteroidales > UBA932 > Cryptobacteroides. The sequence continues at coordinate 42,888 of JAFVCK010000059.1, read as the reverse complement.
AGATGAAGGTCGGGGCATCTATGGGGGCCTTGTCGCTGAGGATAAGGGTGCCGCCGAACCAAAGCACTATCATTATGAGCAGGGTGCCGAGGAACTCGCTCATGGGATGCGCAAGCGACTGGCGCACAGCTACTTTGTTCAGCTTGCGCCTCATTCCGTCAGTCACGTTGAAAAAGCGGGAGGCCATGCTCTTTTCGGCCCTGAAAGCCTTGATGACCCTGAGTCCGCCGAGGGTCTCCTCTACCTGGGACATGGTGTCGCTCCACAGTTCCTGGGCCTCCTTGGAGTCACGCCGAAGGCTCCTGCCGATAATGCCCATTATCCACCCGAGCACCGGCACCACTATGATGCTGAACAGGGTGAGCTCCCAGCTGACGGCAAGCAGGGTGGCGAAATATATGACTATGAGGATGGGATTCTTGAGCAGCATGTCCAGGGTGCTCATTATGGAATTCTCCACCTCGCTCACGTCTCCGCTTATCCTGGCCACTATGTCGCCCCTTCGCTCCTGGGTGAAAAAGCCCAGAGGCAGGGACAGAATCTTGTTGTAGAGCTGCATGCGCATGTCCCTCACCACTCCGGTGCGGATAGGCACCATCACGGCCGAGGCCCCGAAATAGCAGGAGGTCTTAAGCGCCGTCGCCACTCCGAGGAACAGTCCCAGAAGCAGCAGCACCTTCGAAGGGCCATAGTCGGCGATAAGTCCTGATACATAGAAATATACGTTGTTCAGCAGCTTCTTGGTGAAAGCCATTTCCGTATCCCAGGGAATGAACTCATAGACCACGTCGTTGAGCTTGAACAGCATGTTCATTATAGGGATTATCAGGGTGAATGAGAATACGTTGAAGACTGCCGACAGTATGTTGAGAACTATCGCACCTCCCATATAACCTTTGTAGGGTGCGGTATATCGCTTCAATATAGTCCAAAACTCGCGCATATTCCTGCAAAGATAATCAAATTACGCGTTCTATCCAATGGAAAATGAGCCATATTCTCTTTTTCAGCAAAGTGTAGTCCAGAGTCTCGGGGCTGTCCCATGTCTTGTTGTTGTTCATGGTGATGCCGGAAGTGAACATTACAGCCTGCCTTCCGTTCTCCACGAAGGGCTTCTGGTCGGACACCCTTTCGTAGAACATGCGGGTGAAGTCGCGGCTGCCGTAATAGTCCATGCCAAGGTCCAGGCCTATGGCATAGCGCTCGTTGGCCTTCCTCAGAGCGCCCCTGTGATAGTCTGCCGGCCCTGCGGAAAGCATTATCAGATAGGAAGTCTTGTCCTTGCGTACGGGGCTGAGGCGGCTGCCGACCTGGTCGATGTTCACCATGAGAGCCACCTGCCCGGCTCTTACCGGCTGCCCTGTCGTCGGGTCAGTAATCGAGCCCTCGGAGAGCATTTTCCAGAGCGCCGCAGAGCCGGAAAGCCCCGCGTTCTTGCCGTCCAAAGCTATGAATATCACGCTCTTGCGCCATGTCTTGCCTATTCTCACCATCTCCTTCATCATGGCCCCGACCCCGAGCATCGCAGCCACTCCGGAAGCGTCGCTGTCGGCCCCCGGGTACATCTTCCCGTCGAGCCTGCCGAGACCGTCGTAATGGGCCGCGATTATGAGATACTGCTCCTTGTTAGCCCCCGGCATGAAGCCCAGGACGTTGCGCCCTATGGCTCCTGTGGCCGTTCTGAAAGAACGGACCGTGGTCTGAAGCCCCAGCGAGCGGAACTGCCTTGCCACCCAGGCCGTTGCCTCGCCGGCCCCCTTGCTGCCCGTGGCCCTGCCCGCGCAGATGCTGTCGCAAAGGAAGCCCACGTAGGAGCGCAGACGGCTCTCGGAGACCTTCTTGTGGGTGAATTCGCTGCCTGTAACCCTAATCACCTCGGCGCTGCACACCACGGGCAGGAGACTCATCGCTATGGCGACGAATAATGAAATTTTTTTGCTCCTTTTCTCGCGTTGAGGCATAATTATGGTTATATTTGCATTTCGGTCCGTTTTCGGGCCCCAAATTTACGAATTATTATTGAGATGAAGAAAAAATACATCCTGCTTTTGATTCTCGGCCTGCTGTGCGTGCTTCCGTGCGGAGCGCAGTGGGACAAGGATGTATTCTTCTTCCGTGGCAGGCAGGCTCTTGCGGATGGCAAGTTCTCCCTTGCGATAGACAATTTCAACACCTTCGTGCGCCTCGATACCACGGACCACTGGGCCTTTTTCTTCAGGGGCATAGCCAAGTACAACCTCGGCGACGTTCGCGGAGCGCAGAAGGACTTCAACACCTCCGTGAGGCTCAATCCCGTGTTCACTTCGGGCTACCATTACAGGGCCATAACAGAGAGCCGCTCCGGGGACTATGAAAGGGCCCTGGAGGACCTTGAGAAGGCGATTTCCCTGCGTCCGGGCTCCGAAGGCATATACTTCAGCCGGGGCGTAACCTACTTCCTTTCGCAGCAGTTCGACAAGGCCGTAGAGGACTTCGACAAATATATAAGGAAGCAGCCCAAGGACCCTTCGGCCTATCTGAACAGGGGCGCTTCGAAGCTCTTCCTCGCCGACACCCTGCAGGCCATGGAGGACTACAACAAGGCTATTTCCCTGGACCGCCAGGAGCCTGAGGGCTATATGCGGCGGGGAAGACTTCTGGGAGTGATGGGCCGCTTCGACGAGGCCATTTCCGACATGGACAAGGCCATCAGCCTTGATACTACCAATACCCTGGCCTATTTCAACAGGGCCCTGCTTTACTACGAGCGCAAGGATTTCAACTCCGCCATGAAGGACCTTGACAAGGTGCTGGAATATGAGCCGGGCAATGCCCTGACCCTGTACAACAGGAGCCTCATACACGCCCAGGTGGGCAATTTCGAGGATGCCCTGAGCGACATGGACAGGGTCATAAACATCAACCCGCGCAACGTGCTGGCCTATTTCAACCGGGCCTCCTTCTTCCTGCAGATGGAGCGCTGGAGGGATGCCCTGGAGGACTATGACAAGGCCATAGAACTGTATCCTGACTTTGCCAAGGCCTACATGAACAGGGCCTACGCCGAGAACAAGCTGGGCCTGCTGAAGGCCTCTGAGAGGGACTACAATACAGCCCGCGAGAAGGTCAGGGAGTACCGCAGCAATTCCGTGGACGGCTCCTTCGCCGACACCACCCGCAAGTACAGTTCCCTGATTGCGCTTGACGCTGAGTTCGCCAAGAAAGACTTCGACGACGAGCTGCTCCAGCACAGGGACATAGACATAAGGCTGAAGCCTCTGTACAAGTTCGTCCTCACTGACAGCCGCCAGGAGAAGGGCAACCTCCTGCAGACCCGCTACGAGAACGCCCTCGTGGACAGGTTCTCAAGGGAATCTCCTGTGCCTGTGGTGGTTACGGGCTCCGACACCCTGCGTCAGCCCTCCGCCTTGCAGGTGGAAGAAATACTGTTCGGGGAGCAGTCGCACCGCATACCCCAGGAGGAAAGGGACTTCCTCAAGGCCCTCTGGGAGGTCGGCGGCAAACGGTTCAACAGCGCCCTTTCATACTACGACAAAGCCGTGGATGCCGAGCCTTCGGAGGCCCTGCGCAAGATGTACCAGGCCTTCTACATGATGAACAGGGGAGTGCTGAGGGCTGAAATGATAGACTTCATAGCCTCCATGGAGAACAATGTCCGCACCCTCAGCATGGATGACAACGGCACGGTCCGCGCCCGTGTAAAGGAGGATGTGACACGCAGTTACGACTATTCCGAGGCCATAGAGGACATGGAGGCCGCGGCCGCGAGGGTGAGCGATATTCCTTATATCCATTTCAACCTCGGCAACCTCTACTGCCTGTCCTCGAGGCTGGTCGAGGCCATAGAAAGTTACACCAGGGCCGTGGATCTCTACCCTTCGATGGGGGATGCCTATTACAACCGCGGACTGGTGCTTATATATTTGAAAGACAAGGAGAAAGGCTGCATAGACCTGTCCCGCGCCGGCGAGCTCGGAGTGGGGGATGCCTACAGCGTAATCTCCAAATATTGCGAGGAGGGAAGGGAATGATAAGGTTTTTGAGTCTTGGCAGCGGAAGCAGCGGCAACTGCTATTTCCTGGGTTGCGACGAGGGCGCTCTTATAATCGACGCGGGGGTGAGTCTGCGCAGGATGAAGCAGATTCTGGGGCATGAAGGGCTCTCGTACGATTCTTTCTCATTCGTGCTGGTGACCCACGACCACATGGACCATGTGCGTAGCCTGCATTCCTACTGCAAGAAGCTCTCCAAGCCCGTATATGCTACGGAGTTCCTGCATAATGCCATGGCTTACAGGACCATACGCACTCCGGACCTGGCCCGCTGCAGGCGCGACCTAGCTCCCGGGTGGAACAATCTCGGACCTTTCAGGATAAAGTGGTTCGAGGTGCCTCACGATGCCAGCCAGACTGTGGGATACGCCATAGAGGTTGAGGGGCATAAATTTTTGATAATGACGGATATAGGCCGTATGACTGACGAAGCCGTAGCACTTGCCCGCGAGGCTGATACCGTGGTTGTGGAGTCCAATTACGACCTGGACATGCTGATGTCCGGGCCATATACATACGACCTCAAGATGAGGATTTGCAAGGGGAACGGGCATCTGAGCAACGACGAGTGTGCCAAGGCCATAAAGCGCTTCTGGCACCCGGGGCTGCGCAACCTTTTCCTTTGTCACCTGAGCGAGAACAACAACACGCCCTCCCTTGCTTACGACAGTGCTCGCCGGGCTCTTTCCGAGCTGGGAGCTCTGGAGGGGAGCGTCAATCTGCGGACCTTGCCAAGGCGTACGCCGAGCCCGCTTATGATATTGTAATCCAATAGCTTATGAAAAAGGCACTAATTACCGGAATAACGGGTCAGGACGGTTCCTATCTGGCCGAATTCCTGCTGGACAAAGGATACGAGGTCCACGGGGTAATGAGGCGTTCATCCTCTTTCAATACAGGCAGGATAGAGCATTTGTACCTGGACGAATGGGTGCGTGACATGCGCCACGGACGTGCCCTGGAGCTGCATTACGGCGATATGACAGACTCTTCATCGCTGATAAGGCTCATAGGGGAGATACGGCCCGACGAGATTTACAATCTGGCCGCCCAGAGCCATGTCAAGGTCAGTTTCGACGTGCCGGAGTATACCGCCGAGGCCGATGCTACCGGTGTGCTGCGCCTGCTGGAGGCAGTGCGTATCTGCGGATTGGCATCTTCCTGCCGCGTGTACCAGGCTTCCACTTCGGAGCTTTACGGCCTTGTGGCCGAGACACCGCAGAACGAGAACACTCCTTTCCATCCCCGTTCGCCTTACGGAGTGGCCAAGCTTTATGGCTACTGGATAGTGCGCAATTACAGGGAAAGTTACGGAATGTACGCCGTCAACGGCATACTTTTCAACCATGAGTCCGAGCGCAGGGGAGAGACCTTCGTCACCCGCAAGATTACCCTTGCCGCCGCCCGCATAGCCGCCGGACTGCAGGACAAGCTCTATCTTGGCAACCTGTCCGCAATGCGCGACTGGGGCTATGCTCCCGACTATGTGGAGTGCATGTGGCTGATGATGCAACAAGCTGAGCCCGAGGACTTTGTGATTGCTACGGGAGAGCAGCATTCGGTGCGCGAGTTCTGCACCCTGGCCTTCCGATATGCCGGAATAGAGCTGCATTGGGAAGGCTCCGGAATTCAGGAGAAGGGCATCGCTTCCGACGGCCGCGTGCTGGTCGAGGTGGACCCCCGCTATTTCCGTCCTTCGGAGGTGGATTCCCTGCTGGGAGACCCTTCCAAGGCCCGTCAGCGTCTTGGCTGGAACCCCCGCAAGACTTCTTTCGGAGAGCTTGTGGCGAGAATGACTCAATATGACATGGACCATGTTGGATAAGAGCGCGAAGATATATGTGGCCGGGCACCGCGGCCTGGTGGGTTCAGCAATATGGCGTAGCCTTCAGGGGCGGGGCTACAACAATCTTGTAGGCCGGAGCCATGGGGAGCTGGACCTTTGCGACAGCATCACCGTGAAGGCTTTCTTTGATGAGCAAATGCCTGATGCAGTGGTGCTTGCAGCCGCCCATGTGGGCGGCATCTGGGCCAATCTCAACTATCCTGCAGACTTTATCGCGGAGAACCTCCAGATTCAGCAGAACGTAATCATGGAGGCGTTCAGGCACGGGGTGAGCCGTCTGCTATTCCTTGGCAGCACCTGCATATATCCCCGCATGGCTCCTCAGCCCATAGCCGAGGATGCCCTGCTGACTTCTCCTCTTGAATATACAAACGAGCCATACGCCATTGCCAAGATTGCGGGCCTGAAGCTTTGCGAGAGCCTGTCGCGCCAGTACGGGGTGAATTACCTTGCGGTGATGCCGACTAACCTTTATGGTCCCGGTGACAATTTCCATCTGGCCAACAGCCATGTGCTGCCTGCCATGATACGCAAGATTCATCTGGCCAAGTGTCTGGGTCTTGGTGATATGGACTCGGTGCGGCGCGACCTTGCTGCCCGTCCTGTGGACGGGGTTGACGGCAGCGCCGGTGCTGACGAAATCTCTGCTGCCCTTTCCCGTTACGGCATTTATCCCGGCAGGGTGCTGCTCTGGGGTTCGGGCCGTCCTCTTAGGGAGTTCCTTTGGAGCGAGGATATGGCGGATGCTTCCGTGCATGTGCTGTTGAACGTGGATTTCGCTTCCTGCGCTTCGCAGTGCCCCATGGGGCCTGACGGAGTGCGTGAAGTGCGTAACTGCCATATCAATATCGGCACGGGCAAGGAGCTGCATATCAGCGAGTTGGCTTCGCTTGTGGCTTCGGCCGTGGGCTTTGGGGGCGATATCGGGTGGGATGCTTCCAAGCCTGACGGGACTCCCCGCAAGCTGTGCGATGTGAGCAAGATACATTCTCTTGGATGGCGGCACAGCGTGGAGCTTCCGGAGGGGATAGACAGACTGCATAAGTGGTACATCAATAATCTTTAATAAACTATGGATATCGAATTCCTGAAAAAGAATCTTAGGGCAGTGCCTGATTTCCCTATCAAGGGCATAAATTTCTGGGACATTACTACTCTGATGAAGAGCCATGAGTGCATGAAGATGATGGACGACTGGCTGTATTCTTTGTACAAGGACAAGGGTATTACCAAGGTGGTGGGAATAGAGTCCAGGGGCTTTTTCCTGTCGCCTTCGCTGGCTATGCACATTGGTGCCGGATTTGTTCCTGTGCGTAAGCCCGGGAAGCTTCCTGCCGAGACTATAAAGTATTCATATACAAAGGAGTACGGTGTAGATTCTTTGGAGATTCACAAGGATGCCATTACTCCCGAGGACATCGTGCTGATTCATGATGATGTGCTTGCGACGGGCGGTTCTTCGCGGGCTGCAATCGAACTTGTGCGTCTGGCGGGGCCGAAGAAGATTTATGCCAATTTCCTTATCGAGCTGGATGCCCTCCATGGCCGCGAGGCGCTTCCTAAAGATATTCCGGTAGAGACGCTGCTGCATTTGTAGTATTTTTAAAAATAACTTGTACCACTATGAACCGTCTCACTTCGTTCGACCCCTCCCAGCGCGTGGCGCTGGGCCCCTCCCTCTTACGAGCCGAGGGTGGCTACGTGTTCATAGTGGTACAGTTATTTTGTTTGTAATGCTCCATGGATGAGTATAGGCAAATACTGCTGAGGACGTTCCGGGCCTTTTCGCGGCTGTGCGAGAGGGAGGGTCTGCGCTGGTGGCTGGCTTTCGGGTCGGCCATAGGGGCGGTGCGCGAGGGTGGCGTTATTCCTTGGGACGACGACATAGACGTGTTCATGCCGAGGGAGGACTACAAGCGTTTTCTGACCCTTAGCTCTGATAGCTACAAGATATTGGATATCAGCACTTCGGATAAAGATTTGCCTTTTGCCTACGCCAAGTTCATGGATGCGGGGAGCAGCATCTGGGAGCAGCGCCGCTACCCTTTGGTGATAGGCGTTTTCATCGACGTTTTCCCGCTGGATGATGCCGGTCCCGACCCCGAGACCGTGAGGCGGGAGTACCGCGGCGCTTTCCTTGATTATGTGAGGAGTTTCCGCCGCAACACTTCATTCAGTCTTTCCACGGCCCTGGACCTTCTGCTGTACCGGCCCCGCCATGCCGCCCTTCGCCGCCGTTTCCTTGAGATTTACAGGAGGGCTTCGTCGCAGGGGGATTCGGGCAGTTATGCCGTGTGGTGTACCAATTCGGAATACCGCGGGATTACCTTCCCCAAGGAGTGGTTCGCATCTACGGCCATGGTTCCTTTCGAGGGGGGAATGGCCCCTGTTCCAAGCGGCAACGACTCCCTCCTGACCCTGCTCTACGGTGACTGGAGGACTCCTCCGCCGCAGTCCGACCGCCGCTCCTTCCACCATCATTACCGCATCGACCTTCATCGGCCCCTTGATTCCAAAGACCGCTGGGTGTAGAATATCATGAAAAAATGCTATATTTGCAGAATATGGGTCGAAAAGAGAGCATATTCGCAAAAGCCTGGCGTGCCTGCAAGAAGGTGACGCTCCTGTGTGATTATGCATTCAATACGCTGAAACTCAGGTGCTTCGGCATTAAGGCAGGGCGCGGCTCCAGGGTCTGCGGACACATATATCTGGAGAGAAAGGACGGTGCGCAGGTCACTATAGGCCGGGCCTTCAAGTGCATAAGCGGAAGGGGAGTGAACCGGATAGGCCGCAATCTTCGCAGCGGAATATTCGCCTCCGAAGGAGCGCAAATCACCATAGGCGACAACGTCGGGGTGAGCTGTAGCAGCATCTGGGCCCGAAAGCAAATCACCATAGGAAACAACGTCAACATAGGAGCAGACTGCCTGATAATGGACCACGATGCCCACAGCCTGTATTACCTTCACAGACGCGACCGGAGCCTCGATTCGGCCCACACAGCCTCGGCCCCGGTGGTGATAGAAGACGACGTGCTGCTCGGAGCCCGATGCACTGTCCTCAAGGGCGTACGCATAGCAAGAGGCAGCGTAGTCGGGGCCGGAAGCATAGTGACCTGCGACATACCCGCAGGAGAAATATGGGCCGGCAACCCCGCCCGCTTCATCCGCAAAGTAACCGAAACACCACAACCCAAAACTTCAAACGAACTATGAAAGTGCTCTGGTTTGCAAATACTTGCTCCAACTACTCGGCAGGAAGCAGCGGCTACAACGGCGGTGGCTGGGTCAGCGCACTCGAATGTGAAATAAGCCCGAGGGTCGAACTCGGAGTCGCATTCATAACCCGCGAACCCCTCGAAAGCCCCGTTCACAGCGACCCCGGCAAAAAGGTCAGCTGGGCCGAAGAAAAGCGCCACTCAGTCACCTATTTCCCCATTTTCAACGGCTACGACACATCCCGCGCCGACCGCTTCACGACCCTCCTCAAGGGAGATGAAAAGCAGATATTCGACTTGGTGCAAAGCTATATTTCCATAGTGGAGGAATTTCGCCCCGATGTCATACAGGTATTCGGCTCCGAACATTCCTTCGGACTGATAGCCGAGCACACCGACATCCCCGTGGTGCTGCACCTGCAGGGCCTCGTGAACCCGTATTTCAAGGTGTTCCTGCCCCCGGGAGCCACATGGAACCGCTATATCTTCGAAAGCCTTTCCCCGGCCAAGGTGCTGCACAGGCTGTACATACGCAAAAAATGGCTTTCCGCCTGCGAGCGGGAGAGCCGTATCCTCCGCAATATCAGGCACTTCATAGGCCGCACCGACTGGGACCGTAAGATGCTCGGCAGGGCCAACCCCGAAGCCTCCTACCATGAGGGCGGCGAAATAATGCGCCAGCCTTTCTACGATGCGGACATAGACGCAATCAGCGGAATTCCTTCGAAAATGACCCTCGTCACCACCATTTCGGAGCCCACATACAAGGGATACGACCTGGTGCTCAAGACAGCCAAGTTGTTGAAAGACAAGTACTCCATTCCTTTTGACTGGAAGGTCTTCGGCAACATCCGGCCCCATTTCTTCGAGAAGATAACGGGCATCAGGACTGAGGCTGCCGGAGTGACCCTTGCCGGAGTGGCGACGGCGGAGCAGCTGGTGGAGGCCATAGCCGGAGCTTCCATGTACGTACATCCCTCATACATAGACAATTCCCCCAACGGAGTCTGCGAGGCCCAGCTCCTGGGAGCGGCCGTCATAGCCACCAACGTCGGCGGCATACCGACCCTTATCAAGGACGGTGAAACTGGTTTCCTCGTGCGCAAGGGCAATCCCGAGGAAATGGCCGAGAGGATAGTCGCCGTATATCGCAACAAGGAGCTGCTGCGAAGGGTGGGCCACAGCGCAAGGCAGGTAGCCCTGGTGCGTCATGACCGCAAGCTCATAGCCGATTCCCTGATGGAGCTTTACCGGCAGCTCTGCGCAACAGATTCCAAGTAATGGCAACATATACCGAGGATAACAGCAGGATAGCGAAGAACACCGTCATCATTTACGCGAGGGTGATTCTTATAGGCCTCATCGGCTTTCTTTGCACCCGCTTTGCCATGGAAGGCCTCGGTATCTACGATTACGGACTCTACGGAGTGGTGGGCGGTACCATCATGATGCTGGGCTTCTTGAGTACCGCAATGAACACTACTACAAGGCGTTTTATCAATGTGGAGATGGGAAGGCCCGGCGGCGACCTCGGCCGTATTTTCAATATCTGCCTCGTTGTCCATATAGGTCTTGCCGTTCTGATTCTGCTGTTGGCCGAGACCATAGGACTATACTATATCTACCATTGGATGAAGGTGGACCCCCACAGGCTGGGCGATGCCAACATAGTCTTCCAGATAAGCACCATAGCCGCCTGCATAAGCATAGTCAACCTTCCTTACCAGAGCCTCGTGGAGGCCCATGAGAAGTTCTTCCAGAGCGCCATGGTGGATATTATCGCCAATATTTTCCGTCTTGCCATGGTCATCTGCCTGCTGTTCTGGGAGGGCAACAGGCTGTATTTCTATGCCGTGGGAATGGCCCTCATGACCTTCCTTACCATGGCGATGTACCATTTCCTGTGCCGCCGCCAGTGGCCGGAGGTTATAAAATGGCGTTTCCAGAGGGGCTCTCAGACCTACAAGGAGATTATTTCCTTCAATAATTATACGGCTCTGAGCGCCCTTGCGTATATAGCCAGAGGGAACGGCAGCAAGCTGATAGTCAATTACTTTTTCGGTCCTATGGTGAATTCCGCCATGGAGCCGGCCTACCAGCTGGAGAATTTTTCCGTGACGAGCGTCAATCGTTTCAGCAATGCCGCCGCGCCGCAGATTAACCGCAATTACAGCGGGGGCAATACCGAGCGCAGCCTGAGCCTTGTGTATAAGATGTCCCGCTACAGCGCCTTGCTGATGAGCCTTGTGGTGTTCAGCGCCCTTGTGGAGCTGGAGTTCGCCCTCGATTTGTGGCTCAAGGAGGTGCCCGATGGGGCTCTGCTGTTTACCAGATGGACCCTTGTCAGTGCGCTGGTGCGGTCTTTTGTCGGCGGGACGCAGACTCTCGAGCAGGCGACGGGCCGGATAAAGTGGTTCCAGATTTGGAACAGCGTGATGTCGCTTCTCTGTCTGCCTCTGTCTTTTCTGGCGTACAGCCTGGGTGCTCCGGCTCCGGCAATTATCCAGATATATATCGGATATTCAGTTACTTACAGGTTCGTGGAGTTTTGGCTGTTGCACCGTTTGATAGGGTTTGATGCTGTGGGGTATGTGCGTAATGCGTACTTGAAGCCGTTTGCAGTGGTGGCTGTTATGGTGCTGTGGCTGTTGGTTTACCGGGCCGTGGTGCCTGCGGTCATGGGGCCTTGGATGCGTTTGTGCGGAATAGCGCTTACTTTCGCTCTTTGCTGCCTTGCTTGCTACGGAATCGGCCTTTATGGCTGGGAGCGGGAAACTATCCGGAAATCGCTTGGAAAGATTTTTTCCGTCAGGAATGAGAAATAATTTCAGCAACCATTTCAAAACAGCTTCTTACTAATCACGAGTGATTAGAAATATTTGTCTATTAGTTATAATTTTAGTATCTTTGCCTTGAATATTACCCCCCCCCATCGCGAGGGTCCTTAGGGGGTGATATTCAGGGGTATAAGAGTCCGTCTTCTGGCATAAGGGACAACTCTTGTTGAACGGTCTGGCGACAGGCCGGATTACGTGCGCGCGTGAAGATTGTACCTGGCAATGACCGGCTTCCGAAATTTCAAGCGGATGGCCGGCGAAGGGAAGAAGTATGCCCGGATTTATTTTTCTTATATCCTAAATCATTGGTATTCAGCTATTTGTATCTGCTTCCGGCGGGAGTTTTTTCTGATGGGACGACCTAAAACCGTATTCTGGTACGCCTTGCGCACCTTCAAGGGAAAGCGCAAGCAGGTTGAGAGCGATTTCAAGGACTTGGGCCGCGAGACATTCTTCCCCGTGAAGGTGGAGGAGTCCTTCGAGGGCGGCCATATCCACTACGTGGAGAACCCTGTGATGAGCACTCTGCTCTTTGTCAGATGCACCAAAACTGAGCTTACCCAATACCGGAAAGACCATTACGACATAATGATGTTCTATCGTGAGCCCGGCACCCGCAACCCCGGCCGCATCGACGACAAGGAAATGGCAGCGTTCCGCCTGCTCTGCACCACGGACGACCCCCACGTGGGCTTCGGCGGCGAGGACAAGCCCGCTTACCATGTCGGCGACCGCGTGAGGGTCACAGACGGGCAGTTCAAGGGCTACGAGGGACATGTTCAGCGCGTGGGCAAGGAAAAGTGCCTGTGCGTGAGCCTCACAGGGTTTTTCGTGATGTTCATTTCCCATATTCATCCGAAATTCCTTGAGAAAATCGATTAATAACACAACATTCGTATGAAGGATAGAGAGACTCGATTGGATAAACTGAAGAAGAGTTACCTGCGTGAAGAAATTATTCTGACCCTTGACACGCTGCTGTCGCTTGCAGCCTCCGTGATAGTTGTCATGGGCGTACGCCTTCTCCTTACTGCAACTTTCTACACTCCCGGCTGGTTCGGATTCTACATGATGTTCGTTTTCCTCGCCTCGGTGGGGATGTTCCTCGGCACGAGGACATACAAGATTATAATCAGGCATCTGACCGTCAAGGACCTGGTGCCATTCGGCGTTGCCAGTTTCGGCAAGGGTGTCATCGTCCTCGCCGGAATGGCGCTGGCAGGGTATTGGAGCAAATGGGTGCTGCTAGTGGGCACCATAGACTTCTTCCTGACATTCGTGCTGCTCATTGGCGTGCGTCTGAGCATGATTCTGGTCTATGAGCTTATAAACCAGCGCACTCAGGAGAAGTACGACCATAGCAGGATACTGGTGTACGGGACTTCGGACAAGAGCGTGGCTACCATAGTCCGCCTCCAGAACTCCTCGCACTACAAGGTGCTGGGTTTCATAGACCGTTCCGACAAGAAAGGCACCATGCTGCTGGACCAGCTGCCTGTGTATCACTTCAATGACGACAAGAAACTCACCCGTATCATACTCGAGAACGGCATAGACGCGGTGCTCTTCAGCAAGGACACCGACGCGCAGGCGGAGGAGAACGGCCTCATAAAGTTCTGTTCCAAGCACAATGTCAGCACCCTGATAGTGCCGACCGTTGACGAAGTTGCTGAAGGACAGGCACTTCTTCGTCCCCGCGAGGTGAAGGTCGAGGACCTTCTGGGCCGTAAGGAAATAGTGATATCGCTGGATGAGATAAAGGCCAACTTCGAAGGGAAGGTGGTGATGGTCACCGGAGCCGCAGGCTCAATCGGGTCCGAACTCGTGCGTCAGCTGGCAGGCTTCGGAGTGAAGCTGCTGGTGCTGTTCGACAACGCCGAGACCCCTATGCACTACCTGCGCCTCGAACTCGAAGACAAGCATCCCGAACTATCCTTCGTGCCTGTCATAGGCGATGTACGTCAGCCTGCCCGTCTGGACTATGCATTCAGGACATGGAGACCTCAGGTGGTATTCCATGCCGCTGCTTACAAGCACGTCCCTCTTATGGAAGAAAATCCATGCGAGGCCGTGCTTGTAAACGTATATGGCAGCCGCAATGTCGCGGACAAGTGTCTTGAATACGATGTGGAGAAGATGGTGATGATTTCTACCGACAAGGCCGTAAATCCCACCAACATAATGGGTTGCACCAAGCGTCTGGCCGAGATTTACGTCCAGTCCCTGGGACTTGCCATAGAGAATGGCGAGAAACAGGGCAAGACCAAGTTCGTGACCACCCGCTTTGGCAACGTGCTGGGCAGCAACGGTTCAGTGATACCTCGCTTCCGCGAGCAGATAGCCAAGGGTGGCCCCGTCACCGTGACCCATCCCGACATCAACCGTTTCTTCATGACCATTCCTGAGGCCTGCCGCCTGGTGATGGAGGCCGCTACCATGTCCACGGGAAACCAGATTTTCGTCTTCGACATGGGCGAGCCTGTCAAGATAGACCTGCTGGCACGCAGGATGATAACCCTCGCCGGATTCACTCCCGACGTGGATATCAAGGTCGAATATACGGGCCTCCGTCCCGGCGAGAAGCTCTACGAGGAGGTGCTTTCCAATGCGGAGAACACCCTGCCAGCTTTCCATGAGAGAATCAGGATAGCCAAGGTGCGTTCATACGCATACGCGGACGCATGCCAGGCCGTGGCGGCACTTACCGACCTGGCCGGTAGGGTGATAATCCCCGATATGGTCCGCCTGATGAAGCAGACCGTTCCTGAGTTCAAGAGTGCCAACAGCAAGTATGTAGAATTGGATAAGTAAACATTTGATTTATATGAAGATAGCAGTTGCAGGTACCGGCTATGTGGGGCTTTCGATAGCCACGCTGCTGGCTCAGCACCATCAGGTGAAGGCCGTGGATGTCATCCCCGAGAAGGTGGAGAAGATTAACAACAAGATTTCTCCCATCCAGGACGAATATATTGAGAAATATCTGGCAGAGAAGGAGTTGGACCTTGTCGCCACCCTCGACGGCCGTGCGGCTTACAAGGATGCCGAGTTCGTGGTGATAGCCGCTCCGACCAACTATGATTCGAAGAAGAATTTCTTCGATACCTCGCACGTAGAGGAGGTCATCAATCTGGTGCTGGAGGTCAACCCCGATGCCGTCATGGTGATAAAGTCCACTATTCCTGTGGGTTACACCAAGTCTGTCCGTGAGAAGTTCTCCTACAGGGAGCGTCTTGCGGACGGTTCTTTCAAGACTGTGATCCCCAAGATTATCTTCGCTCCGGAGTTCCTCCGCGAGAGCAAGGCCCTGTACGACAACCTCTATCCTTCCAGGATAATCGTTGGATTCGACGACGAGCCCCTTGCCGAAGCGGCCCATACCTTCGCCAGGATAATAGCCGAGGGAGCCATCAAGCAGGACATTCCGACGCTGTTCATGGGCACGACTGAGGCCGAGGCGGTCAAGCTTTTCGCCAACACCTATCTGGCCCTGAGGGTGAGCTATTTCAACGAGCTCGATACATACGCCGAGATGAAAGGACTTGACACACAGTCTATTATCGAAGGCGTGTGCCTGGACCCCCGCATCGGCTCGCATTACAACAACCCTTCCTTCGGCTACGGCGGATACTGCCTCCCGAAGGATACCAAGCAGCTGCTGGCCAACTTCAACGATGTGCCGGAGAACCTCATCAAGGCCATAGTGGACTCCAACCGCACCCGCAAGGACTACATCGCCGACCAGGTCCTCGGCAAGGCGGGGTATTACACCGCCTCCAGCGCTTACGATGTCGTCAAGGAGCATGAAGTTGTAGTGGGAGTGTACAGGCTGACCATGAAGTCCAATTCAGACAACTTCCGTCAGAGCGCCATACAGGGCATAATGAAGAGAATCAAGGCCAAGGGAGCCAAGGTGATAGTGTACGAGCCCACCCTTGAGGACGGCACTACCTTCTTCGGCAGCCAGGTGGTCAACGACCTGTCCGAGTTCAAGGCCCGCTCCGCGGCCATTATCGCCAACCGTTACGACCCTGTCCTCGACGACGTAGTTGACAAGGTCTATACAAGAGACATTTTCAAGCGGGACTAGTCCCTCTGTCATTCTGAATCCCTCTGTCATTCTGAGCAAAGCGAAGAATCTATGAAAAAAATACTGATTACCGGAAGTGCCGGATTCATAGGCAGCAACCTGGTGCTGAGACTCCTGGAAGAAGGTTTCCAGGGCGAGAGCGTCAGTCTTATCGGCCTTGACAACCTCAACGACTATTACGACCCTTCCCTGAAGGAATACCGCCTTCGCTGCATAGAGGCCAAAGCCACGGAGCATCCGGAGCATTCGTACCGCTTCGTAAAAGGTGACATCGCCGACAAGGCGTTGATTGACAAGTTGTTCTCTGAAGGAAAGTTCGATATAGTGGTGAACCTTGCTGCTCAGGCCGGAGTGCGCTACAGCATAGAGAATCCGGACGCTTACATACAGAGCAATGTCATAGGTTTCTACAATATACTCGAGGCCTGCCGTCATAATCCCGTGGAGCATCTTGTGTATGCCTCCTCGAGTTCCGTGTATGGCGGCAACAAAAAGATACCTTTCAGTGTGGAAGACCGCGTGGACAATCCCGTAAGTCTTTATGCTGCAACGAAAAAGAGCAACGAACTTTTCGCCCATTGCTACAGCAAGCTGTACGATATACCTTCAACTGGACTTCGCTTCTTCACGGTGTATGGCCCTGCCGGCCGTCCTGACATGGCCTATTTCGGCTTCACCAACAAGCTTTTGAAGGGCGAGACCATTAAGATTTTCAACTACGGCAACTGCCGTCGCGACTTTACTTTCGTTGATGACATAGTCGAGGGCATCGTGCGCGTTATGGCCGGAGCACCCGCCAGGCGCACAGGCGAAGACGGTCTGCCCGTTCCCCCATACGCCGTGTATAATATAGGTGGGGGACAGCCCGAGAATCTTCTGGACTTCGTACAGATACTCCAGGAAGAACTGCTCTCGGCAGGCGTGCTTCCGTCGGACTACGACTTCGAGGCTCACAAGGAACTGGTGTCCATGCAGCCGGGAGACGTGCCCGTGACCTACGCGGATGCGGCGGCCCTGGAGAGAGATTTCGGTTTTACTCCGAAAATAACTCTGCGGCAGGGACTTAGGAAATTTGCAAGATGGTATAAGGAATATTACCAATAGATTTTTTTATGCGGAATATAATCATAACCGGCGGAGCCGGATTCATAGGCAGTCATGTAGTGAGGCTGTTCGTGAACAAGTACCCCGAGTACAGGATAATCAACCTTGACAAACTCACCTACGCCGGCAATCTGGCGAACCTGCGTGACATTGAGGACAGGCCCAATTACAGGTTTGTCAAGATGGATATATGCGACTTTGACGCCGTGCTGAAACTCATGCAACAGGAGCATGTGGACGGCATTATCCACTTGGCGGCCGAAAGCCATGTGGACCGCAGCATCAAGGACCCCTTCACCTTTGCGCAGACCAATGTGATGGGTACCCTGTCGCTGCTGCAGGCGGCGAAGGCGTATTGGGAGCCCCAGGGCTGGAAGGTCTGTCATTCTGAACGCAGTGAAGAATCTGTCCCCTCCCGCTTTTACCATATCTCCACCGACGAAGTATATGGTGCCCTCGAAATGACCCACCCCGAAGGCATAGACCCGCCCTTCACCACCAAGGCCTCCAGCGGTCAGCACCATAAAGCCTACGGCGAAAAGTTCTTCACCGAAGACCTCAAGTATCAGCCGCATTCCCCGTATTCCGCCGCCAAGGCAAGCAGCGACCACTTCGTGCGCGCGTTCCATGATACCTTCGGCATGCCCACGATAGTGACCAACTGCTCCAACAACTACGGCCCCTATCAGTTTCCCGAGAAACTGATACCGCTGTTTATCAACAATATACGCCATCGCAAGCCCCTTCCCGTATATGGCAGGGGCGAGAATGTGCGCGACTGGCTTTACGTGGAGGACCACGCCCGCGCCATCGACCTTATTTTCCACAAGGGGGCGGTGGGGGAGACCTACAACATCGGCGGGTTCAATGAGTGGAAGAACATTGACCTTATCAAAGTGCTAATCAACACGGTTGACCGTCTGCTGGGCCGTCCGGAGGGTGCAGACATGGACCTCATTACATACGTCACCGACCGCGCCGGACACGACCTGCGCTATGCCATCGACTCCTCAAAACTCCAGCGCGAACTGGGCTGGGAACCCTCCCTGCAGTTCGAAGAGGGGATTGAAAAGACCGTCCGCTGGTATCTGGACAACCAAGATTGGATGGATAATGTGACCAGCGGGGACTACCAGCGGTATTATGAGGAGATGTACAGTAAAAGATAACAATAATATAATCAAATAGTTATGTCAATTTTCAAAGACAAAGTCCTCCTGATTAGTGGAGGTACCGGAAGCTTCGGGAACGCTGTCCTTAAGCGCTTCCTCCGTACTGACATCAAGGAAATCCGCATCTTCTCCAGCGACGAGAAGAAGCAAGATGATATGAGACACGAGTACCAAGCCAAGTATCCGGACGTCGCTCATAAGATCAAGTTCTACATCGGAGACGTAAGAAGCTTAGAATCATGTCGTTCCGCAATTCCTGGCACTGATTATATTTTTCATGCGGCGGCCCTTAAGCAAGTGCCCTCCTGCGAGTTTTTTCCCATGCAGGCGGTCTATACCAATGTGATAGGCACGGATAACGTGCTTACTGCAGCCATTGAGGCAAAAGTCAAAGCCGTCATCTGCCTCTCCACCGACAAGGCCGCTTATCCTATCAACGCCATGGGCATCACCAAAGCCATCGAAGAGAAAGTGGCCATCGCGAAATCAAGATACTCCGGCGAGACGAAGATCTGCTGTACCCGCTATGGCAATGTCATGTGCTCCCGTGGTTCGGTGATTCCGCTGTGGATTGAACAAATCCGCAATGGCAATCCTATTACGCTTACAGAGCCCTCGATGACCCGCTTTATCATGTCCCTTGACGAGGCCGTGGATCTTGTTCTCTTCGCCTTTGAGCACGGGAGTAACGGCGACATCCTCGTCCAGAAAGCCCCAGCCTGCACCATCGGCACCCAGGCCGAGGCCGTGTGTGAACTCTTCGAAGGCAAGAAAGAAGACATCAAGGTCATCGGGATCCGCCACGGTGAGAAGATGTACGAGACACTCCTTACCAAGGAAGAGGCCTCCAAGGCTGTCGATATGGGCAACTTCTACCGTGTACCGGCAGATAACCGTGACCTCAACTACGACAAGTTCTTCAAGGAAGGAGATACCAAGCGGGTGCTGATCGATGAGTTCAACTCGAACAACACCCGTCGGCTTAACCTGGAAGAGACCAAGGCGAAGATCGCGAGTCTGGAGTACATCCAGGAGGAACTCGCGAAATTCGCCAATTAGAACGTCTGTTTGACGCCTTCCGTCCAGCTGTTCTCTACGGAAAAGGTGGCGGAGCCGGAGGTGGAGAAGAGGGAGCCGGTGAGGGTGGTGTTTCGGTTGCGCTTGAAGGGGACAGCGGCGACGGTCCGGGTGTTCAGGACGGTTCCGGAGGCGTCAAGGGTTTCGATGGTGACGTCCATCGATTCTTCGTCTGTAAAGAGGAAGAAGTTGGAGCGGAGTTTGGCGATGTTGCCTTCGGAGGCGATCGGAGTGATGCCGGTGATGGTGTAGGCAAAGCCGTTGTCGGTGGTTGACAGGCCGGTCAGCGGATTGAAAGCCTCTCCGCCTTTGGCGAAGGTGATGCGGACCGATTCGAGGTTCTCCGGGCAGGCATCGGTGGAAATGATATCGAGGCGGGTGATGATGCGGCTGAGTGTGGCGCTGAGGTCCTTCGGGTCGGAGCTGTTGATGGTGAGGTCGCGGGTGTAGAGGAAGGTTTCGCGGGGCTTGATGTCATCGAAGGCAGCCTCGGTCATACTGCTCAGAAGGATAGGCTTTTCGCTCCCGTGGGCGATGACGATCATCTTGTAGGAGCCGTAGGGGAGGGTGAGGGAGAAGTCGCCAAAACCGGTCGGAGTGTCTGCTTTGAGCTGGTCGGCTTTGTACTGAAGGGTGCCGTCGGCGGTGTAGAAAGCCAGGGTGATGGAACTGACGGTGGAGTTTTCTGCTACCGATTGGACGGCCTTGGTGGGGATGTCCTCCTGAGTGACAGTGAAGTCATTGGTTACGCTCACGTGGACGGGAACTTCGCACTGGATGCGGTTCTCTTTGATGGAGCAGGATGTGGCGCAGATCAGCGCTGTGGCGGCAACGGCCGTGAGGAAATGGAAGTGATTCATAACTTTTTGGAATTAAAGAATAAATTATTTGGTATTTAGGAATCTCTGAAGTATCTTTGCGATGCTTCCCTGAGATTGCGGAGACGCAGCGTTGCTGCCACGAACCAAGCTAGATGCAGCAATCTCCGGGATTTTTTCTGTTAAGAAGGTCTCGTGCAGATACAACCGCTTTTCCTTCAGGTTATAAATGACCACAACGACGCAAATAAAGGAATCGGTACCGATAAAAATGGGGGCAGCCATCATTCCGGTCATTTGTTTCTTGGCATTGGTCGCATAATAATCAAGCGGAAGGATGATTTGGCCCTTCTCAAGAACATCCTTGATAGCGGCAAAAGATGCTGCTTTGATGCGGCCGATTCCATGAGATTTGTCGCTCTGAATACCCTTTTTGTCCAGCAGGACCTCGCCCCAGGGTGAATGCGCTTTCCCTCCGAATGATTGGAAGTATTCGAGGATTTGCTGGGCAAACGTAAGTCCCGGTTTGGGGAGGAACTCATTTCCGGTAAGTCGGGAGACAGGATTGTCGAAGTCGAAACTTGGCATAGTTCTATATGTTTTAGGCCCGCAAGTTGGGGAAAAGAAAGTTGACTGACAAGGAATAAACGTTTAACTGACAAAGTGTTGATAATGAGTTGATTACGCATGAAAAAATATAAATTTTTTAAATGAACACCCTCCCGTTATTTATTGATTTTCAGTGAGTTATGGGTAAAAATGCAGTTAAACGTTTAAAACTTTGATTTGTCGATTGTTTTGTTATAACCATGTCAAAGAAGAATAATCAGCCGCAGCAGCTCTCGCCTGAGCGGTTCATCCGGGAACGGGGACGGAGTATCCCCGTGGAGGTGTGTTATCTGGATCTGGATTCCATCAAGGAGTGCGGTGAGGGGCATGCCGTGATTGTGCGGCAGCACAAGGGTGGGAAGCGGACGATCGGGGCATTCCTCATCGATGCCTGGTGCCGGGGTGTCCGGGATGCGTTTTATGCGGACCGGCTGGAGGAAGATGAATACCGGGACTTTATGGACCGGCTCCTCGGGAACCCGGCGATGCATATGGAGGAGGTGTCTTATGAGGTGCTCCACAACTGGGTGTTCGGGGCGTTGGAGTATGCGGCTGAGGCGGGTATCGGCCCGCACGAGGACTTCGCGGTCGCGAAGTATCTGTTGGAAGACGATGAGGATGAGCGGATTCCCATCATCGAGTACGAGTTCGGCCTGAACGGGAAGCACCATCTGGTGTGCAGCAGTTTCCAGGAGCTGGAACGCCTGAAGCCGGTTCTGGACGAGAATCTCGGAAAGGGGAATTATACCTGGGGGACGAATCCTTTCGGTGTTGGAGCGGACGATGATGATTGGGATGACGCTTCCGAGGAGGATGACGACGAAGACTGGGACGGAGTCATAGATTTTCGTGCGGACGAAGAAGTGTTCCGCCTGACGCTCCGCATTGACCTTGCGAACGTGAAGCCGCCCGTCTGGCGCAAGGTGGAAGTTCCTTCCAATATGCTGCTGGACAGCTTCCACGAGCTGCTCCAGACCGTGATGGGCTGGGAGAACGAGCACCTGCATGCCTTCCGCACCAAGGAGCGCAGCATCGAAGAAGACGAAGAACTGGAGCTCGCCATCGGCGACCTGCTGGAGAAAGAGGGGAGCACGCTCACCTACGAATATGACTTCGGCGACGGCTGGGTGCACAAAATCACCCTCCAGAAGATGGAGGCGACCGATTCCTTCTACCGGGCCATCCGCGTCCTCGGCGGAAAAGGTGCCTGCCCGCCCGAAGACATCGGCGGTCCCTGGATTTACAGCCAAATGGTGGAATTGTGGCGCTCCGGCGACCGCAAGCGCCTCGGGAGCGAATTCGGCGAACGGGCCGACCGGCTGCTCGACGAAGACTTCGACCCGGCGTACTTTGACAAGGAAGAGGCGCAGTGGGCGGTGGAGGATGAGTTTGGAGAATAAAAGTTTTTCTTAATATTTTCAGATTATTAGGATTTTTCTTAATATTTTATCTATATTTGCAATATGAGAAGATTGTTCGGCATAGTATCCTCAGATGTTGTAGATTCGACATCATTAGAAAGGGCTGCAATTATGCAGCTCCGGAAGGATATTTACAACAATCTATTCTGTGACCTCAAGGAAATACATCCATCTTTTTGGGGTAGAGTGGTTCGAGGTGATACGATCGAATGTTGCATCAGCCAGGCGCAGTACTCGTTCAGAGTCGCTTTGTTAACAAAATGCTGGATGAAAAACTGGGCCGAAGCAAATGGAGGCTCTTCCGATATGCGCCGCCTGGGCTTGAGATGCTCCATAGGAATAGGGACAATGCGTATTGTTGACAGGGAAGAAGATCTTTTGGATGGCGAAGCGATTTATATTGCCGGTCGCAATCTTGACTATATTGCATATAGGAATATTCCTGTCGCCTTTGGTATGAATTCTTCCAATAAAGATATTGAGAATCTTATTGAGAACAATCTTTTGTTACTTGATACTCTGCTTTATGAATTGACGTCACGGCAAAGCGATGTCCTTTATTATAAGCTTATGGGATATCCGGAGATGGAGATCTCGCGAAGGCTTGGAATCAGCCAGACGGCGGTAAACTTGAGGGCAAGAAATGCGGGCTGGCAGCAGATAAAAGCGGCTTTGAAGGTTTTAGAGAATATTAACTATGGAGATTATGTGGGTTAGATTATTCTTTGTTTTATTATTGGCACATCTGGTAGGGGATTTTCTCCTGCAAACGGATTCCCTGTGTGCGAAAAAGCGCGAAAGGCGCTTCCGCTGTGGCTTTTTATACGTTCACTCAGCTATCATCGCAGGCTTGTCTCTAATTGCATTTTGGGACTTTTCGTTCTGGCTATGGGCTTTGGCTATAGGTGTTACGCATCTGATTATTGACGGCATTAAAGCTTATGTGCGCAAGGATTCTATTTGGCTATTCATTTCAGATCAAATTCTTCATATCGTCATCCTTGCCGTTGTTGCAAACATTTGTGTGGAGAGATATGCTTGGATAACTCCGTGCGGGTTGCCGGATTGGGTGTTTACAGTGGTGCCCGTTGCCAGTGCTGCAATTGTATGTTGGAAACCGGCTAATATCTTGATCAGATATATATTACAGTCCTGCAAGATGGTTGTCCCCGAAGACGGTTCAAGTCTTTTCCACGCTGGCAAGCTAATAGGGACGCTGGAGCGTTGGCTGATTCTGGCTTTCCTCTTAATAGGCAGATATGAGGTTATCGGCTTTTTGGTTGCGGCCAAATCCATCATCCGATTCGGAGAGAAAGATAAAGACCAGACCGAGTATTTCCTGGCGGGGACGCTCTTGAGCATCTCAATCGCCGTTGGCTGTGGGTTGCTGCTGGGGAATATTTTATAAGCATATTTTGACTTTAGTATTGGATGATAGTAGTTTAAATAGAATAGGATGGGAAAAAACGATTATATTAGTTTTGTTGAGGGGTTTGTGAAAGCTTGGATGGATTACGCTGAGTATGTCCAGAAGCTCACCGGGTTGATGTCTGAGGAATATGAGGTGTGTAAAGACGTTCTGAAAGTATTAAAGTCCGGCGTCCTGCGTCGTCTCGCTGATGAAATCATGCATGGAGAAAAGGTCTCGAAGAAGACTATTGATGAAGCGGAGGACATTGATCGCACTCTGAATAAGCTCAAGATGATACCGATCCCAGTTGATAAAGCAACGAAGAACGTCGGAGAGTCGTTCCTTAATGGCTGTGTCTCATTCTATCGTTTTATTATAGAGCTGAAACTTAAAGAAGAAGGAAGGTTGGTAGAATGAATCTGTTTTGTTATGACGCAGAAGCATAAGATACAGCTGTTTGAAGAGAAGAAGATGCGTACCTTGTGAGACGAGCAGGAGAAGTGGTACTTCTCCATCGTGGATGTGTGTGCGGTATTGACCGACCAGCCAGATTATGATTTGGCAAAGAATTTTTGGAAAGTGCTTAAATTTCGGCTGAAGAAGGAGGGCAATGAGTCGGTTACAAATTGTAACCAACTGAGGATGGTTTCGCCTATAGCGAGAGTGAAGACTTCTTGAAACCTGAAACCTGAAACCGAAAAAACGAATATGCCAATCAACGTATTTGAACAGTTTGAGGAGTTGTATTCCCGCTGGAGTATATTGGACAAGGTGGGGAGGGAGATGCAGCTGGAGAGGATGTGGCAGCAGGTGACAGCGGCATATCGTTATCTCCTTCAGGTGTACCAGAGCAGAGGTTATCTGACCCTCATCGAAAGCAATTATGCCAATCAGATTGCCCAGATGATGAGGGAACTCCAGAATCAGAAGATGAAGGTCGATCAGGATTTGGCTAACGAGATGCTCAGGCATCTTGTGAAGATGCAGGCGAAACAGATGTAAAAGCAATAAGCGGCCACCGCCTTTCTGTGCCCTCTGTGTTTTCCGTGTGACCTTGAAGGCTGCGAATTAGCGAGAGGAGAGCCGAACTTGTTTGAGCTATCCCGAGCGTGAGCAGACTCGACAATAGTCATGGACGAGCAGGTGGTCAGATACGAAGTGAAATAGCCCCTCCTTACATTCTCCTTGGATCCTCCTTAGGTGTTCTTACGAGGCATGTCAATTGTTTATAGTGTTAATAAAGTTGCTGGCGAGTGCAATTTTTGTTACGACAAAACGTTACCTTTGTACAAATACATCTGAATAAAGCTAATATTATGATGATAACAGGAATCGAAATACATAACTTCAGAAGCATCAGGGATTTGTCTATATTGGAGTTTGACCGCCATGCCAATCTTTTTGTCGGAAAGAACGGCGCAGGCAAGTCTTCGCTCCTCGATGCCATTTCCAATGTGATGTCTTGGTTTGTGGCCCGTATGCTTTCAAATACGGGTCGTGGACGTGACATTGCCGTTAATGATATAGGTTTCCGTTCTAAGGAAGGTGCTGAAATCAGATTACAACTTGACGGAGACCAGTGGAGCAGTCTGTATCGCAGCAAGGAGATAAAGAAGGATGGTAAGTCGGATTTGTCGCCTCTGAATGCTTTAGTGAAGACATTGCGCGAGAGTATCGAAGCGAACCCACAAACGAGTGTACCGGTATACGTTCATTATGGTGTTGGTCGCGTGGTTGCCGACATACCATTGAGAATCAGGAAAAATCCCAAACGCGACGTCACCAATGCATACGTCGAGGCGTTGGAGAGCAGTGCTTCATTCCGTGACTTTTTCGCTTGGTTCAGGGAGCAGGAAGATTTGGAGAATGAATATATTCGCGAAAACCCGCAGTATCGCGACAGAGGGATGGAAGCTATCCGGGACGCAATGTCAAAAGTATTCTCAGAATTCAGCGACATGCGTGTGCGTCGCAGTCCTCGCTCCATACAGATTAAAAAAGAGGGAGATGTGCTACGTCTTGAACAGTTGTCCGACGGAGAGAAATGCTACATCGCTTTGGTGTGCGACTTGACCAGGCGTTTGACCATAGCGAATCCGGCGATCGCGAACCCTTTGGACGGAGCTGGTATCGTACTCATTGATGAGATAGACCTGCACCTACACCCTGAATGGCAAATGGATGTGGTGACAAGGCTTATAACCACATTCCCTAACTGCCAATTCTTTGTGACGACACACTCGCCGATAGTGGCCTCTGATGTAAAAGGGCGCGTTTTCGTTATGGAAAGGGGGCAGGCATATCCACGTGTCACCTATGGCAAGGACAGTGAACAGATACTTGCTTCCGCCTTCGGCGTGGCCAATCCCAGAAACAAGACGGTTCAGGGCATGATGGATGATGCATATACAGCCATCCGTGAAGGCCGCATGGATGCAGCCAAAGGTATTTTGGCAGACATCGCATCTGCTGTTGGGCAGGACGATCCTGTCGTGAGTGGTATAAAGTTGGAAATGGCGCGTAGGAGTGGAGGGAGAAAATGAGAACGGTGATTAAAACTGATGCACCAGCCTGCCTATCCGAAGCAGAGAAAAATGGATGGAGTTGGGACGACTTTGTCCTCAATGACCGTCAGGGTTATCAGGCCTGTCGTCAAAGGGCGTATGACGAGCAGTCTGGAGTATGTGCCTACACGGAGTTACCTCTTGATACTGTGAAATCAACCATTCACCTCGATCATTTCAGGAAGAAAGGCATATATCAGCATCTCCGTTTTGAGTGGTACAACCTATTTGCTGCTGTCAAGGACAACCGTTTCGGATCAGATTATAAGGATAACCTTGTAAAGAGTAATAACGAGCAACAGATATACAGCGTAATTCTCAGTCCGTTGACAAATCAGCTCCAGCAGTATTTCCACTATTCTACTAATGGAGAGATAGAGCCTTCATCGGGATTGTCAGATACTGAAAAAGAAAAAGCAAAAGCTACTATCGATATCTTCCATTTGAACGAAAGCGAACTGGTCAGTCGTCGTAGGACTATGATGGCTCAAATAGCCCATTACCACGATTTGCCCGTAGAAACAATCCGTCAGAGTTTCGTTGATGCAGGTTTCCCCTCGGTCGTAGATCAAGAGATTGGTTTTATGATTTTTGAACATGAAGCGTAAATAATCTACAAGCAGTAGAAGCGTACTTAATTCCCGATTGGCCGAGGATTATAGAAAGGCAATTGCTGAGTATATTTGGATTGGGTTCAGCACCGTGTCCTCGGGCAGCGCAGGCATCAACGTCCTTGCCACCAGCCAGCCTATCCAGAGCGGAGCGGGCGTGTGGGTACACAGCCGTGAGACCGACACCGTAAAGCTGGTGCAGATCACAGACCGCACACGCGCTTCCAGAAGCCAAGGCTATCGTGACCGCGAAGAGAAGATAGTCGTCAAGACCGATACGGTCTATGTGGCCATCGACTCGGTAACGGTAAACAACAGACCTGCGACCGTAAGCAGTAAGCGGTCAACGGTAAACCAAACATTGAAATGGCTTTTTGCCATACTATGTGCAGTAATTGGATTAACTTTAACGATTAGATTCTGTTTGCGGAAGGCTCTCTAACGGGAGCCTCCGCAGACGGCGTTTTGGAATAGGAATAAATAAAAGATATACAATGAAAGGAATAGTTCTCGCCGGAGGGCCCGGCACAAGGCTTTACCCGATTACCAAGGGTGTGAGCAAACAACTTCTGCCCATCTACGACAAGCCGATGCTATAGCCCTTTCTCCGAAAATAGGGTTTATTGGCCAACCAACGTATGGTTCGTGGCGCGATGAACATAGGGTTCGAAAGGCGATGAACATGGGGCCCGTATGGCGTTGAAGCCGTGTTCGTGGTAACGATTACCTCTATAACCAAATGCAATCATTATTTCCATCAAAATGAAAAAGCTTACCTACATATTATTTCTTTGCGTTGTGGCGATTGCGCTGATGACGCAGGAGGCGTATGCCTATCATAAGGTGACGGTGCGGCAGGATATGGATTTGGTGAAGGTGTTTGCGGGGAAGGATATGAAGTTTGTGATTAAGGAGGATATTGACCTTGGTGGGAAGACTGTCAAGATGGGAGAGGGGTGTATGTTGGCGTTTAAGGGCGGAAGCTTGGCCAACGGGAAGATCGTTGGGAATAAGACCAGAGTGAAGGCCTCCAACTATGAAATATTTAAGCGAGGTTATACTCGCTATAGAGCATATATTGCCGATGGGGCATCCAAAGGGGCGGCACCTTCTCTGCAGAAGGTGTATCACAATTGTATCGTTTTGGAAGGTACCTGGTTGAACAAGAAATGTGGGACCAAGTGGACGGGAGTGCTTAACGAAAGCAATGAAGATGTGATGCTTGCCGTCAAAAACTTTGTCGTGCTACACGCGGATGGTGCAAAAGTTAAATTCCCTACTTTCAAGGGCTTGGGATATGAGGGGACTAAGTTCCCTGAAAACCATTACATTGATTTCAATCATTCCGAGATAGATTATCCGGATAACTTGAATTTGTGGGAGGACAAGACTATTTCTATTCCCAAGGGGAGCAAGCCTACGGCGTTGGAATCAGGGTACGGACTCATATCAACCAGTAGTAATACCACCATTGCAAACCTGTCGGTTGATGGCAAGTCCTCTTTTCGTCAGGACGAGACCCTGCGGTTAGGCGTGTCCTGCATCATCTCTATTGGAGGCTCAAAGAATGT
Organism: Bacteroidales bacterium; assembly: GCA_017479265.1. Lineage (GTDB taxonomy): Bacteria > Bacteroidota > Bacteroidia > Bacteroidales > UBA932 > Cryptobacteroides. The sequence goes on along the minus strand of JAFVCK010000059.1, from coordinate 14,485 downwards.
AACGATAGATAATGTTTCGTTGTCCAATGTGCTGGGCCCGGCGATGACAGCACAGTCTGGAGCCAAAGATATAACCATTAAGAACTGTAGATTCTTCAATATTGGCGAACATGTGCTTTATTCGCATCAGTATCAGGGTTTCTGCCATTTCGAGAATTGCACCTTTGACACGTGGGACTCTGAACGGATTTCAGTTTTCAGGAATGGTCTGAATTACCTGTACAAACATACTCCTCCCGTTGACGGAGGAAAAGCTACATACGAAGAGTTGTATCGTTTCGACTTACGCTTTGACAAGTGTGTTTTTAATAACCCCAAGCGAGTCAATACTCAGGGACGGACTCTCGGTGGTTTCTTCACCGGTAGTTTCCCGCTTGTCGTTAACATCAACAACAGTACATTCACCGGAGCGCACCCCCCTTTCAATCCTGGAGGTGGCGCTACGATAAGTGAGAAATCGGGGAAGTGTTTCATGATGGTAGTTCGTGCTTGCGATGGTGCACCTTATGTGTATTCCTCCAAGGCCAATTACAACATTGTGACGGAATTCTATGACTGTGTCAATATTCCGTTCAGGACAGTGTATGCACGTCGTTATGAAAACTGCAAACTATATCTCGACTTGCACGAAGAGAACATAGAGAATGTCTCGGAATCTTTTGAGAAGGAGTTTTCGCATCCTTTGGTCATAAAGAATTGTGAACTGTCGGATGGCGGACGCGATGTCAAAATCAATCATCCCGTATTCCATCGTCCAGTTACATTCGAAGGATGTAGTTTCAAAAGTGTCGGTAAAAGGAAGAACCAGTCGGATGTTGTGACTGTAAAAGTTGAGGGACTACCCAAGGCTTCTTTCAAGAATTGCGAAATTGACCTCCCTGCCTTCCGTTTGGCAGGAGGCAAACAAGAGGTGACGGTTCAACACGTTAATTAAAACTTTCCCAACCAATAGTACTATACTATGACCCTATCCGCAGGCATATCTGAGGCGTATTTCGGGAATCCGGCTCTGACTGGCCCCTGCCGACGGTTCCGGTCCCCGAAAAAAGTTGCGTCCGGGTCGAAAATAGTCGACAAAAAGCTTGCAAAATTCAAAAATATAGTCTAATTTTGAACAATGTTAGACTATACAAAGAAATGCCAATACCTGCTGATATCCTCGCCGTCGAGCGCCCCAAGAATACCGTCGTCATCGCCTACGGCAAAGACAAGAGCCTGTACGCAGTCCGCCAGAGGGTCGGATGCAAGAATGTCGGTGGACGTCACCTCCCGGTAAACGGTCCCACCATAGGACATATCATAGAGGGGACGTATGTCCCCGTTGTCAAAGCGGAGCCCAAAAGTGTCAATCCCGCGACCGTTGATTTGAAGGACTGGGCGGACATCGTCCATGCCGACTCCGTTTTGAATGGCCTTCTGGATGAGCTGAAGAAGGTGTACTCTTCCCCGGATGCGCTCAAGATATATTGCATCGCCATACTGCGCGTGTGCAATCCCGGCATCAAGGACAACGAGCTGAAGGAAGCCTACGACAACAGCTTCCTGTCTGAGCTTTATCCGGGGGTGGCCCTCTCGAAAAATACGGTATCCACCTTCCTCAGCAACCTCGGGAAGAACTGCTCCCGGATCATCCAGTTTATGCGTAACCGCACCGAGTCAGTGGGCATCGACCACCACCTGCTCATTGACGGAACGCTGAAATCGAACGAGTCGAAGGTGAACACCCTGTCGGACTTCTCCCGCAAGGCGGCGGTCCGCGGCAGCCGCGACATCTCCGTGCTGTATGCGTTCGACCTGGACACGATGGAGCCGGTCTGTTCGAAGTGCTTCCCCGGCAACATGCTGGACTGCACGGCCTACGAGAACTTCATCGCGGAGAACAACATCACGCGCGGCCTCATCATCGGAGACAAGGGCTTCCCCGCATCTGCGGCGGAGACTCACTTCGCTGGGCATCCGGACCTCCACTACCTCAATCCGGTCAAGCGCAACTCCAAGCTGATTGAGAGGCACAAGATGCTCTCCTTTGACGCTCTCCTTCCCGGCTACGACGGCATCACATACAAGAAGGCCAAGGTTCAGGGGAAGGACAAGTGGCTGTACTCGTTCCGTGACACAGCCAAGGCCGCCAAGGAAGAGAAGGATTACCTGAAGCGGGCCAAGGCGGAGGGTGTCTATGATGACAAGGAGTTCCGTCAGAGGCAGCTCTCGTTCGGGACCATTGTCTTGGAATGTGACTTGAACCTCGCCCCGGAGATCGTTTACAAGGCTTACTCCGAGCGTTGGGAAATCGAGATAGTCATGCGTTATTACAAGTCGGCCTGCGGCTTTGACGAGACCCGCGTCCACGACGACTACTCCGTCATCGGGAGCGAGTTCTGCGACTTCCTGTCCACGCTGTTGACCTTCCGGCTCATCAAGTCTTTCGACAAGGCAAAGGTGCTGGAACGTATGACCTACGGCAAGGCGATGTCCATCCTGCACAGGGCGAAGAAAATCAAGTACGACGAAACCGGCTGGAAGCTCATCCGCATCAATCCGTCCCATGAGCAGCTCCTACAGGATGTCGGGCTCCTGCCCAAGCCGGAGGAGGCGCCCAGGCGCCGCCCGGGGCGGCCGAAAAAATCGATATAGTCTAACGAATTGGGAAAGTATTAGTTAATAGTAAACAATAAAAGAATAAGGAATAGTAGGTTTATGAATGAGATTTTGAAAGATCCTGTGCTGTTTTTTATGGCATTGTCCATTGTTATTGCCTGTACTAGTATGGGTAATGCTACCGTGACGGCATTGGTGTATATTGTTACCACGGCCCTTATTTTCCTGAAAGATGGCGGAAAGTCACTCCAGCGTCGGAGCCTGATGCTGTATTTCGCTTTTGTCGCTATTGTTCTTATCTATTCGGCATTCGGAAAAGGCACCTTGAGTAGCAGGACTCTCAACATGAGGATCTTTGCCTTTATCAATATGTTCTCCGTGTTTATGATGTCGTATCACGTAAAGATGTTGAACAGCAAACAGGTCAAAGGACTTATGATTGTGGCTTTCTTTGCTCTTCTTTTCAGTATCATAGGAACTACGGCTGTCAGCTTTGTCGACCCTATGGCCGTCCGCATCTATGGGTTTGGTGACGTGGAGGATGTCGATTTTGAAATAGCAAACAGATATCGTTCGATGGGTATGATGGGTTATGGACTTGCCCACGGAATGTCTGTCGTCGCTGTAGCTTTGAGCGTGCTGATTCTTCAAGCCAAAAGTAAGTGGCTTAAGATTGTATCAGCCATTATGCTGTTGCTGACTATACGCCTGTTGTTCGTGATGACAATTACCACGGCATTGCTGCTGGCAGTCATCGGGGTTGCAGTAGTGTTTGCCAACTATTTCTCGAAGGGCAGAACCTTTATGACTATCTCCTTGACCGTTTTGATAGTGGCAGTATTCTTCCTAACGGGGCTTTCTGCCATATTTCTGGATTTCTCGGGGGGTGCGAATGATGAGATATATAGAAAGTTAGCCGATGTATTTACATCCGTTGAGTCGGGTACTAGTGAAGGTCAAATGGGATATCGTCAAGAACTTTATAGTGCATCCATTAAAACTTTTTTATCTAACCCTATTTTGGGCTGGGGAAGTGATAACGGTTCGCATTTAATAATCGGAGATCATTCGTATTTTCTTGATTATTTGGCTTATTTCGGTGTATTCGCTCTGCTAATCTTTGTGGCCTGGTGGAAGGAGTACAAGTCAATGAATTTGCATCTGACAAAGGAATTTAAAAGTTATTATTATTACAATTTTATCCCTGTCGCTGGCTTTGTTGCAATGAAAGGTGCATCAGTATGTGGCACTCTTCCTTTTATGTCATTAGTCTTTATTCAGCTTATATTTCGGTTTCTTAACGATAAGGACAAATCAGCGAGTACAGTAAAATAAAAATGCAAAAAAGAATTCAAGACAAGTTGATTTATGGCCGTTAATAAAACAAGAATAGCAAAAAACACAATAATGCTCTACATCCGTATGATTCTCGTGATGGTGGTAACACTGTTCACTACTAGAATCGTGCTTAAGAATCTGGGAGTAGAAGATTATGGTATTTACAATGTCGTAGCCGGCGTTGTATCGATGTTTGCCTTCCTCAATTCGTCAATGGCAGGGGCAACGCAGCGTTTTTTGTCTTTCGAGTTAGGTATTAATGATGAAAAGCGGGTAAACCTTGTTTTTTGCCAATCGGTATTAATCCACTTGTTGATTGCATTTATTATCTTTGTTTTGGCAGAGACAATTGGTCTTTGGTTTGTTTACAATAAACTGACTATACCGCCAGAGCGTTTCTCTGCCGCAATGTGGGTCTATCAGATAGCTATTCTGTCATTCATATTCCAGATTATTAATGTTCCATATCACGCGCCCATTATTGCTCATGAAAAGATGAATGTGTATGCTTGGGTGAGTATTTTAGATGTCAGCTGTAAACTCGGAATAGCTTATTTGATTTCAGTTAGTCCTATTGATCGACTCATATTCTATTCGTTGCTCATCCTAATGACAACGATAGTCATGTTTTTGTTTTATAGGATTTACAGTATACGCCATTTCAATGAATGCCGCTTTCATCGCCTCTTTGATAAGAAAAAGTTTACGGAGATGTTCTCCTTTGCAGGATGGAACATTATCGGAAACATGGCTTATACATTACGTTCTCAAGGTTCTAATATATTGTTAAATATGTTTTTCGGCCCTGCTGTTAATGCGGCCCGTGGGCTGGCTCATCATGTTGATGGAGCTGTTGAACAGTTTGTGAACAATTTCCAAACAGCAAGCAATCCTCAGATTGTCAAGTCATATGCTCAACAGGAATATAATGAGTCTTTACGTCTTGTATGTCAGTGTTCAAAGTTCTCGTTCTTTTTGATGATGTTAATTGGCGTTCCTGTGTTTTTTCAAATAGATTATATTCTGTCAATATGGCTAACGACAGTCCCAGAATATACTGCAATTTTTGTTCAGTTGATTCTGCTTAATAGTATCGTTGATTCAATCTCGAAAGCCATAATGACGTACATTAAGGCTACAGGAAAAGTGAAGTGGTACATGATAATACAAGGTGGATTCTACTTATTAACCTTGCCAGTCATCTATGTGTTCCTGAAATTGGGATTCTCTCCGGTGAGTTCAATGATCGTCATTCTTGTTTTTACATTTTTGGGTACTTTTTTGCGATTGGTTGTAGTCAGAAGAATAACAGGTCATTTTTCTATTAGATATTTTGCTCGGATGGTCATGGTTCCGGCAGCAATGGTTGGTGTAATAGTCTTTGGTGGGTTCATGCTAACATCATCATTGTTATCAACTGATAGTTTTCCGAAACTCATTATTAATACTATTATTATGGTATTGATAATAGCAGCAATAATATGGCTGATAGGTATAAATAAGAGTGAGAAAAAGTATATAAAAGCACTTGTCTTCAAGACATTACATCTTAATAATAAGATAAAATGATAAAGTACAGAAACTCATACTTCGACTTTATAAAAGGTGTTGCCATTTTGATGGTCATCGGGATTCATACATCTGTCGGTTTAGGGTTTGGAAGCATCACTGAATATCTAGGTACAATAATTAGACAAGTGCTTAACTGTGCTGTCCCTTTATTTCTTGCTTGTTCAGGGTTCTTTTTGGCCAAGAAATCTCTTTCCACTTCAGGTGAGATTACCAGTTTTTATAAGAAACAGATTCTACGTGTTTACTTGCCGTGTTTGGTTTGGTCTGTTCCTTGGCTGGTATTGCACATAATTAACGATAGATCTTTGATTACAGGAATCGTTATGTTCTTGTTCTGTGGGTTTACAATCTACTACTTTGTGCTTTTAATAATTCAGTTGTATTTATTACTGCCTGTAATTCAGCAAGTTGTAAACAAATGGGGGGGGTAATAACTTCGCTTATAATAAGTCTGTTGTTAGTGGCCCTGTTAAATTATATAAGGGCTATAAATGCTATTAGCTTGCCTATGACAGTTTACGCAGCTCCTTTTCCTCTGTGGCTCGTTTTTTTCGTCCTCGGAGTATATTTATCAAAGGGGGAACGGGATTATCCGGTAAGATGGATTATAGTGGGTCTTTGCATATCACTTGTTATACAAGTAATTGAAGCTCGTTATCTCTGCTCTTTTCACGGAGTAGGTCAGGGTATAAAGCCATCATCTTTTGTTTTTTCGTTGCTAATGGTGTTATTACTCTTTTCAACTAAGGTTGAGAATAAGTATAATTCACGAAACGGTCGTATAAAAAAATGGATGTCGAAGATTGGGGAAGTGTCATTTGTCGTATATCTTTCACATACTCTTGTTATTCTTCTAGCCGGAAGAGTAGGACTGTATAGTAATTCGCCCTGGTTCTTTAGATTTCTGCTGATTGCTGCGATTGATATAGTAGGCGTATTCGTTTTAAGACGGGTACTTCCTGTAAAAGTGGATAAGTACTTAGGGTTTTGAACAGAAAGAGAGATCTCGCTCAAATGTGAAACAATAATCATATCATGATAAAAATAAATAAAAAATCTGATTGTTGCGGATGTGGTGCCTGTGTGCAGAAATGTCCAAAACAATGTATTAAGATGGTTAAGGACGAACAGGGTTTCTTATACCCAGAGACAGATACAGATCCCTGTATCCAATGCGGGTTGTGCGAATCTGTGTGTCCCGTTCTAAACAAGGGGGTTGAACACGAACCAATAGGTGTTTATGCTGCTAAAAACAAAAATGAAGCGGAACGATATCAGAGTTCGTCGGGAGGGGTTTACTGCCTCCTTGCAAATAGCATTCTTGTTCAGGGCGGTGTTGTTTTTGGTGTCCGTTTCGATGATAAGTGGCAAGCTGTTCATTCATACATTGAAACAAAAGGTGACTTGGGATTGTTTATGGGAAGTAAATATGTGCAAAGCCGTACCGAAAATACCTTTGCCATTACGCAGGATTTTTTGAAGAAAGGACGTCCTGTGTTATACTCCGGGACGCCCTGTCAGATTGCAGGTCTTAAAAACTTTCTTGGAAAAGAATACGAGGGTTTACTTACTATAGAAGTATTATGTCACGGAGTCCCTAGTCCGAGAGTTTGGGAGGATTATTTGGACTCCATTCGGCGACCGAAGGGAGCCGCGGCTGGCGAAAATACGGTTTTGTCATCTCTAAACGATGCGCCCTCGATAGAGGGCATCTCGTTTAGAGATAAACAGAATGGCTGGCGAAAATACGGTTTTGTCGTCCGTTTTTCGGCCGACCAACGGGAGGCCGGAAAATTCGGTTTGTCGTCCGTAAAAGCCAAAATAGAGAAAAGAGAATATCATAAGGACAACCTCTATATGAAGGCTTTTCTAAACAATCTTTGTCTCAGACCGAGTTGTTTCGAATGTCCTTCTAAAGGTGGAAAGAGCAAGGCTGATATATCTTTAGGGGACTTTTGGTCAATGAAGAAGCATTGCCCGGATTTTGACGATAATAAAGGTGTAACTCTGGTTTATCTCAATTCAGATAAAGGTGTTTCTGCTTTTCAGGAACTTGATTGTGATTATCGGGCTCTTGAAAGGAATGTTAATTACAACAGAATGTTCGCTGGTCACAGCTGCGAAAGATATCCTGTCGGAAAGTTTTGGGAAAAATACAATCAATACGGCATTGAATGTGTGCCGAGTATCGTTTCTTCAATGCAGCCATCTTTTATTATTCGCATAATCAAAAGAATTCAAGCAATATTCAAGTAAAAAACAGTCTGCTATGAAAGTTGGTATATTAACTCAATTTTATAGAAAAAACTATGGTGGGATATTGCAATCTTATGCATTATTCCATGTATTGTCAAACTTAGGACATGATGTTGAAATAATTGATTTCAGATATAATGCCGCTAGGAACCAGTCTTTTTGGCAAAAAGTTGACAGGCTTTTCAGAAAGTTTGTACATCAAAAAAAAGAGTCAGGAAAAGTTGTTGTTTCAACCCGCGAATTGCCTAAGGATCATGTTGCGGCTTTTAGTTCCTTTAAACAGAAACACCTCAAATACTCTCCTCAATTAACCGTCAACACTATCGGACAATATGTCCAAAACTATGAAGCAATTGTTGTGGGGAGTGACCAAGTTTGGAATGATTTAACAGGAAAACATCTTTTTTATTTCTTTGATTTCGGCTCTCCGTACATGGGAAAGAGGATTACTTATGCACCCTGTTCTGTTATTACCGAGATACCATCCTATAGTAAGAAGAAACTGAATAAGCTCCTTCATCACATTGACTCAATATCCGCAAGGGATGAGACAACAAAAAGGCTGGTAGAAAAAGCCTCAGGGCTATCCCCTGAACTTGTTTTAGACCCCACGTTTCTGTACGGCTTTCAGGAATTCTCTTCCCCGGCAGTTGTGAAGGGTGATTATGTCTTTGCCTATATCTTGGGAAGCGAGATTGAAAAGGGCCACAAAAATGTCCTCGACAAGATTTTCGCCAAATATGGTAAGATGAAAGTAATAGCTGCAATCATTCCGAATATATCATTGGAGGTCGAGAAATTTGCTGATGAAGTGAGGTATAACGCCTCTCCTGATGAATGGGTGAACCTGATAGCAAATGCAAAATTCGTTTACACTGACTCATTCCATGGTTGTGTCTTTTCCATGAAGTTTCACAAACCTTTTTTCGCCTATTATAAAGATGCAAAACGTACGTCAAGACTACTTGATCTAAAAAACACATATCAGCTGCCAAATATTCAATCCTCGGGTGAAGACATTTGTTTGACTGAACCTGATTATTATTATATTGATAAGGTTAATGAAGAGCAGAAAGTGCATTCAATTGGTTTTTTGGAAAAGAGTTTGTAGGGTTTTTATTTATCACGAAATCAATGACTATAAAAGTATTTTTTAGAAAGTTAAAGAACTTTCCCTTGTATATCGGGGAGCACATCGTAATGATGTTCAAATGGTGGCTGCTGAACATTGCTAGGCGGTCGCCGTGGTGCCACATGTTTTTAGGCCTTCCGAATCTATGCTGGCGTATCTGCGGCGTGAAGATGGGCAAGAATGTTCGCATAGGTCAAGATGTGTATCTTGATGTGAACTACGCCAAGTATATTACCATTGAGGATGATGTGTGGATTACCAGCCACTCCGCAATCTTCGCACATCGGCGTGTGATGGACGACTATCATAAAGGCGGTCGTTATAAAGAATGCCCCCAGAAGCCCCGGCCGGTTTTGATAAAAAAAGGTGCGGCAATCGGCATAGGCTCACTGGTGACCCCCGGCGTGACCATAGGCCAAGGCTCTGTGATTGGTGCCGGCTCTGTTGTGGTGAAGGACATTCCCGACTGGTGTCTTGCCGCAGGCAGCCCCTGTAAGGTAATGCGCTATCTCCCTGAAGAAGGATACTACTATAACAAGGCCACCAAACAAAACGAGCCTATTCCTGGGTTTAACAAAGAAGAAGCATGAGAAAACTGATTATCAATGCTGATGACCTCGGCATGTCGCCTGAGCAGAACAAACAAATTCGGCAGTGCATCGAACTTGGCGTTATCACATCCAGTACATTGATGGCCAACGGCCCTTTCTTCGACGAAGGTGTTGAAATTGCCAAACAATATCCGCAAATATCGGTCGGGGTTCATCTGAATATCATAGAATTTGCCCCCCTGACAAATGCGGCGATTTTCCAGAAACACGGGATGCTGGATGCCAAAGGCAATTTTATCGAAGGGGCTGCTTTCGTTGTTCCAATGGACGAAGAATTGAAACAGGCCGTATTTGAAGAATGGGATGCCCAGATCAGTCGGGTTGAGGCTGTGGGGATCGTGCCTTCTCATTGCGACAGTCACGAACACGCACATACTCGTCCTGAACTTCAGGAAACGCTGTGCAAGGTGCTTGATAAACATCATATTCTTAGAGTCCGTCGCCGGATTGTCCCATCGATCCGTGTGATGCTTCGTGCGAAGCAACAACCCGCTTCTGTGCATTATGACAAGAGCCGGGCCGTCAAGACAAAAAAACGCAGTATCCTATACCGCCGTTTGCATTTGTTTGTGGTCAAGTACAAAAGCTGGCAGTGGAACAGGCAGATGCACAAGAAGTACGTATTGGCGGATGCTTTCTATTCCTTCCGTGAGTTCTATTCTTTCCGGAGTATTCTGCATCTTGGCGGTAAGTCCTCGGTTGTTGAACTGATGTGCCATCCGGGCAATGCTCCGTTCCAGAATGAAACGGATAGACTGACGAATAAGCAGAGTTGGATGAGCGGTGATTTTGAGTTGATAAACTATAACCAGATATGAAAGAGGCGGATATGTTGTTGTCAATCATTATTCCTGCTTACAATGCAGAAAAGTACATAGACCGCTGTATGACTTCCGTCTATAAAGATGCGCCAACCTTTGAAGATTTCGAGTTGGTCGTTATCAACGATGGCTCAAAAGACAGGACTGCAGAGATATTCAAGAGGTACTGTGAACGCTATTCAAATATAACGTTAATTGACAAAGAGAACGAAGGTGTCTCAGTGGCCCGCAATGCGGGTATTCGAGCGGCTAAGGGGGAATATGTGCTTTTCCTTGACGTTGATGACGAGTTGACCGGAGGCTCTCTGGCAAAAGTGTGTGCATACCTTGCTGAACATGAGCCGATGGATATGCTGGTGACGCGCCAGATACGCAATAACGGAACCAGAGAGTGGATGAAAGGAGAACCGCCCCTTCAGGAGCATAAGCCATATAGTGGCATTGAGGCTTATAAGCGCCATTATGTCCGCACCAATGCAGGAGGCGGGATTTGTCGGCGTGCGTTCTTGCTTGATAATAACTTGTTTTTTCCAGCGGGGGTCCGAAATGCAGAGGATACCATTTTCTTCGGACAGCTGCAGGTGTATGCCCAGTCTATCGTGTATTATAACCTGCCATTGTATCTCATTCATGAGATTGCGGGCAGTGCGTCGCATGGAGTGGATTACACGAAGTTGGCAAAAAGCCATGTAATTACGATGCGTTCGGTAGCTGAGGTCAAGAGTTCACTTAGAGGCACACGTGATCATAAGGCTATTTTTGACTATGTCGTGTATCAACTGTTGTCCAATACCATTCAAGAGTTTGCCGCCTCGAAGGAGTTGACGTATAAGCAATTCAGGGAGGAAGTTGATGTTCGTAATCTACTCCCGTTAGATACACGATATATGTATCACATGAAAGATAATGCCCGTCTGATGAACTTCAGTCTTCCGCTGTTTTATTTCTTGGCGTGGGTGAAGAAGCACAAATAGAAAAATAAAGTAGAGATATTATGCAAAGCCACAGGATTTGTTTTTTTAACCGCAGTACCATCCATTACAGAAAGACTATCTGGCTATTGATGGACAGGGAACTGCCGTGTGATTTTTATTTTGGAGATTCTCGACCAGGAAAAATCAAACCTATTCCGTACGAGGAGTTTGAACACTTCAAGGGAGAATTTCATAATGTGAGCATTGGCCCATTCTATTGGCAGAAAGGGGCGATGAAATTGCTGCAGAGTGAATATACGGATATCATCACTCCGGGCGACTATTACTGCTTGTCAACGTGGATGCTCCTGCTACGCGCCAGACGAAAGAAGAAAAATATATACCTTTGGACGCATGGCGCCTATGGCGACGAGACTGGCTTCAAGAAGTGGATTGCCCTAAAAAGCAAGAAACTGGCGAAGGGAGTTTTCCTGTATGGCAACTATGCAAAGGGTATTCTTGAGAAGTGGGGAATACCTTCAGAGAAAATGTTCACTATCTATAACTCATTGAGCTATGATGAACAGCTTCCTATACGAAACGCCATACAGCCATCCGCTCTATATCAGGAACATTTCAAAAACGATAACAACAACATCGTTTTCATTGGTCGTCTTACAGCTGTGAAGAAACTGGATCAGATTCTGAAGGCAGTGAAGCTATTGAAAGATGATGGTGTGAGTTATAATGTGACCTTCATTGGCGATGGCGTTGTGAGGGAACAGTTGGAGAGTTTAACCACCGAACTTGGACTTCAGGATTCGGTATGGTTCTATGGTGCGTTGTATGATGAAAAGAAGATAGCCGAGTTCCTATACAATGCCGACCTATGTGTGTCACCGGGCAATGTGGGGCTGACTGCGATGCATGCGATGACCTTCGGATGTCCCGTTATCAGTCACAACAGCTTCCCCAAGCAGATGCCGGAGTTTGAGGCTATCGAACCGGGCAATACAGGCGCATTTTTTAAAGAGAATGATATTGAGGACTTAGCCAGGGCTATAAAGCAGTGGAGTGATACTTGTGACGACCGAGAAGCAGTGCGAAAGGCTTGCTACAAGGTTATCGATGAGAAGTATAATCCTCATGTGCAGATAGAAACAATCAAAAAAGCAATTAATAATCAATAAGACTTATGGGATTTAAATCATATTTGGGGTCGGTTCTGTCACCGAAGAAACTGAAGTATAAACACGTGTCCTTGTTCTCCTTGTGGGACAGCCGGTCCAGTTTTACACCCTATACGCATATCTTGCAAGGGGCAAAACTGAATAAGGTCAAGGTGGGGAAATATTCGCGAATCGGCAAGAACTGTCAGATAACGAATGTAGAGATGGGAAACTATTCTGTGTTCTCGGCCGATTGTGTTGCAGGCGTTGGTCAGCACCCGATGAACACCTTGACCTATCACTCTATCTTTTATAAGAAAGGTAACTGGGGCTGGCACGATGACTGGGTGAAGTATCCTGAGGGTTTTGTGGAGCAAAAGAAAATAACCATCGGCAACGATGTCTGGATTGGCCGTCGTGTTGTTGTAATGGACGGTGTTACAATTGGAGATGGAGCTATTGTGGCTACTGGTGCAGTAGTGACCAAGGATGTTCCGCCATACGCTATTGTAGGCGGAGTGCCAGCCAAGGTCATTAAGTATAAGTATCCTCAGGAGGTTATCGACCGCCTCGAAGAAATCCAATGGTGGAACCTTCCCGATGAGGAGATCACCAAGCGGATAGACCTTTTCCATATTCAGAATCCGACGCTGGAGGATATAAATAGATTCTTCCCGATAGCAACGTGGGGGGGGGTAATTCATTGTAAATCATCCGGTTATGTATTTGTGTTTTCGTGCGACTTTGATCTTTTCGAAAGGAGGATTGCCGCATGAAAACTTCACCTGCAACAATAGTATTTATTGTGCCCAGTTTATCACAGCCAAGATGCATAAAAAGAGTGGTGTCAATTTGTGATTCTGGTTACAATTGCGTAGTGTATGGGTATCATAGGGGGATATATGACGTTAATACGTTTCCTGAATATGTTCCGGTTCACACATTGGGGGAGATGGACAATGGCAAAGTTTTTGACAATCTCCGTACAATGCGTAAGGATGTAAAAAACATTATTACGGAAAATGGAAATGACTGCGTATATTATTGCTTTGGCATGTTATCTGCTGCTCTGTTTGCAAGTAAAGGGGTAAGGTACATTTATGAGATATCTGATATACCTTACGCTTATCCCCGTTACGAGAAATTGATTTTCCTTTTAAAGGCTTTGGATAGAAGGATTATTGATCATTCTCTGTTAACCGTTATGACTTCGGGAGGTTTTAAGAAATATTTGAAAGCTGATGGTGATAAGATTGTTTTACAGCCCAACCGAGTAAGTGCACTTCTTAAAGGAACGAATAGAACTCCATTAGCCCTGACAGAAAATAGATTTAGATTTGCTTTCATTGGCGCAATCAGATATAATACTGTGTTTAAATTTGCAGAGGTAGTGGGCAAAGAGTTTCCTCAACACGAGTTCCATTTTTATGGAGGGGCCAAGGCGGAAACATTGGAAAAGGTGGAGGAATTAGTCAAAACCTATGAAAATATTGAGTATCATGGATTGTTTAAGAGCCCGGGCGATTTGGTTTCAATCTATAAAAATGTTGATATTGTCATTGCCTGTTATGACATTGCATCACAGAATGAACGTATTTTAGAACCGAATAAGCTATATGAGTCATTGTGCTTTTGCAAACCAATTGTTGTCTCAGACGGCACCTATCTGGCAGATAGAGTAAAGGAGTTGCAATGCGGATTTGTTCTTGACGGACAAAATCAACATGAAATTTCCTCTTTCATTAAACAAATTGATTTAGAAGAGGTCATTGAAATATCCCAGAGGAACGCCCTACTTCAAGAGGGCGAATATATAGATGATGTGACTATGTTGACAACCAAAATTCATTCCTTGTTTTAAGTTAAGGTAACGGGATTGTCCCATGGACTTAATGTGTTGAATGTACGTTTGTTTTTAATCAAAGATAAGGTGTATAGTAAACATTAAAAAATAACTTGGTGCATTATTCAGGCAGCCAAAGGCAGGATGCCATCTGCTGAAATCATTCTTTGAGAGGACTTCAATGAGGCCCTGCTTGCGGTGCTGAACAAGTGATAAAAATTTGATTTAATT
>JAFVCK010000009.1 GCA_017479265.1 Bacteroidales bacterium | reverse complement strand
TGGCCAGGCAGGTTACTCTCATGGATACCCTTATCGACTACTTCTGCTGGAACCTTGAGAACAACAAGTCCACCAAGGCATCGGCGACCCGTACATACCTCAAAAAGGCCCGTGGGTTCACCAGCGAGCAGATATCCCGTTTTTGCTTCGGCTTTGTTCCGGACTGGAACAAGGTCGTGCGCTACATCACAGTGGACAAGCATTTCCCCCTGGATGACCTCAATGAGGTATGTGGAGTGATGAACAGCGAGAACTATACGGCGGTTGGGAAGACCCATGTGCTGGCCATTCCATACGAGTGTGCCGGCGTCGTGAAGGGCTTCCTGTTCAGGCGCATTGACGACAGCCGGGAAGGCCCCAAGTACCTTGCCAATGCTGATCTGGACCGGAAATCCGTTTTCTTCAACATCACGGCGGACCCTGACCCGAAAGATATCGTTGTCGTGGAAGGGGAGCTGGATGCCCTGACCGCCACTGCGGCTGGCATTGAGAATGTGGTCGCAATAGGCGGCTCGGAGATAGCGGGGGAGAGGCGGCGCCAGATTGAGGATGCCCTGCACAGGAGGGGAGTCCGGAGAATCACCCTCTGCCTGGATCTTGATGCAACACCGACTGGTGATGCCAATGTACAAGCCAGGCATGCTCACCTCATGAAATCCATCCATACGATAAAGGACGTGGACCCGTCATTTGATGAAATCTATGTAGCGTCGTTTGAATCTCCATCAGACCCCGACCAGTTCATCCGGGAGAGGGGAGTGGAGCCCTTCAGGCGGCTTCTCGAAGCAGCCGTCCCTTACTGGCAATACGACTACGATTATCACATCGCAATGCGTGGGCAATAACCGGCGAAGATATGTTTCGCCCGCCCTCGTTACTTTTGTAAAAAGCCGTCATGCCAGATAATAATTCAATCATACCGAACAACACAGCCCTGCCAGCAGTAACTCCGTACTGCCCTTCTGAGATAGTTGAAATTTTCAACGATTTCCTTGCCCAGACTAAGATGGGAACGAAGGTCGTATATGTCTCCGGAATCTTTCTCAAGACAGGGAAACAGTCCTACTACGGTGTTTACTACGATACCCTCAAGGACCAGAATTCAGATCAGGAGCTGTCTGTGTCCATCCCCCAGAACCTGCGTGATGAACTCGATAACGGGAGCCTAGTGACGCTGGGAGGAACCATTTTCAGGCGTCCGGGAAACCGTGGCAACATCCAGCTCGGCCTCAAAGTGACACGTGTAGAGACGCTCCAGCAGCAGGCCGTCTCTGAGGAGGATATGAAAAGGGCGGAACTGCGTGCTGCCAAGACCCAGAAGGGATTCAAGAATGTCGATTCCGTGCTGGAGAACATCCTCATGAGAGGGGAGCGTCCGAAGGTTGCCCTGATCTTTGCCGAGAGTTCCATCACCATGGCGGACTTCGATGCCGGGAAACACGCCGCAGAGGCCTCCATGGACTTTACGGAATACCGGGTGAACTTCGCGTCTTCTTCCGCCCTGTGCGACTGCCTGGATGAGGTTGACGGCAGCGGATATGACCTTGTCGCCCTCGTCCGCGGGGGAGGGAGCGGGATTGAACACCTGGATGACCTTGATGTCATAGAAAAGGTAGTATCCCTCAATACACCCCTTATATGCGCTGTCGGACATGTGGAAGAAAAGCTCTTCCTCAAGCTTGTCTCAGACAAGGTTGCCCCGACACCGAACGGACTGGGGCAGTGGTTCAGTGACATTGCCGAGAAGGTAACCAAGACGCGCCAGGACTCTATAGCCGTTATTACCAAACAGGTGGAAGCCCAGTTCAAAGAGCGCCTTGAGGTGCAGGCAAAGCAGAACAAAGAGCTCCAGGAGAAACTATCCGCTCTCACGAAACAGGCGGAAGCCAGCCAGAAGCAGTCTGCCGAGGCCAGCAAAAAACTCACCGAGCAGCATGCCGCCGACAACAAGAAGCTGCAGGAGCAGCTCTCCGAGGCGAACAACAAGAACGGGGAGCTCAACAAGACCCTCCAGGAACAGAACAAGGTGCACACCGAACAGATGACCGCTCTCAACAAAACCCTTGAGGAGTTTAAGAAATCCTCTTCTGAACAGGCCAAGGAGCAGAACAAGTCCCTTCAGGAACTTCAGAAATCAAATGGCGACCTGATGAGAAAGAACTCCGAACTGTCGGCCAGCCTGTCCAAGGCAACCGCCGAGGCCGCCGAACTCAGGAGCAAAAGCGGAGGCCCCTGGGCTCTCACCATCGTTCTTGGAGTGGCTGTCGCCATCCTGTTGATACTCCTTATGGTAAAATAGTTTTATAGAAATATATTTTTATATAAAATTTGTGCTGCCATCAGGCCTGCAATTGGCTGAGGAAGTGGTGGAATATCTGCGGATTGCATATTAGCGGGAACACCAGTCCGTAAACGGCTCCCCAGAAGTGGGCCGAGTGGCCTATGTTGTCCATGTTCCGTTTGGCCGCCCACCAACAGTATAGAAGGTACAAGGGGGCGAAGATATAGCCCGGGATCGGGATAGGAATGAAATACATGTAGATACCCATCTTCGGCTCGAAGAGGATGGATGCGAAAAGGATTGCTGAAACGGCCCCAGATGCGCCGACGGCGCTGTAGTGGGGCTCATCCTTGTACTTGACAAGATCTCCTATAGTGGAGACGGCAATGGCGCTCACGTAGAGCAGCAGGTACAGGACAATCCCGGTTCCCGGACCGAAAGCTGCCTGGAAATATTTCTCAACAACGTCCCCGAAGAAATACAGGGTGAGCATGTTGAAAAGAAGATGCCCCCATCCGCCGTGGACAAGGCCGTATGATAGCATCTGATACCAGCGCTTCCGGTGCCAGACATCCCATGCGCTGAACTTCAGGGAATCAAATGGTAGCGTCCCAGTGAAGCAGAGTATGCTCACAAGGGATGTCACGATGATGATAATAAGGGTTGCGGACATGTCAGAATTCCTGCTTGAGCCCGTCTTCCTTCAGTTCGTCGTATTTCTTGCGGTTAAGACGGAAAATGGACCCGAGACGTCCGGGACGATTCTTCCTGGGCTTTGCCGCCGATGCCATTGGAGCCATCTCAGCATCAAAGCAATCATACGACGCCTTTTCCATCATCGGCTCTTCGAGGCAAGCCTCCCGCATCACCATGGGCTCTGCGGAGCAGAAATCCATGGCGCTGTCCTTGTCGTCATCATCCGCCTGTTCGAGGATGCCTGAAGCGAGGATCTTCCTCTGGAAATTCCTCCTGTCGAACTTCACCCCGAGGATGGCTTCGTAAAGCCTCTGGAGATCCGGGATGGTGAACTCGTCGTCCAGGAGGTCGAAGCCTACCGGCTGAAAGTGGATGTCCCGCCTGAGGCGCTCCATGGCCGCAGCAAATACCTTCTCATGGTCGAAGGCAAGGGGAGGGAGCTTATCCACGGGGAACCATGCGGCTTCTTCGGCGTCGTCACCACCGATGACCTCGGAAGGCTTCACGAGGGCGTACCATGCTATGGTAATCACGCGCTCGCGCGGGTCGCGGTCCGGATCGGAGAAAACTCCGAACTCAACGATGGGGGAGGAAGGTGCCAGGGC
>JAFVCK010000008.1 GCA_017479265.1 Bacteroidales bacterium | reverse complement strand
TGGACAGGCTCAAGATGTCAAAGGAAGCGGAAGCGATCAAGGGGGGATTCTACAAGAAACTTTACAAGGAAAAGTCCGAGGCGGCCCCGCAAGCTGCGGAAGATGCTACCGAGGCTCCGGCCGAGGATGCAGCTGCCGATGAAAGCAATCCTTTCGTAGCCATAGAGAACGGTTTCAAGTCACTCTACGAGAAATTCCGTAAGGAAAGGGCGGAGTACAACCGCCAGCAGGAGCAGGACCGTGCCGAGAACCTTGTCAAGAAGCAGGCCATCATCGAGGAGCTCAAGAATCTTGTCGAGAAGCAGGATGACGTAAGCGGTGCTTTCCCCGAGTTTCGCGACATCCAGACCCGCTGGAGGGAGACAGGCCCCGTTCCCGCTACCGATTTCCGCAATATCAACGACACCTATCAGTTCTATGTCGAGCAGTTCTATGACAAGGTGCAGCTCAACAGGGACCTTCGCGACCTGGACTTCAAGAAGAACCTTGAGGTGAAGGAAAAGTTCTGCGAAGAGGCAGAGAAACTCGCCGAGGACGAGAATGTGGTGGATGCCTTCAAGGAGCTCCAGAAGCTTCACGAGCAATGGAAGGAGTACGGACCCGTCGCAAGGGAATTCCGTGATTCCATCTGGGAGCGCTTCAAGGCCGCCACAGCCGTGGTGAACAAGAAGTACCAGTCTTATTTCGAGGGCCAGAAGGCCAAGTTCGCCGAGAATCTCGAGGCGAAGACCAGGCTTTGCGAGAAGGTGGAAGAGATAGCCTCCAAGGAGGAAATCAAGACTTCCAACGACTGGAACGAGCTTTCCCGCGAAATCGAGTCCATACAGCAGGAGTGGAAGGGCATAGGCTTCGCTTCACGCAAGGAGAACCAGAAGATATACGACCGTTTCCGTGCCGCATGCGACAAGTTCTACGAGCGCAAGAGGGAGTTCTACAACAGCTTCAAGGACAACATGAATTCCAACATGGACAAGAAGCTGGAGCTTATCGAGAAGGCCGAAGCCCTAAAGGACAGCACTGAATGGAAGAAGACCACCGACGCTTTCATCGAGCTGCAGAAGCAGTGGAAGGAAATCGGTGCCGTTCCCCGCAAGAAGTCCGAGCAGCTGTGGAAGCGTTTCCGCGCAGCCTGCGATGCCTTCTTCACCGAGAGGGACAAGCAGAACAAGCCTGAGAACGACTTCTACGGCAACCTCCGTGCAAAGAAGGCCCTCATCGCTGAAATCGAGGCCTTCCAGTCCGAGGATCCCCAGCTGATGGCAGATGCTGCCGAGACTTTCGCAAAGCGTTGGGGGGAAATAGGTTTCGTTCCCTTCAAGGAGAAGGAGGCCGTCAACAAGGCATACCGCGAGGCAATGAAGAAGTTCCCTTCAGCCGAGGGCCGCAGGGGAGGCGCTCCTTCCAAGTCCCGTGAACGCAAGCCGGTGAGCGAGAAGGACAAGCTTGTGCAGGAATACAACCGCTTGCAGCAGGAAATCGATACTTACGAAAACAACATCGGTTTCTTCTCCGCTTCCAAGAATGCTACTTCCCTCATCACCCAGATGCAGGAAAAGATAGCGGCGGCAAAGGAGGAACTCAAGGCCCTCGAGGTCAAGATTCGTAGCATTATCGATGCCCAAGACGGGCAGTAACATTTAACTGATTGACGTGGATAAGAATAACATTATCGGCTATGTGCTGATGTTCCTCATTTTTGCGGGGTTCCTTTTCTATAACAGCAAACAGGCAGAGAAGCAGCAGGCATTGCAGGCCTATGCGGATTCCGTAGCGGCGGTAGAGCAGGCGAGGCGTGATTCAATTTATTTTGCGGAGCATCCTTACGACTCCGTGGCGGTGCAGTCGGAGGCCCCTGACATCAGGCAGGAGGCTGTCCGGCCCGTTTACAAGGACACTCTTCTCCAGGAGGCCTCGCAGGCCGAGGGCACCATAGTGACCCTTTCCAATTCTAAGCTGGTGCTTCAGATAAACAGCAAGGGCGCCCAGCCGTGGTCCGCCATGCTAAAGGACTACAACAACTACGGAGGCTCACCTCTTTACCTTTTCCGTGAGGGAAAGAGCGAGATGGGCTACAAGATATATACCGGCGAGTATATAAATACCAAAGACTTCAACTTTGAAATCGAGGTGGCGACACCTACTTCAGTCGTCCTGTCGCTGCCCTTCAAGGGCGGCGGACGCATCCGTCAGGAATATGTGCTCCACGAGGATTCCTACATAGTGGAGAACACCCTCACCTTCGTGGACATGGACGGCGTGATTCCCAAGAATGTCAGCGTATTCGACATGGACTGGAACGTCATCATGCCCCGCATGGAAAAAGGTTTCAAGAACGAGAGCCAGTATTCCAAGATAGACTACATGTATCCCGGAGAGAAGAAGCCGTCGGAAATCAGCGGCAGGGGAAAGGGCGGTGCCAAGAGGATAGACAACAAACTGGAATGGTTCTCCTTCCAGCAGCAGTTCTTCTCGGCCATAATGCGCTCGGAAGACAATTTCTCCTCCGGCGAGCTTTCCCTGGCTTTCCTTCCGGAAAACAATGAAGAGCACGAACTTATGAGCTGCGGCGCGGCAATGCGTTTCGATGTCAAGCGCGAGGCCCGTCCCACCTACAAGAACGAATTCTACTTCGGTCCCAACCATTTCCAGACCCTCAAGTCCTTCGACCACAAGTACGAGAAGATAATCCCTCTGGGAGGATGGCTGGTGGGATGGTTCACCAGGTTCGTCATCATTCCTTTGTTCAACTTCCTGCACAATACGCTGAACATAGCCAATTTCGGCATCATAATACTGCTGATGACCATTTTCATCAAGCTGGTAGTGCTGCCGTTCGCTTTCAAGTCGTATTCTTCCAGTGCCTCGATGCAGGCTCTCAAGCCCGAAATCGACAAGATCAACGAGAAGTATCCCAAGCAGGAAGACGCGATGAAGAAGCAGCAGGCCACCATGGACCTGTACAAAAGGGCCGGAATCAGTCCCATGGGAGGATGCCTCCCCATGTTGCTCCAGTTCCCTATACTGTGGGCCATGTTCCGCTTCTTCCCTGCGTCCATAGAGCTTCGCCAGCAGCGTTTCCTGTGGGCCGAAGACCTCAGCGCATACGATTCCATCCTGGATTTCGGCGTGAACGTACCTCTTCTGGGCGACCATATTTCCCTGTTTGCCCTGCTGATGGCAGTGTCGATGTTCTTCTATTCCAAGATTACCACCGCCGGCCAGACTTCTGGCAACGACCCCAACTCCAAGATGATGAGGGCCATGAGCATCTATATGATGCCTATAATGATGTTCTTCATCTGTAACAACCTCTCCTCCGGCTTGAGTTATTACTACCTGCTCTCCAACCTGATTACCATGCTTGAGACATGGATAATCAAGAAGTGGTTCGTAAAGCCCGAGGCGATAATGGCAAGGCTCAAGGCTTCCGAGGGCAAGAAGGTCGTCAAGAGCAAGTGGCAGCAGAGACTGGAAGAAGCCCAGAAAATGCAGCAGCAGGCTCTTAAGGAACAGCAGAAGAAACGTCGTTAGTTTATTATGATAAGCGACAATCTGTCAAGAATTTACAAGGAACTGCCATCAGGAGTAGCCCTGGTGGCAGTTTCCAAATTCCATCCTGTCGAGAGGCTTATGGAAGCGTATTCGGCAGGGCAGCGTCTTTTCGGCGAGAACAGGCCGCAGGAGTTTGCCGCCAAGGTGCCCCTGATGCCCTCTGATGTCGTTTGGCATTTCATAGGACATTTGCAGACCAACAAGCTACGTCTGGTGCTTCCCTATGCCTCCATGGTGCAGTCCGTCGATTCTCTTCATCTTCTGGATGCCATAGACCGCTGGTGCCGGGATAACGGCAAGGTAATGGACATACTGCTGGAGTTCCACCTCGGGGCGGAGGAGAGCAAGCACGGACTTGACGAGCAGCAGATAAGGCAGGCTCTCTCCGCCACCCGCGAGGGGATCCGTTTCAGGGGTCTCATGGGAATGGCCACCAACACCGACGACGAGGCTGTAGTAGAGCAGGATTTCGCCAGGATACATTCCCTTTTCCTTACGCTGCAGCGTGAATTCCCGCACCACCATGCTTTCGACCAACTGTCCATAGGCATGTCAGGCGACTGGAAGATTGCGCTCCGCCACGGCGCGACCATGGTCCGCATCGGTTCCGACATATTCGGGAATAGGGAATATTGACTATTTTTGCGTTTGTCCTCATGTTTTTTTGATACCAATTCGGATTAATTTCATAAATTTGGGAAATTTAATTTCTTAATGTCATGACAATTGCCATTATCATTGCCATTATCGTAGTCCTGGTACTATGGGTGGTTTCGGTCCAGAGGAAACTGGTCCAGCTTGACGAGTTCTGCAACAATGCCCTCAAGCAAATCAATGTACAGCAGATGTCCCGCTACGATGCCCTCGTAACGATGATCAACACTGCCCGTGAGTTCGGTATCGATATAGAGTCCAAGACCATAATCGATGCCATTGAGGCACGTAGGCCGGTGCAGTCGGCAAATCCTACTCCCGAGCAGATCAACGCGAATGAGCAGATGCTCTCCCAGGCCAGGTTGAACTTCAATGCCGTAGTGGAGAAATATCCCGAGCTTAAGTCCCAGGAACTCTACATCAAAGCTCAGGACACGTATGCCACGAACGAGGATATGGTGCGTCTTTCGAGGATGACTTTCAACGACACCGTCACTAAGTTCAACACCCAGGTGCGCATGTTCCCCGGCAGCCTCGTGGCGGGCCCTCTTGGTTTTACGGCCAAGCAGTATCTGGAGGAGGACAAGTCCAAGGCCGATGTTCCCCAGGACCTCTTCAAGAAGAGGTGGTAATTCCTGCAATATGAAAAGAGGCGTTTCAGTCATGCTGGCGATGTTTTTCGCCTGCATAGGCGCTGTATTGTCCAACGCCCAGGCAATTCGTGACATCTGCACGAACGTTTACCTTTTTCCCAATGGACAAGGTTTCGTCGAGCAGACCTGGGACGTATCTGTCGTGAGCGGCACCGAGTGGTACATTCCCATTGACAATCCGGGCAAAAGCTATATACATGACCTTCGCGTTTTTGAAAACGGCGAAGAATATGCCAATGACGGAAGGAATTGGAACTCAGACCGTTCTCTCGCCGCCAAGACCCGCAGATGCGGTATTGTCGAAAAGGGCGGAGGAAGCGTCGAACTCTGTTGGGGCCAGGGGCCTTACGGCGACCATGTCTATACCATTTACTACAAGATAGACAATCTCGTGCTGTCTTATCCCGAATGTGACGGCTTCCATTGGCATTTCCTCAATGACGAATGGTCCGTACGCCCCCGGCATGCCAGCATAACCTTCATCAACAAGACCGGCTCCGCCCAGTGGTTCTGGAACAGCTCCGATGACAATAATTTCCGTTTCTGGGGTTTCGGAATGGTCGGTGATTCATGGATTGAGGACGGCAAGATATGTTTCGAATCGACAGAACCCCTCCAGTACAGCAGTTTCTTCTCGGCCCTCATCAGTTTCGACAAGGGACTGTTCAGCCCTGAAGTGGAAGGCGACGGCACTTTCGAAGACCTGAAGGAAGAGGCCCGGAAAGGTTCGGATTACGGTGACGAAGACGAAAAAATGGGCGTTTTCGACTGGATTGCAGCAGGCATAATGATTCTGTTGCTGGTCGGCTTACCTCTTCTTATAGTTGGATACCTCATCTATCTTCTGATTCGCAGGATTTACCGCAAGGTCAGCGGAAACAGGTACGACAAGAAGGTGTTCGGAAAGAGCAAGATTGACGGGTGGTACAGGGATGTCCCGCTCGGAGGCAGTCCGAAGGCCATGCTCAGTCTCCTTCAGGAAGGTGATTTTCTTGCCGGGTCCAGGAACAAGGAGTTCCCCAATCTTGTCAGCGCATATTTCCTAAAGTGGATTCTGGACGGCCTTATTTCGGTGGAGAAGGACCTTGGCAAGCAGGACAGGTACAACCTCCGCTTTACAAAGGGAAAGGAGCAGGTACAGTTCCAGGATTCTATGGAGGCTACTATTTACAAGGCCGCGCTCGAAGCGGCCGGCGACAACTTGTTGCTTGAGGCGAACGAGTTCAAGCGCTGGTCCTATCGCCACGATGCCCAGGTGGCTTCGTGGCCCAATGAAGCGGTTTATTCCGGCAGGGCTCTTTGGAAAGGGGTTTCACAGGAAGACAGATGCCATGCTGTGGAATTCAAGAATTTCCTGGATGATTTCACCATGGTGGACAAGCGTACGGCTCCCGAGGTCGGCCTGTGGAAGCAGTATATGATACTGGCAGCTTCCTTCGGCATAGCTGAAAAGGTAGCCAAGAACTTCGAGAAGCTGTTCCCGACGGTGATGGAGGAATATACCCGTCAGTCCAATATGATGAACATGACGACGACTTACTACCTTCTCAACAGCCTCGGCAATTCCTCAAGGGCCATGATGTCCTCGGCACTGGGCCGTCAGGCGGAGCGTTCGGCAAGGGCGGCCGCTGCAAGAAGGTCTGCCGGAGGCGGAGGTTCCATTTCCTTCGGTGGCGGAGGAGGCGGCTTCGGCGGCGGACACGGAGGAGGCTCAAGATAGCCTCTTGTCCAGCAAAGCATACATTGCCCCGGCGACTTTGGAGGATGCTCCCGAGCCGCCGAGACTTTTTCTTATCTGCCCGTAATCGGAGAGCATGGTCTCCCTATATGCATCGTCTTCCATGATTCTCCGCACTTCCACCGTGAGGTTGTCGGCGTTGAAATAGTTCTGTACCAGCTCTTTGAAGGCCCGGCGTGAGAGTATGAGGTTTCCGAGGCTTATGTAGCCAGAGTGCATTATGAGTTTCGCCAGGGTGAAATTAAGGGGAGTCATGGCATAGCCTACCACCTGAGGAGTGCCGATAAGGCAGGTCTCCAGGGATGCCGTGCCGGAATTGACGACAGCGGCCTGGGCGTGGCGCACTATGGCGTGGGTCTGGCCGAATACCACTTTCAGCCAGCCTTCGCGGCCCTTCAGCCACGGTTCGTAGTCCGCCATGCTCCTTGAAGGCGCTCCAGCCAGCACGAACTGCCAGTCGCTATAAAGTGGAATGGCGTGCATCCTGTCCGCAAATTCTGCCAGGACAGGCATCATCAAGCTGACTTCTCCTTTTCGCGAGCCTGCAAGCAGGGCTATGAATTTCCTGTCTTCCAGGCCTGCTTCACGAAGGAAGTCTTCCCTCGAGATGGAAACGCCGGGGGAGCCGTCTATGGCATCCGTCAGGGGGTTGCCCTCATATATATACCTTATGCCTTTGCGGTCGAAATACTCCTTCTCGAAGGGGAATACTATGAACAGCATATCGACATGCTCCCTGAGCTTGCGTACCCTGTTTTCGCGCGAGGCCCATACCTTGGGGGCTATGTACCAGAATACCTTGTAGCCCTTCCTGTGAGCGTATTCAGCGACCCTGAAGTTGAAACCGGGGTAGTCTATCAGTATCACGGCATCGGGATTGAAGCGCTCGATGTCCTTTTCACATTCCTTCAGGCGGCGAAGATACTTGCAGGCATGCAGCACTATCTGGGTAATGCCCATCACGGCCCCATCCTTGTAGTCCTTGACGAAGCCGTCGCCTTCTTCAGAGGCTTCATAGACGGCATTCATGAGAGGGCCGCCCCAGAAGCGTATGGTAGCCCGAGGGTCCGTCTTGTACAGACCCTTCATCAGGTTGGAGCCGTGCAGGTCGCCGGAGGCTTCTCCTGCTATTATATAGTAACGCATTGTGTCAGAAGTCTTTGTCCAGCCCGTCCTCAATCATCCGTGTAAATGTATCCCTGTCCGTGCTGTCTATCTTGTGGGCTGTAATGGTGATATATCCTTCTTTCAGAAGATGGTGGTCGGCCCTCCGGTGATTGTTCTCTCCATCGACATAATGGCCCATCATCATATAAAGCTTTTCACCCTCGAGGGCATTGGCTACGGAACTCTGTCCGAGCAATTCGGGGGTTATGCCAAGGTGCTCAAGGCGGGTAGGGTCCCAGTCCTCGAATTCCTTTTCCCAATGTCCCATTCCCATGACGGTGACCCTTATGCCCTTGATTTGAGGGGCGGGCAGGTTGGGGAAATTGACATTGAAATAGGTCCCGAAGGGGACAGGTGTGAAGGAGGTCAGAGTCCTGAACACCCGGGGGAAGAATTCCCTGACGGCTGAAAAGTCCGCATCCGGGTTGGAGGTAGCCAGGGACACGCCAATGGCCGGAATGCCGTTCAGGGCGGCTTCGGCGGTGGCCCCCAGCGTGCCAGAGTACAATGCGCCCGTAGTAGCGTTGGACCCGTGGTTGATGCCGCTAAGCACTATGTCGGGACGGCTTCCGAAGGCAGGATAGTTGAGTCCGAACTTGACGCAGCTCGCCGGGGTGGCATCCAGATATGTCCAGTGTACTCCGGCCTCGTCCTCGCCGAAATCCTTGCAGGCCAGCTGCTTGAGACCGAGGGACACGGCCATTGCCATCCCCGACTCATGTTTCTTGGGAGCGACGACATGGACCTGCCCGAAAGCTGTCATGATTTCTGCCAAAGTGCGTATTCCTTTGGCAGTATATCCGTCGTCATTTGTCAACAGAATCCTCATTGTAACGTTTAAGTTTTTGCGATTGCAGAAATTTGATGCAAAGATATGGAAATTAATCAGTTTTTTATTATTTTTGCATTGATTTTGCAGTGGGTAAACTGCTTGATTGAGCAATTTGTATAACAATTATCAATAAATTTTTTGAAATGGTAAAACTTGGTATTAACGGATTTGGCCGTATCGGCCGTATGGTATTCCGTGCAGCAGTTGAGAACTTCGCTAACGACGTCACCGTAGTGGGTATCAACGACCTCCTTGATGCAGATTATCTTGCTTACATGCTTAAGTATGATTCTGTTCACGGACAGTTCAATCACGAGATCTCCGTTGAGGGCAACTACCTCATCGTTGACGGAAACAAGATTCAGGTCTTCGCAGAGAAGGACCCTGCCAACATCACCTGGGGCGCACTCGATGTTGACGTAGTCGTCGAGTCC